>JABSQM010000001.1 GCA_013215805.1 Piscirickettsiaceae bacterium
ACATAGATTAGTTAAAAATCGGCAGGCATTTAGGGATGGAAGGTTATTATTGGATGAGATTTCGCCCCCCAAGAGTATTGTCGAATTACGTAAATTATTTAAAAATCAGCAGGCATTGAGGGATGAAGGTTTATTATGGGATAGGATTCCGCCCTTCAACAATATGGTCGAATTGCAGAAATTAGTTAGTAGACCGCAGATATGGGAGGATAAGAAGTTATCATGGAATCGTTTTTGGATCCTCGATACTGAGCTCGAATTACAGAAATTATATAAACATCAACGGACATTGATGGATGGAAGGTTATTAGATGAAAGGTTATTATCGGATGGGATTTCGTCCTTAAAAAATATGTTCGCATTGATGAAATTAGTTAAATATCGGAGGATATTGAGGAAGAAAAGGTTAAAATGGAATAGTGTTTTTCTTGTCTTCACTAGGTTGAAATTAGATGAATTAGTTGAAAATCAGCAGGTATTGAGGAAGACAAGGTTAATATTGAATGATTTTTTGTTCTTAGACACTGAGCTCGAATTTCAGACATTAGTTAAAAATCGGCAGGCATTGAAGGAGAAAAAGTTATCATGGGATGGGATGATGCCTTTCAAACATATGGTCGAATTATTTAAAAATCAGCAGGTATTGAAGGGTGAAAAGTTATTATGGAATAATATCTTTCTCTTTGACACCGTGCTTAAATTACATAAATCAGTTGAAAAGCAGCAGACATTTAAGGATAAGAAGAAGGATATATTGAATAGGAGTAAGAAGGCTGAACAGCAGGCATGGAAGGAGAAAAATTTATCATGGGATGAGATGATGTCTTTCAAACATATGGCCGAATCACAGAAATTATATAAACATCAACGGGCATTGAGGGATGAAAGGTTATTAGATGAAAGTTTATCATGGGATGGGATTCCGCCCTTAAAAAATATGTTCGAATTGCTAAAATTAGTTAAAAATCGGGAGGTATTGAGGGATAAAAGGTTATCATGGGATGGGATGATGCCTTCCAAACATATGGTCGAATTGCAGAAATTAGTTAAAAAGCAGCAGGCATTTAAGGATAAGACGATGGTCAAATTGCAGAAATTAGTTATTAGACTGCAAACATCGGGGGATAAGAAGTTATTATGGAATAATATTTTTATCTTCGACCATGGGTTCGAATTACAGAAATTAGTTAAAAAGCAGCAGGCATTGAAGAATAGGAGGAGGTATTTATTGAATGATGATAAGACGGCTGAACGGCAGGTATTGGAGAATCGGAGGATAATATGGAATAAACTTTTTGTCCTTGATCGTGGGTTCGCATCGCAGAAATTAGCTAAGAAACAGCAGGTACCGAAGGATAAAAAGAAAGAGAAGAAGAAGTCAATAGGAGGTAGTATGTCGTTTCTTGGTACTGCAGCAATTATTTTACCCTTTCCTTTTATGGACAAAACTCTAAAGTCTTTTAGGATGACTGTTTTTTTGGATGCAGGCAATGTTTATGGACGTGGCATTAAAAGCTTCGATGAAGGACTTCGCTATTCTATAGGTATCGGTGCAACTTGGATATCTCCTGTCGGAGGTATCCAAGTAAGTTTAGCATCACCGCTTAATGTGGGTGATGGTGGGAGAGATACCGTGCAGTTTTCATTAGGTTCAACATTTTAATTAACACCTTGGAGATGTATATGAAAACATTAAAATTTATTGGGCTGTTAATTTCATTAACAATGATTGAAGCATCAATTTATGCCGATGAATTGAAAATAGGAGCAGTTAATATTACTGCGGTATTGGAGCAATCACCGCAGAAAGATAAAGCCTTGCTTCGCTTGGAAAAGGAATTTTTGTCTCGTAATAAGTCTTTGGAAGAAAAGCATGAGAATTTACGTGTAGCACAGGAAGAGGTGGCTAAAGATGGCTCTATTCTTGGTTCAGACGAGCTTAAGGCTAAAGAGCGGAGAATATTAATTGACAAACGTGACTTAAAACGTTTGCAGAATGAATATAGCGAAGATTTATCAATGCGTAGAAATGAGGAGCTTCGCAAGTTGGAAGAAAATATTGCCAACACTATTGTCCAGTTGGCAAAAGACGAGTCTTATGACTTGGTTTTTTATCAGGGCTTTATATATATTAGCGACCGTGCGGACATAACGGCTAAAGTACTTAAAATACTCCATGAAAAAGCTCAATGACGAAAAGCAAATTAGTGCCCTTTACTTTGGCACAGATAGCGAAACTAATAGATGGAACTATACATGGCGATGGTACTCATAATATTACTAATATTGCAACATTGATAAATGCAAGTAATTCGGATATTAGTTTTTTGGTTAATTCAAAATATACAAAATTTTTATCTATTACGAAGGCTGGTGGCGTATTGATAGTTCCAGAAATGGCGTCACAGGTTCTGACGAATGCTATATTAGTTAAAAATCCTTATGTTGCCTATGCAAAAGTTGCAGGTTTTCTATATCCCAAAGACGATCTAAACATTGGAATTCATAAAAGTGCTTGGCTAAGTCCTAATAGTATTTGCCATGATAATATCAGCATTGGTGCTAACGTATTCATTGAAGATGAAGTAGAGATTGAGGAGGGCGTTAATATTGGGCATGGTTGTGTGATTCAGCACGGATCTAAAATAGGCTATGGTACACAGCTAGCAGCAAATATTACTATTTGTAAATATGTATCTATAGGTAAAAATGTCATCATCCATCCAGGCGTGGTTATTGGTGCAGACGGCTTTGGAATTGCAGATGATAATGGTCAGTGGATTAAGGTGCCCCAATTAGGAGGTGTTAAAATTGGTGATAATGTTGAAATTGGTGCTAATACTACAATCGATAGAGGTGCTTTAGATGATACAGTTATTTCTAATGGTGTAAAATTGGATAATCAGATTCAAGTTGGACATAATGTCATTATTGGTGAACATACCGCTATCGCAGGTTGTGTAGGTATTGCCGGAAGTACACATATTGGGAAACACTGCATCATAGGTGGTGGAGTTGGGATTGGTGGTCATGTGACAATTACCGATGATGTCCGATTAACAGGTATGACGATGGTGACCAAATCAATCACTAAAGCAGGTTCATATTCATCAGGTGCACCTGCTGAATTTACACGGGAGTGGCATAAAAATATTGCGCGATACCGAAAAATGGGTACTATGGATAAAAGACTTAGGCGGCTCGAGACTATAAGAGAGGGTTAGAGCATCTATTTGCTACGCCTCACCAATATATCCTGCCCTTGTCAAAGGGTCATCATTGTTTCTATTATGGTTGCCAAACTCTTTGAAGATCTAAGGATATAGTATTGAATACGATCGATATACATGAAATTAAACGTCATCTTCCGCATCGATATCCTTTCTTATTGGTAGATCGAGTTATTGAATATATACCTGGGGAACATTTGGTTAGTATTAAGAATATCACTTATAATGAACCTCAATTTATAGGACATTTTCCTCAACGAGCAATTATGCCAGGAGTATTAATTTTAGAATCTCTTGCACAATCCACAGGGCTGTTAGCGTTTAAGACGGCAACTAAGCTATATTCATCCCAAGAATTATATTATCTCGCTGGCATTGATAATGCACGTTTTAAGAAACCCGTGGAACCAGGCGATCAACTGAAATTGAAAGTAACTTTGATTAAACATAAGCGCAATCTATGGAAGTTTTTCGGTAAAGCCACTGTTGATGGTGAGTTGGTTGTTAGTGCTGATATTATGTGTGTTAATCAGGAATTACCACAGTGATACACGAGACTGCGATTGTTGACCTATCATCCACGATTGCTGATGATGTGGTCATTGGTTCTTATTCTGTTATAGGACCTGATGTAAAGATAGGCTCTGGTTGTAACATTGCTTCACATGTTGTTATTAATGGACCAACCTATCTTGGCAAGAATAATAAGATCTATCAATTCTCATCGATTGGAGGAACTCCACAAGATAAAAAATTTTCTGATGAAGAGACATTTCTTAAAATTGGCGACGATAACGTAATACGCGAGAATTGCACAATTAATAGAGGTACAGTCCAAGGTGGTGGGCTAACAAAGATGGGTAACAACAATTTGATTATGGCTTATGTGCATATTGCTCATGATTGTATTATTGGTAATAATAATACATTTGCAAATAATTCCTCTTTAGCTGGTCATGTAGTTGTAGATAATTTTGTTGTTTTGGGTGGCTTTACATTAATCAGCCAATTCAGCTACATAGGTTCATATACTTTTAGTGCCATGGGTAGTGTTATTTCACAAAACATTCCACCTTATGTATTAGTATCGGGTCATATGGCTAAAGCTATCGGTGTGAATGTGAAAGGTCTAAGGCGTAGAAATTTTAGTGATATACAGGTTAGAAATATCCGTAAGGCATACAAGTTAATATATCGATCTGGATTGCAAATAGAAGAGGCGGAGCAAAAGCTCCAATGTATGGATGAACAAGACCTAGAATTAAGTCTTGTTATTAAATTTTTAGATGAGCAACAGGGAGGCATTATTAGGTAGCTATTATTAGGAATTTAGTCATTAGCAGGTGTTGCACCGATTTTATGTATGGTTAGATCTGCTCCATTATGCTGTTCTTCCTTAGATAATCTTAAACCCGTGAACTTTCTCAAAAAACTATAAATTATGACTCCACCAGTAAATGCAATGATAACTCCTAGGGTTGTGCCAATTAATTGTGAAGCTAAGCTCACCCCCCCAAGACCTCCAAGGTGAATTTGCCCAAAGATACCGGCCGCAATGCCCCCCCAAACACCGCATAGGCCATGTAATGGCCATGCACCTAATACATCATCAATTTTCCATTTGTTTTGAGTTAAGGTAAAGCAATAGACGAATAAGGCTCCTGCAATGCTACCTGTCATTAATGCGCCAAGTGGATGCATAATATCCGAGCCAGCACATATAGCTACTAAGCCTGCCAAAGGGCCATTATGAACAAAACCAGGGTCATTACGTCCTGCTAAGCAGGCCGTTAATGTGCCACCTACCATGGCCATCAAAGAGTTGATGGCCACCAGTCCACTAATGCCGTCAATTTTTTGGGCTGACATGATATTAAATCCAAACCAACCAACCGTCAAAATCCATGCTCCTAAAGCCAGGAAAGGAATATTTGAAGGAGGGTGAGAGAAAATTTCACCATGCTTTCCATAGCGCCCATAGCGTGGTCCTAAGAACAACACTGCCGCTAACGTAATCCATCCACCAACGGCGTGAACTACTACTGAACCAGCAAAATCATGAAAATTGGCTCCAAATTTGTCCTCAAGCCAATCTTGAATTCCAAAGGATCCGTTCCAACTAATACCTTCGAAGAATGGATATATGAAACCAGCTAAAAAAAAGGTTGCAATTAATTGTGGATAAAATTTAGCTCGCTCGGCAATGCCACCTGAAACAATGGCAGGTATGGCAGCAGCAAAAGTTAATAAGAAAAAAAATTTAACGAGGGCATAGCCATTGTCTTCAATTAATAAAGGCCCAGCTTTCATGAAATTTATACCATAGGCAACGCCATAACCTATAAAAAAATATGCAATTGTAGATACTGAAAGATCCATGATAATCTTAACAAGAGCGTTAACTTGATTCTTTTTTCTAACAGTACCAACCTCTAGAAATGCGAATCCAGCATGCATGGCTAGAACCATAATAGCGCCTAATACTATAAAAAGTACATCTGTAGAGCTTTGCACGATTTTTCCTTATAAAATTATAGTTAGTTTCTAAATGAACCAGCCGACCGCTACCTTATTTGGAGATTAAATCTAAAATAGATAATTATATTGATATATATTTCTGTGGATATTACATATACACATGTAGAGTTCCATGTATTATCGCGTGAATGTTAAACTTTATCTATAATAATACATATTATAGATACTATCATAATATAATTATGTATAATTGATTTTAATTAGACCAAACCTGTAAGGTTAATTTCTGAATTGCAGAAAAGTTTTTAGGAAATTTATTCATGGATATTTATATCTCAGATGATGAAAAAGGAGAAAATATAAGGAGGTGGTGGTATGGGAATGGTTATTCAGTTATCGCCGGTAGTATATTAGGAATAGCAGTCATTTTGGTTGGTGGCTATTGGCTAGATCATCAAAAAATGCAGCTGGAAAACGCGTCAAATATATATCAGCAAGTAACTAATTTTGTTGCCGAAGGAAGAAGAATCGATGCCGAAGACAAGCATCAATTACTATTAAGTCAATTTTCATCGACACCCTATGCCGTTTTTTCAAGTTTTGAGATGGTTAGGTTGACATTAAATAGTGATAGTGAGGCCGCTAAATCTTATCTAAGGTGGATCATATCCAATGCTATATTAACTGGTCATATAGAAATAGCATTATTACGATTAGCAAAAATATGTATGGCCGAAGATGATCTTGTGGTTTCCTCGTCCTTGATTGATGAATCAAGTTCAGCGAGTTTTCTATCGTTATTTTCAGAATTACGAGGAGATATAGCCGGAGAACAGGGGAAATTTACTGAAGCTCTAGATGCTTACCAGAATGCAACATCGGTATTGATTGAGGAAGATTCACGTCTAGTACTTTTGAAGATGAAGATAGATGATATGGCTGTAGGGAATGATAATGAGATGTTATAAATTAGTGCTTATTATTTTGATGTCATCTATCTTGTTGGCGTGTGCTGCATCAGATACTTTGAGTATGCTGTTGCGGAAGAAACATCATGACACTTCCAAACATGCATTACTGTCACATTATATGTGGACGTCTAAACCTACCATTTTATGGAGAATGGACATTGGTGATAGATCAAGTATTTATAAGAATATTAGCCTGTGGTCACAGGGTAAAATGATTTTTGCGATTGGTAATGAGGGTGAAGTAAGCAGTTATGAGCAGTTAACTGGACACCTATTATGGCAGGTAGAACTAAATATTCCTATTATTTCAGGAGTAGGTGGAGGGTATGATGGGCTAATATTGGTAGGAAGCATGGATGGTGAAGTACTTGCATTAGATGAGACTAATGGTGAGTTACTCTGGAGAAATAGTCTGAGCGGCGAAATACTGACTCCTCTAAAAGGATCACATGATATTGTGGTTGCACAAAGTTCCAATGGTCAATTAACTGGTTTATCTGCAAATAATGGTGCCATACTATGGAGCTATCGGTGTTCTGTACCCTCATTAAGTTTACGAGGAACAAGTGCTGCTGTTATGGTTGATAATAAGGTGATCGCTAGTTATGCGAATGGCAAATTAATAGCATTATCTATTATTGATGGCGAGATTATTTGGGATAAAGAGATTTCTATCCCTGACGGGGAAACAGTGTTAGAGCGTATTGTTGATATTGACGTAACTCCGGTAATTAGAGATGGTAGAGTCTATGTGGTTTCTAGTAATGGCAATGTTATTGTGACTGATCTTGATAATGGTAATAGATTATGGATGAGAGAATATCCATCGCATGTGGGGTTAGATGCAGTAGTACATGATGCTGTATACATAAGCGATACTAATGATCACATCTGGGCATTGGATGATGATGCAGGTGATTTGATTTGGCAATACTCTGATCTATTAGGTAGAAAAATTACTGCTCCGATCGTTATTGAAGATAATATATTAGTTGGAGACCTTGAAGGTCATGTGCATGTGATGTCTAGGGAAAATAGCGGACCAGTTTTTAGATTACAAGTATCTAATAATGCTATTATTAACAGGCCTATCATTATAGGTGATGTGGTGTATGTTATCTCCTTTAATGGTACATTGACAGCTCTGAGAATGTGAGAGTATGAAACCTGTTATAGCTTTAGTTGGACAACAGAATGTTGGTAAATCTACATTATTCAATCGATTAACTAAAAATCGTAACGCACTTGTTGCTGATTATCATGGTGTAACCAGAGATAGAATATATGGCACGGCTAAAATAAATAGCTGTGATTTTATATTAATTGATTCCGGCGGTTTGACTAAACAGGAAGATAATATATCTAATCAGATAAGACAACAGGCTCATCTAGCAATTGATGAAGCTGATTTCATCTTATTTTTAGTCGATGGTATTATGGGCGTATCTCCATTAGATGAGATATTAGCTCAGCAGTTACTTAATATTGGCAAACCTGTACTATTAGTTATCAATAAAACTGAGGGTAAGAAAAGTGTAGTATCTGTATCGGAATATTACTCTTTGTGTTTAGGTGAACCTCAGTTTATTTCAGCTACTCAAGGGAGGGGTATTGTAGATTTAATAGATGTTTTGAAGATTAAGCATCCTAGTATTGTTTCTGCTACACATCATACTGATGTAGGAGATAGCGATGAACTAATACAAGATAATCATATTGTCTTAGCCGTATTAGGTCGTCCAAATGTGGGCAAGTCAACATTAATTAATCAAATTTTAGGTGAAAAACGTGTTATCGCTCTTGATGAACCCGGCACAACTCGTGATAGCATATATATCCCCTTTAAAAAAGATGGTAGCCATTATATATTAATTGATACTGTTGGCATACGCCGGCGTTCTAGAGTATCTGGCATGCTGGAAAAATTTAGCATAGTTAAGGCTCTTCAATCTTTACACAATGCTAATGTGGTTATTCTAATGCTAGATACCTGTGAAGGTATAGTAGAGCAAGATCTTCGTCTTGCGGGTTTGATTATCGATAGCGGACGTGCATTAGTGATTGTGAGTAATAAATGTGATAAGGTGAAAAGCTCAGATCGTTCATGGGTCTCTTATAACATTAAACGGCGCTTACCATTCTTAACATTTGCCAATATTCATTTTATTTCTGCTTTACATGGTAGGGGAATTAATTCGTTGTTTAAATCTGTGCAACAATCTTATGCATCTGCCATGTCTGATATTTCAACATCAAAGCTTACTCAGATATTAGAAGATGCTGTAGCTGAACATCAGCCGCCATTAGTACATGGCTGTAGAATCAAATTCCGTTATACCCATCTTGGAGGTAAAAATCCTCCACGTATTATCATCCATGGCAATCAAACATATCTCACGCCGAATAATTACCGTAGATATTTGGAAAATACCTTTCGTAAGGCACTTAATTTGCGTGGCACACCTATAAAAATTGAGTTTAAACAGGGAGATAATCCTTTCATGGTGAGAAAAAACTGAAAAATAGACATGTTCGTCCATGTGAACAATTTTATATGCAGCAAAAATAATATTTATCCCTCCTATTTTTTGCTTTTAATGCATAACATTTAAGTGATTTACAATACAATAAAATATTTTGGCTATTTTTATTTTATATCGTATTTGATCTATTATGCCTTGATTTTATATTCATCGAATAATATATACGGGTATATTTTATTCGTACTGCTCAGTTGGTTATCTAACTGATACACTTTGCATTGAAGTTTGTTAGGCCAAATTTTTTTAATGATCATTTTCCACAATTTGTAATATGTATTATCTATTTTTGTCGTGTATTTTCACGTTATACCTTACTGCAATGTTGAGATTGATATATTATAGCTGAGCTATGTTAATTGGTTGGCAAGGGAAACCCACAGCCTCAGTAGATTGTTCACGTCGTGTTGATAGCATGAAATTTAGCGGAGATAATGTGTAACCGCCATTTTTATATCCTAATTTATAGGATTTGTAAATATTAAATAGACTCATATCTAAATTTACATAAGGAGTTCGTATTTTTCTCATTTCAAGGGCGGTGGCTAATAATTTGTCTCACAATATTTCATACATGTAGGCTTATGACTTGCTTAAAATTAGATGCATTATCTTAGTAGCGCCTTACTAATATTAGTTTATCTTATTTATTATTTAGGATGAATCGCGGCAATATTAGATACATTTATTATCATAGATAGTGCTCATGTAATGTTTGTTGCTGTAAAATAAGAAATTAATGTTGAAATTTATATATTATGGCATTCAATCTTTCATTGATGATATTGTAATAATCATATCTTTTCAATAATTTGGAGATGGTAGGTAAGCAGTTATAATTATATATCATTCACGTAAATGTTCTAATTTAGAGTAACAAGTTGCCAATGAAATTATTGTTATTTAGTAGTTGATTTGGTGGTAGCCTTAATATATACATTAGGCCTATAATTGCTCTTTAGTCATGTGATGTTAAATCTGGTGTGGTGAGACGATATCCTGATGCCTGTTGCATTAGTATATTTTTTAATAAGCTGCTACGATTAATTGTTTTGAGCCCGAGGCGTCTTACTAATCTTATGGGTTCGAATCTGGAGCCAAATATTCGTTGTATGGCATCCATAGTAAACTGCATAGATAGATTATCATTTTGTCTGCGCCTTTGATATTTTCTCAAGGTGTGTAAATCGCCAATATTTCGGCCTTTATGATGTGCTAATTTTACGACCATAGCTAAGGTGGCAGCGTCCAATAATCCTAAATTAGCACCTTGGCCAGCAAGTGGGTGAATAGTATGAGCAGCATCACCAATTAATGCGAAACCTGGCTCAACATAGTGATCGGCATAGCGTAGCTTTAAAGAAAATATTGCACGTTCTTGGATATCGGTAATATTTCCTAAGGTGTGCTCAAATGATTCGGCTAGTGTTGCCTTGAATGTATCTTGATCCATTTTATATAGTAGTTCTGCCTTTGTTCTGGAATTTGACCATACGATAGAACATTGATGCTCATCTGTTAATGGAAGGAATGCTAATGGTCCTTCAGTAAGAAATCTTTGCCAGGCTGTTCTCTGATGTGGTTTTTCAGTAGTCACAATACAAACAATAGCATATTGATGATAATTCCAACCATGTACCTGAATATTTTTCCAACTACGCAATGAAGAGTGTTCCCCATCTGCACCAACAATCAGATCAGCAGTAACGGCACTGCCATTATTTAGTTTCAATATATTCTCTTTGAGACCTACAGGTTTAACTGGACATAAAAATTCAATATTTTTTCTTTGATGGCAGAGCTTTAGGCTGGCTAATTGAATATTTTTATTTTCGATAATATTACCTAAAATTGGTTTTCCAATTTCAGCAGAGTCAAAATGCAATAAGTGGGATTTGATTTCCCAAACTTTAATATTACTAAAGGGACTAATTCTATTGTGCTTTAGCAGCGGCCAAATTTCTAATTTTTTGAGTAATATTTCGCTGGTATGGGTTAAGGCGCTGGTTCTTAGTTCTGTTGTATCTCCTTCTCTCAGGGTTGGAGGTGAATGTGCTTCTATTAAAGCAATTTTTAATTCATTCCGTTCGCTTAAAGCTATGGCTAGTATTGTACCTCCCATACCTCCACCAACAATAATTACATCATAATGATGATTCATAATGATATACCTTTGCCTAATCGAGGTTGTTTGTAAGTTAGTCCCATACTTTTATTTGCTAACCAATGTTTTAGAGGGGGTAGGCATTCCACCAAATTTAGGGCTACACCCCGTAAACGGCCTAATATCAAATTATCATTGCTAGATATATCTGCCAATATATCCGTAGCTTTAATGATATTATCTTGATCGTTTAAACGCCATTTCTTGTAGGTAGATAAGAGGCGAGCATCACCACAATCATCATTTTTTGAAATAACTATATCTGCAAGGGCAGCTATATCTCTTACACCTAGGTTAAGTCCCTGTCCAGCAATAGGGTGTACACTGTGAGCAGCATTGCCAATCAATACGATACGGTGCTGTATGGGTTGATCTGATTTGATTAGACGTAAGGGATAGCTGTTACGTTGACTGGCTTTAATGAATTTTCCAAGGCGATAGCCAAAATAATTCTGCAGTTGTTCCAATAATTTGTATTCTGTCACATTGAGTAGGTCAATAGCATTATTTGATTTCACAGTCCAAATTAGGTTGCACCTATTTTTAGACATTGGTAGTAAGGCAATAGTTCCAGTATCAGTAAAACGTTCATAGGCCCAGTTTTGATGTGTACGTTCAGTTGTAATATTAGCAATCACTGCGGTTTGTGCATAATCATGTTCAAATGCACCTAAGTTTAGCAAACGACGAATCGTGGATCTTTCCCCATCTGCTGCGACTAATAGCTTTGTCGAATATCTTTGATGATTATTAATTTCTAGCTCAACGTAATCGTTAAATTTTTCAAGATTGACGACCATGGCCGGGCAAATAATGACTAAATTATCCTGTGTCTTAATTTCTTGGTGTAATATTTGTCCCATTTCACGGGCTGTAATTACTTGTCCCAAGGCTGGTACATGTTCTTGTTGTGCCGAAAAGCGTGTTACACCCAGATGACCACGATTTGAAACGTGAATATTATTTATCGGGGTGCTTTTAGATGCAAACTTATCCCATAGTCCTATGGCTTCATATATACGTTGTGAACAATAGGATAAAGCAATGCCTCGATCATCATAACTAGGTTGTTGGTTTGATTTATCTGAAATAGCTTCGATTATAGCTATGCGCAGGGGGCTGTTTTTTAATGCAACGGCAAGACTAGCGCCAATTATGCCCCCACCGACGATTACTAAATCATAGTCCGTAGTTTTTGTCATATTAATATTTTGTTTTCGCCATAAGATCTTCTATCTCTTTTATTTCTCTAGGTGCGTCTTGAGTAAGTACTTCATGTCCAGTTTTAGTTACTAGTACATCATCTTCGATACGAATGCCTATAAAATGCCATTTTTTGGAAATGGAGTTAGGGGCGCGAATGTATAAACCTGGTTCGATAGTAAGTACCATGCCTTTTTTTAATAAACGCCATTTTCCATCTATCTTATAATCACCTACATCATGGACATCCATACCCAGCCAATGGCTTGTGCGATGCATGTAAAAATCACAATATCGTTTATTTCTAATTAAGGTTTTAATTTTACCCTTGAGTAATCCTAGATGTATTAAGCCTTGGGTTAATATTAAAACGGCAGCTTCATGCGGCTGGTTGCAGTGATTCCCTGGCCTGACTTTTGAGATTGCTGCTTTTTGGGCATCAAGTATTAGGCTGTACAAAGCTTTCTGTGTAGTCGTAAATTTACCGTTCACTGGAAATGTACGTGTAATGTCGGCTGCATAATAATCAAATTCAGCACCTGCATCGATCAATATAAGATCTTTATCTTTGATACGGCTATTATTTTTGATATAGTGCAATATACATCCATTCTTGCCGCTGCCTACGATGGATGGATAAGCAGGAGATTGACAATTATTTCTCATGAATTCATGCATGATATCAGCTTCAACTTGATATTCCCACTTACCTATTTGAATAGATTTCATTGCACGAATATGAGCTTGTACAGATATGGTTGCTGCTGTGCGCATAGCTTTTATTTCAGCACTACTTTTATATATCCTAAGTTCATTTAGCACTTGACTGAGTTTAATAATCTTTATAGATGAATCCATACATCGATGTGATTTATCACGTAGGTTATCGAGCCATCTTGCCATATATTGGTCAAAGGTAGGTGCGTTTCCAATCATATAAAAGATCTTAGTTTTATTTCTTAATAAGGTAGGCACTATATTATTGAGCTCCGAATATGGGTAGGAATCGTCGGCNCCGTACTGTTCCATAGCAGCCTTCTGTCCGGTATAATGTCCATTCCAGAGCTCCTTATGTGGATCTGGTTTGCGACAAAATATAATGTATTCCCCATTAGGTCTGCCTGGTATGATGACAAGTGCAGATTCTGGTTCATCAAAGCCGCTCAGATAATAAAAATTACTATCGCTTCTAAAAATATAATTGATATCATTATTACGTATTTTAACTTTAGTATTAGGCAAAATAGCAATACTATTTTCGCCCATAATGTTAATTAGCTGTTGACGGCGCTTAGCAAACTCTTTTCTGTTCATCTTGTTGGGCCGAATTATTTTTTTTGTAAACTTAAAGGTTGCAGTTCTTCGTATAGTAAAAATAGACCTATACGCAAATATTCAGCTATATTCTCAAGATTAGTGTCTGTATCATTATTATCTTGAACATTTATATTACTGATTTGGCTAATTTGAACGATATCTTTTATATATTCTTGACAATTTTGAGAAATTTCAGTGCCTTTAATTAGTCGCGATATATCTAAGCCAAAAATCAACCCTTTGCACCAATCCGAAATTGCGATAATTCGTGAAGATAATGGTTCGTCATCATTTGGTAATTTAAGCTTAAAGTTAAAATTTATACTATTTAATTCTTTTACAGTTTGATCAAATAATGCGGTTAATTTTATTATTTCATCCCTATTAGGGCAAAGATCTTCAAATAATCCTTTATACCAAGTAGTGCGGTTAGCTTGTGAATCCATACACAATAGACCACATAATGCACTTTGCAATGCTGGAGCACTGCCTGGATATTGATCTACATCTTTTATTGGTTCAATATTTGTAAAGAATGGAAAATATAATTGATTCATAATGATAGAACCTATAATTTAATAAATATATTTATGATAGTTGTTGACCCACTGTGTGGTGGATGACATAGTGAAGTATTATTTTTGCATATTCAAGAATCTAATATTAATGAAAAAAAATGCAATTAAACAGTTAGAACTACAAATTGATGAACTACTTCATATAAGTAGATTGATGTATGAAGAAAATATATTACTTAAAACGCGGCAGATCGCTTGGCTAACTGAGCGTGCAAAGTTAGTAAAAAGAACAGACTTAGCGCGTAGTCGTATAGAAACTATGCTTGCCCGTCTAAAACAATTGGATAACGAATGATGAATGCTTCAGTTAATGTCAATATCTTGAATAAGGAATATCAAATTTCTTGCTCGAAAGAAGAAGAAGAATCTCTATTAGCTTCTGCATATATGTTACATGAAAATATGGAGAAGATAAAGATTACTGGTAGGGTGATCGGTTTAGATCGTATTGCTGTAATGGCGGGCTTAAATTTAGCGCATGATCTTATTAGTTTGCGAAATAATAAGAGTTATGATCTTAATAAAAATATTTCTCAAATTAAAGATAAAGTTAATGCTTTTTTAAAAGAATATCGTCAATTAGATCCATTGGTATAATGTTTGGCGTTATATCTTCAAGTCTCATATCACTGATATATAAGTATTATATAAAATGTACAACCTGATTATGGAATGTCAAATTATTAAGGTCCTAGCATACAATTCATTAAAATCTAATATACCATCATAGATGAGCATCACTTGGATGTATGATCTTCATAAGATCCAAACAAATATATCGTAGATGGATTCTCGATTATCTTTACAGTGTATATCTTGAATTATTATTAATAGTATACATTTAAGGCTATTAACCTACCGCATATTTATATAGAGATTATTAGTAAGGGACCGTATTCATCGTTCAGTGAACTGAGTGAATATTATAATAATTTTGACTTCACAACTAAATATCACCTCATTTATTGGGTTATGTGAAATTTATATGTTTCATTTCTAAATTTTAGTCCTCATTGAAAACGCATCCGGTTATTTAAAATCAAGAAGATAATTATATTATCTAGTTGATCGATATATTTGTGACTTATAGGTATTCCGACAATCTTTATGGTAAATAAATAGGGCAATTGTATCGCTAATGATCTTTTTCTTATATGCGAATAACTATAGATATAATAATATGACTTATTTATTCTTGAGTATTAAATATATAGTGTGATATTAGTGTATGCTCTCTCATATAGAGAAATAATTAATTACCAGTATTGGTGAAATTTTTATTTAACGCATGTTGTTTAGGAATATTAATATAGGTTTGAGATTCCAGTATGTTTAGTGTACTTAAATAATATTGGATCAGGTACAATCTTATTGTAGTAAGCCCCCCCAAATTTGTTATTTTTTAAAGTATGTTATTGTTTGAGATATCTAATTTGTACAGTACAACCTATTTCATGAGTATGTAAAGTTTGGAAGCGTCCTATATAATTAGGTAATATTTGTCCGAGCCAAAATAAACTGTTATGTAATCTGCCGTTTCATATTAAGCATTTTAAATATTTTTATATTATATGTATGAGTTTATTCCGAATAATTAATCTTAGTTCTATATGTGATGTGGAGATTAGTGCATTAGGGAGGGGGATAGGAGGGGTATCCAAAAGCTGTTATCAATTTTTAACATGATATATATTTCATTCAGATACCCAATAAAATATATACTGTATGTTGTACTGAGACAATGATTTGATGTTCTGCATAAGTCGTTTTTACCGGAACTAAATGTTCAATATCTTCCTTATTATAATAATACCTTATAGGTTGCTGTCGTGCATGATACGCTAAATTTGTTATTTAGTGATGGCATCTTCATTTGGATTAAGAGTTTATATAATATAATGTTGCTTCGATAATTTTAATTATGTGATCATGGACTTTACGATCAAGTCTATCATTCTTAAATGTAGGTGAAAATTATGATGAACTTTAATAACATGATCAGTAAATTTATTAGAAGTTTTTAGATAAAATTTCATTTTTGAGCATAGCAATTAGATAAATATTATATTATTTTTAATAAAACTTTAACTGTATATTTCTGATCTTATTTGCATCCTTGTGATAGGCGAGTGTACAAATTATTTATTTTATTGCTTATTCATATTAAAAAGATCATTATGATTTTCAGTAACCAAAGGTCACTATCCCTTGATAATAAATAATAACATCTATTAAATTAATTTAGGTTTGTTGATCTCGATTTCTCGATATAAAATATTAGGATGTTTATCGTAATAATAAATTTAATGTATAATCAACAACAACATAATCAATAAAATTACAACATATAAACGTAGATTTAAAGTTTAACAATATATTGTTATGAACCTTTGTATTAAAATCGATAAAATAAAAGGAATAAAAGTGTTGAAAAATTGAAGACATAAACAATCTATGAATAAAGCAATAAACTTGGTAATTATGCCAAGCAAGTAAAGAGAACCATTATCTTATAAACATTTTTTGATATGTTTATTGACAAAGATTTCAAATTTTATTAATCAGTGCATTAAATAAAGGCCGTATATCATTGCTTCTATTGTGGCGATAGGCAAGCTTTATCTACAAAAGTTTAAAAATATTTAGGACTGGCAAAATAGTAAGTTTTATCAACTAATATTTTCAATTTGTTCTAATGATCATCTAAATTATTTATTTAAGCATCGTCTTGACAAATACTTTTTTACTATAATCTGCCGTATCTTAACTGTATCATAATTTTTCAAGTGATTGATAATGTCTATATTTATCTATATTAACTTCAGCAGCAATTTTGATATTGTCCTTAATAAAAGGTCTGATCACTTAATATTTAGTATTGACAACAATTTTTGCGAGGATATTATCCCTTTCTAAAATTGTTCCGGAAATATCAGTGTTAGTTCTTGTTGATCTTATTTGAGTGTTTTTCAGTCTTCTTGTCTGTGAGTTTTTATCTTAATTAATAGTTATTTTGAGTGAATTATCTTATTATGGGATATTTGTGAGAATTAATTTTATTTTGCTAAGGGATCATTATCCAATTGATGGAATATTTAATTGTGGCTCGCTCTTCTTGTCTGTCGGCGATAGGTCATAAGGGTAGTGTAATATTTTAGCCACCAATGAGTGGATAATTATATGGCTTGTTAGTGCAATGTACAGGCATGCAATTATATAGTTTTGTTTAATTATATGAGTTGTAATTTTAGTTATATTATATGTAATTGAAGTCATTTGCATAACTCTATATGTATATTATATTTATAATTTTACACATCGATATATCGCTGGTCATGTATATTATTAAAATTTTGTTCGTGGAATGATCTGGTTATATTAGATACCAAATTTATGTTATTGAGGCTTTAAATAAGGCAATTAATAAAATCAATTCTTATAATTTCATTTAACGTTTCCCTCCTCTCATAGAGGCCAATATTTTTGTATTTATCGGGTTATTGATTACTTGACGTACTGCTCCTACTGCAGAGTGTCATTTTTGATAGTAGATTTTTACCTAATAGATTCACTGCAAATTATTGTGATGCATCCGGGGTGTAGATGAATATCGTAATATTCATATTTTTTGCTTTCAGTTTTACTTGAACAATTACTTTGATTAAATATCAGGATTAATATGGTCTTTGTCTGCGTCAAATATATTTAACTATGACCGTAAGTTGAATGTACCATTTAGTCTAATACTAATTAAAATTGAATTTAATGGTTCAGTTTTTCAAATAATAAGCAGGCATTAGTTCCACCAAAGCCAAAACTATTTGACATGACTGTTTTTAGCCCTGGACTATCTATGCATTCATGGATAATGGGAATACCTTCAGCCTTGGGATCTAAATTATCGATATTAGCTGAAGCTGCTATGAAATTATTCTGCATCATCAATAAGCAATAAATAGCTTCTTGTACTCCTGCTGCACCTAATGAGTGTCCTGATAGAGATTTAGTAGATCCAACAACAGGGATATCATTGCCAAATGCTTTCTTAATGGCTCTCAATTCTATCAAATCTCCAATGGGTGTTCCAGTGCCATGAGCATTAATGTAGTCAATTTTAGTATCTGCGGTGGCTGTTGCTAATTTCATACATCGGATGGCACCATCACCCGATGGTTCAACCATATTATAACCATCCGAGGTCGCGCCATATCCAGTCAGTTCGGCGTAGATTTTGGCACCTCGAGTTTTAGCATGCTCATATTCTTCCACAACTAATACGCCGCCACCACCAGCAATTACAAAGCCGTCACGGTCAGCATCATAAGCACGTGATGCTTTATCTGGTGTATTATTGTATTTTGTTGATAGAGCGCCCATCGCATCGAACAATGAACTCATAGTCCAATGCTCCTCTTCTGCCCCCCCAGCAAATATTATATCTTGTTTGCCCAGCTGAATCTGTTCCATAGCATTACCTATACAGTGTGCACTAGTCGCACAGGCTGATGACATCGAATAATTAGCTCCCTTAATTTTGAATGGAGTTGCTAAACAGGCTGATGTTGTGCTACTCATTACCTGTGTAACAGCATATGGACTTACTCTACGCAATCCCTTGTCACGCATAATATCAGCCGCTTTTACTTGATTTGATGAGGAGGCTCCACCCGACCCCATTATTAATCCCGTGCGGGGGTTAGATACCTGTTTTTCCGTTAAGCAGGCATCTTGAATTGCTTGTTTCATGGATATATATGCATATGCAGCGGCATCACCCATAAATCTAAGTATTTTTCGATCAATATATTCCTTAAAATTAAGATCTACTGAACCTGCAATATGACTACGAATGCCAGCATCAGCATATTTTTGTTGAAATTTAATACCTGATCTTCCTTTACGTAAGGACTCAGTAACTGTATCGGTATCTAAGCCTAAACAAGAAGTAATACCTAAACCTGTGATTACAACACGTCTCATTATCTAATCCTAAAAATTATCAGTAAATTTGAATAAGCCGACACGTAAATTTTTAGCTGTATAGATTTCGTTACCATCAACTGATACCGTTCCATCAGCAATAGCCAATACTAATTTACGCGAAATAACTCGTTTAAGGTGAAGTTTGTAGGTGACTTTTTTTGCTGTTGGCAAGACTTGGCTAGAAAATTTTATTTCACCAGCCCCTAAAGCCCTGCCCTTACCAGAATGACCATTCCATGCTAGGAAGAAGCCAACTAATTGCCACATTGCGTCAAGACCTAGACAGCCGGGCATGACTGGGTCTCCCGAGAAATGACAATTAAAAAACCATAAATTAGGATTAATATCTAATTCTGCAATTATTTCACCCTTACCATATTCGCCCCCTACGTTTGCGATGTGATTAATTCGATCCATCATTAACATATTAGGGGTGGGTAATTGGGCATTGCCAGGGCCAAACATTTCTCCATAACCGCATTGCAATAGCTCTTCATAGTTGAAAGATGATTGTCTATTCATAAATTCTTTAAAGTTATTTCCACCAGTTCGATCTGGTTAGTATGATATCATGATGAAGCTTAGATCAGAGAAAATCATGAACAATTCTTTGTTTTGATAAAATTTTGTAAAACATAAGATTCTGATATTATTCGTGAGATATCCTAAATAATTTTACTATTCTCAAAATCATGTGATATAAAAATTATTTTTTATAAATCCAGAATCTGATTTTAGGATAAAGAAAATAACTAACCATCATAATATTATACGACTTAAATGTCATTTTTTAATTTAGCCATATTGACAATTGACCATAATTCAAAACTTTGTACAATTTTTATTATATAGATTATGTCTAATAATAGGCTATTAATTATGCATAGACATCTAAAATTTATTATGTGTAGCTTTCTTATATTATGATATCAGTTGTCCATCTAATTGATGTAATGTGAGCAGTATTTATTTTGTGATTAAATATCTTTTTGTTTATTCCGATATAAAATGAAGGTAATTGTCTTGTTATTCATGCACATAATATTTCTAAAATTTATCTATTTAATTTTGTCATTTTAGTGGCTGAGTTTGATACAATAATAAATCTATGAGTGGGATATGCCTTGGTGAAATTGATTTCATATGATGATCAACTAAATGATGAATAATAAGAAGGATATTGGGATGACAGCATGGGATTATTCGGTGACTTTTTTACAATATCTTATCCCGCAGCATGTTTTATCTATGTTAATTCATGCATTAACTCGTAGTGAATTAAGATGGGTTAAAAATATTTTGATTCATTTTACTATCAGAATATATAAAATAAATATAGCAGATACGGAGGCGTCTGATATAGGGTCTTATCTTAGTTTCAATGCCTTCTTTACTAGACAGCTAGGAGCTGGCGTAAGACATATTGCTGATGGTGATAATATTATGGTCTCACCTGTTGATGGGACTATAAGTCAGATTGGCAAAATTGAGTCGGGACAAATGGTTCAAGCTAAGGGTCGATATTATACCGTTCTTGAATTATTAGCTGGGGATCAACTCTTATCCCAAAAATTTATAAATTGCCCATTCGCTACCATCTATCTGGCACCTCGTGATTATCATCGCATTCATATGCCTCTGACGGGTAGATTGAGAAGCATGATTTATGTACCAGGCAAATTATTTTCTGTCAGCCCAAGGGCGGTCAAGATGGTGCCCCATCTATTTGCTCGTAATGAGCGAGTCGTTACTGTATTTGAGACTAATTTTGGCTTGATCTTATTAGTATTAGTGGGAGCAATATTTGTTGGTAGCATGGAAATCTCATGGCATGGTAAAATAACGCCTTGTTATGGAGATAAGATTAGACATTGGGTATATCATGACGAAAAAGCTATTACTATAGATAAAGGAGAAGAAATTGGTAGATTCAACATGGGATCGACGGTGGTGTTATTAATGGAGGAAGGGTATTTTAAACAATTTCCAGGAAAATTTAAGGTAGGTTCAGTTGTTTATATGGGACAAGCAATAACGTAGTACGTTATCATGGATACGACTCCCCCAATTATTGAGGCTTCAATGATAATGTTCTTTATAATTGAGAATTATTTATCATGGCATGATATAGAGCTAAAATATTCCCATAAATTATGGTTATGTTTATCAATATGATGGCAATCTAAAATCTATATGCATATATCTTAAACATGAATATAGTGGTTTGGAAAAACTGTTTCTTCATATAATCGCTATTATCAATCTTGTACTGTAAGTAATATGACTTATATAAATATTTTGAGATGTAAATTATTAATTTATTTTGCAACAATATAACGCATTATAAATGCGTTATACTGATTAAAAGTTTGAAGGACAGATTTTTATATTGTTGATAATTCATAATGTTATGGTAGAGATTTGGCATGATTATTTGTGTATCAATTTGCCTAGCATTTTGGAAATTATATTTATGTTAAAAATATGGTTACATATACATTTATCCAAGATATTATAAAATTTATTTCATTATTTTACAGCTGGAAACATTATGGTAAATGTTTCTGATAAAAAATGGTCTAATAAAATTTTAATAACGATTAAATACCTAATAGTGGATGGAAGACCAATCTATAAAGTTTGGTAATAATTTGAAATATTTTTCGCTATGTGTTTTAAGGCATGGTGATTCTTTGTAATTTTTATATTGATTATGCGAGGTTGAAATACATGTGATTTTTAAACTCATAATATTTTAAGACTCATTGTAAAAGCAATGTCTGTAGAGGGCTAAATTTATGTTGACTATCAATATCTATTATTAGTGCTTTAATATCGGCTATGATAAATATTTTCTTATTTATGTGTGTACCAATATTTTTGCTATGCGCCTCACACATATGGAATATTATTCATCGTAACATTTAATGTATCTAGGTACTCTCGTGTACCACAGGTATAGTGATCGTGATTACCAAAATAGCATAATACTTTAATTTTGGACATTAGTATGAAAAATGTGACTTATTATTTCAGCATCAGCGGAACATATTACTTATCGGGTATATGCTTGTGGGTATATATTATGAGGAATAAAAAATGTCAATAATAATTTATACCAAAGTTGATGAGGCTCCAGCATTATCAAGTTATTCCTTGTTGCCTATTATTCGTGCGTTTTCTAAAAATTCAGACATAAGATTTGAAATCTATGATCTTTCCTTAGCAGGAAGAATTATCGCAAATTTTCCGGATAATATCCAGCATAAGCAAAGGATTATTGATTATTTATCTCTCTTGGGCAAGGTGCTCCAAGAACGAACGGCTAATATTATTAAATTGCCGAATATATCAGCATCTGTCCCGCAATTAAAATCAGCTATAGCCGAATTGCAGACTAAGGGATATAGCATACCAGATTTTCCTGAGTGTCCCCACAATCGGAAACAACAGATAATTAGAGATCGTTATTCCAAAGTACTAGGCTCAGCGGTAAATCCGGTATTACGGACAGGGAACTCGGATCGTCGCGTTCCTATCGTAGTGAAAAATTATGTTCGTAATAACCCACATTCAATGGGTACGTGGACAGAATATTCAGCGACAGAGATTTCTCATATGGACTCTGATGATTTTTATGGCTGTGAAAGATCTACAACATTTGATGATTCTAATTCTATTTCGATAATTTTTATTGACCAAGATGGTAATAAGATGGTATTAAAAAAGTCAATGCGAGTATTAGCGGGTGAAGTATTGGATGCTACTCAAATGAAGGTAAAAAGCCTTCAAGCTTTCATCACTAACTCAATAGCAAAGGCAAAGCGTAATAATATTTTGCTTTCATTGCATTTAAAATCAACAATGATGAAAATATCTGATCCAATAATTTTTGGGTTTGTGGTGAAGGTATTTTTTAAAGATGTAATTGAAAAATATGATGAATTATTTAAAAAATTGGAAGTAAACTTTGATAATGGTCTTAGTGATTTATATGGTAAATTAGAAAAATGTGATTTAGAAATACGCTCGCAGATCGATACTGATATTAATATTGCCTATGGGAAACAAGCTAATTTGGCAATGGTGGATTCGGCTAGGGGCATTACTAATTTACATATACCGTCAGATATAATTATTGATTCTTCTATGCCTGCGATGATTAGTGCTGGTGGTAAGATGTGCGATATAAATGGTAATTATCAAGATACATTAGCAATGATTCCTGATCGTAGTTACGTTGGTGTCTATAAAGCAGTAGTGGATGACTGTAAACGAAATGGAGCCTTTGATCCAGTAACTATGGGTAGTATCTCTAATGTGGGTTTAATGGCAGATGAGGCGGAGGAATATGGCTCACATGATAAAACGTTTCAAGTAGCAAAATCTGGTTTTATCATAGTTGCTGATCTTAATGGTAAACAAATATTTAATTTTGTAGTGGAGGAGGGCAATATCTTCAGAATGTGCCAAACTAATGATAAGGCAATTAATAATTGGGTGAAGTTAGCAGTTCATTGCGCACACTCATCAAAAATTCCAGCGATATTTTGGTTAGATTCTAACCGTGCTCATGATCATGAAGTAATTAAAAAAGTTAATTCATATTTACAGAATTGTGATGTGTCCGGTCTAGATATTAGAATTATGGCACCTGCCGATGCTGCTGTATTATCATTAAAACGTATGCGTGAAGGGTTGGATACGATTTCGGTTACTGGTAATGTTTTACGTGATTATAACACTGACTTGTTTCCAATTCTAGAGGTTGGTACTTCTGCTAGAATGTTATCTACGGTATCATTAATTAAAGGTGGCAGTTTATTCGAGACAGGTTCTGGGGGTTCAGCACCTAAACATGTTCATCAGTTATTAACAGAGAATCATTTACGTTGGGATTCATTAGGTGAATTTATGGCCTTGGCATTATCTTTAAGGCATTTGGGGGAAACTCAGAAAAATACAAAAGCTCAAATTTTGGCCTATACCATTAATATCGCTATTGGCAAGCTATTATTAGAAAATAAATTGCCGTCTAAAAGGTTAGGTCAACTTGATAACCGTGGCAGCCATTTCTATTTAGCAATGTACTGGGCACAAGCTTTAGCTGAACAAACTGATGAGGCTGAGCTACGGTATCAGTTTATACCAATTGCTAGGGCATTAGTTGATAATGAAGATACTATTGTTGGAGAGTTGAGTATGGCCATGGGAGAGGCCATTGATATTGGAGGATATTATCTATTAGATGATGCTGTATTAGATAAAATAATGCGACCGAGTTCTACCTTTAATAATATTTTAAGTTTAGCTCATTAACACTGAGGCTTATAACCTGGTTGGTATTTGATATAGAACTGATTGTTATCTTCATATCTGCATTCTCAAGATCTTAGATCTAGAGTGGACATTTTCTGAACATTAAGGTAATTAGCGCCCTCAATATTTATATCCATATACACATACTGATAGTAGAGAGATATAAAATATATAATTATAATATATTGCTGTTGGTTGTTTAATATCCATGGTACTGATTGAAACAATTAAAGATATATTTTATATTTATAGTTGACAGCAGTAATTTATTTTTATCATATCTTCGATAATGCAGCTAATAATGTGCTTTTTCAGACTTGTTAGAAAATTGGAAACATAATATCTTGATATTCAGCGCGATATCATTTGTATTCATACAATCTTGTCAAAATAATTAATAAATTGGATGGAAAAAAGCTGAATATTTAATGCTATGTTATATGATATTCCATATTTTCATATGCTTGATTACTCCTCTTAATTTCTGATGAAGGTGTACTGTGTGCCTTATTTGGTTGATAATATAAATTTATTTAGCCTTCCGGATATTTTAGTTGAAAATATATATTAAGATGAAGACTTTAAATTTTAGTTTAAGATATTTCATATAATCTAATATATTTGTGGGAATAGCAGCCATGTATGATTATGGTATATACGAGTAAGTATGAGAATAACAATTTCAGGTTAAGATGATTTGCGAAATACTTAATAACTGCAATAGAATATTCATAGGGATAAAATATGTTAATATATATCTAATATTAATCTATATTTCATTTCATTGATTATGCGTTTAATCACTAAAATAGCATTTATTAGTTAGCATTAGAAATTATATGTGGAATTAATTTGATAAATTAAGTCCGTGTTTAGATGCGGCAAACACCGATTCGTGTAATATGACCTAATCGTTCTTTGTGTCATGCCGTACGTAGTATATTGATATTAAAGATAAGTATGCATAATTTTTGTGGCGTTAATTATAGCAGATGACATATTTGATATTTTTATACCTATAGCTGATGGTTGATCCATATACATACATCAGATTTTGCATATGAAATATCCAATAATACATCTTCATGCTGTAATGTGCTGCAGCTTTTAATGTTATTAAAAGTATACAGTGTTGTTTTATATATTCCTCGTTTGACTTTTATTGTCATTCCTATAATATTTTCGCAGGTGCTTTTGCTGGTTATAAAATATTTCATTCTAAGTATTATTTATTATCATAATATGGTTGATATGAGTTTAATACCAACGAGCAAATATATTTGAAATACTCACTGACTATCAGTAATTATTTGGAGCTAATGTTTATTAATATGATGCGTCCAGGTTATTATGATCTCTGTCATATTTATTTATGGTAGTTTGTAAGTTAGATCAATTTTTATATGAATGATGTGTAGTTGGGATTCGGTAGGTCATAGAACAATAACGTTATTTTATATACAATAATAATAGATTATTAAGCCTTTCATATCTGAGAAGTTTTAATTAGTAAATATTCAGGATGCGCAAAAGACGTCTTAAGATGCCGCCATTTATTTAATATTATTATGAGTAAAGATGACAGTTTTAATAGATTAAGAGGATATTTGACATAAATATACTTTAATTATACGGTATTATTTTAATATGTAATATAGGGGGGGCATATTCTTTCATGGCTTTTGCCAGCATCTCAGATGCCTAGGTATATGTCACAATCTCATTTTCAGGTAGTTTTATATACGTTTTAGTTTTTACCAGGCTATACCTTACGTTCAAAACATACGTTGTGATTCAAGATTTCTTTATTAATTATTGTTGTAATTGATCATGACACAGTGTTTAGCATCATGGGATGATGGTAATCTAATTGTTGTTGTATTGTTATAGTGTGGGAGGGGGGGTACGTCTAAAATTAAATAATCTTGAAATGAGCCTACGATCTACATATGTATATTTAGAATGAAATGATCTAGCAAATGGTTCTAGTATGATGGTAACTATATATTATTTGTTTTAATAATTGTCCAGTTTATTTTGGTCGATCGATCTGCTGTTGTTGGTGAGAAGTCTATGGTATTGGGATAAGTATTATTTATGCGTTTACTGTGAATCTATAATCAGCCATTTTCAACCACAGCGGAGTACATAGATATTTTCTACTGAGGTACTTATAAAATGAAATAATGTTGCTGTATTGCTCGTGTCCGTTGTAGTCTGTATGTATGATTTTAATTATATATTTAGTATAATATTATTTATCATAAGATTGTCATTAATAAGTTATGATTTATGATTGATCAGTATGAGATAAAGTTATGAGTGGTTCGTTTTTTTAATATAAAAAATATGTAGGTAATAAACATACAAATATGTAATATGCCATATTGATTGTGATAGTGAATTAGTCATTGTTTATTTTAATGCGGTATTTATTTTTATGCCATAAATCAATTAAATTATTTTCAACTTAGCATAATCTAATACCAGCCATTTGTTGCCGGCATTCTTAAAATTTACTTTGACACGGAAACTCTTTTTTGAATCCTCAGTATCAACGATGATACCACTGCCAAATTTTGGGTGATGCACCTGTTGTCCAGATTTAAGATTAGTTTCATTTAATGTGGTAAATGATTTCACTATTGGAGTATTACCGTTATCAGCTATATTTTTTCTAGCACAGACTTTTCTTAATCTTTCTGTCGGAATTTCTTTTATGAATCTCGATAGGACAGGGGTTATTTTTTTTTTATATAAATAACGCGTTTCCGTATATATTAAGTGTAGTATTTTTTTGGCGCGGGTTATTCCCACATAACAGAGGCGACGTTCTTCTGATAAACTTGTCGTATCATTTTTGAATTTATTCCTGGGTAATATACCTTCCTCCATGCCTATCATAAATACTTCAGGAAATTCTAAGCCTTTGGCAGAGTGTAATGTCATAAGTTGTACACAGTCTTTTGATCGATCTGTTAGTTTTTCACCGGTTTCTAATGAGGCATAGGATAGGAAGTCATTCAATAGCGACATATGCTCATTCCCTTTTTGACGATTGAATCTACTAGTAGATTCAATTAATTGATTTATGTTTTTGGTACGGCCTTGTCCTCTTTCCGTCTTATCTTTGGAGAAATATACTCGTAAGTTACTTTTGTCAATCACTAAATCTGTTAATTCATTCAGCGGTGTTTTGTCATTTTTAGGCTCTAACGAATCAATCAAGATCAAAAACGAGGATATTGCATTCTTATTTTTTGTAGAAATAGAATTGGAGTTAATTATCTTAACTGCTGATTGCCATAAGGTTAATTTTTGTTCATGGGCATATTGGCGCAATTGAGATAATGCAGATGCACCAATGCCACGTGTGGGTTTATTCACGATACGTTCAAAAGCCGCATCATCATTTCTATTGGATATTAATCTTAAATATGATAATACATCCTTAATTTCGGCACGTTCGAAGAAACATAAACCACCGTATACATAATAGGGTATATTGGCTTGTAATAGGGCTTCTTCGATCATCCTTGCTTGGGCGTTTAAGCGATATAAAATGGCGTTATCTGCACGTTTGCCTCCTTCATCTAACCATAAATTAATTTTTTCAACTATATAAGCGGCCTCATCACGTTCATTGTGTGCTTGATATAACTGAATAAGATCACCATCTTTATCTGTAGTCCATAATTTCTTACTTGGGCGTTTACTATTATTGGAAATAACAGCATTGGCGGCGGCTAAAATATTACCTGTGGAGCGATAGTTTTGTTCAAGTTTAATAGAAGTAGTATCCTTGTACTTTTGATTAAAATCTTGAATATTTTTAATTCTTGCACCACGCCATCCATATATGGATTGATCGTTATCACCAACAATAAATAAATGTCCTCTATCACCAGCAAGTAGTTGTAACCATGAATATTGGACAGTATTGGTATCCTGAAACTCATCGACCAGAATTTGCTGAAAGCGCCTCTGATATACGGCTAAGATGTCTGGATACCGACTCCACATCTCATGACATCTAAGTAATATTTCACCAAAATCTATCACTCCAGCACGTTGGCACTCTTTTTCATATATCTTATAAATCAATAACATTTTTTGTGAATAAAGATCGTTGTCCACATAGATGTTATGGACTCGCAGTCCTTCATTTTTCTTGGCATTAATGTACGATTGTGCTTGCTTAGCTGGCCATCTAGTAACATCAATTTCCATGTTACGAACAATACGCTTTAGTATACGCTGTTGATCATCACCATCTAAAATTTGAAAATTTTGTTGAAGATTAGAATTTTTCCAATATGCGCGTAATACACGATGAGTCAGACCATGGAATGTACCTACCCACATGTCATCAATATGATAGCCCAAAATATTTTCTATTTTTTTGCGCATTTCCATAGCGGATTTATTGGTAAATGTCACTGCTAAAATATTAGAAGGAGAGTATCCTTGTGATTCTATTAACCAAGCAATGCGATGTACTAATACACAAGTTTTTCCACTACCAGCGCCAGCAAGAATACGTGTATGGCCTAAAGGTGCGGTTACCGCTCTTCGTTGTGATTCGTTTAAACTTTTAATTGATGTGAGGATATCTATCATCTCATAATCATTTATATTTATGGAAGATATGATTTAGGTTTATATATTTTAATGAATGATGATAATCGTCTTCCTTATTTGGAAAATTAAATTTTTAATTAATGAATCGTTGATGTAGGAAAATGTTGATAGATTGATGGATTACTTATAATTATAAAATTCATAATACCTATCTCAGATATTTCCATCCAGAAATGCGGTTAATTGAGATTTAGTGAATATGCCTACCTTGGTTGCTTTAACCTCACCATTCTTGAATAACATTAATGTTGGTATACCACGAATACCATAATTAGGTGGCGTTTTTGGATTTTCATCGATATCAAGTTTACAAATTTTTAATTTTTTTTTATATTCAGCATTGATTTCCTGCAAGATAGGCGAAATTATTTTGCATGGTTCGCACCATTTAGCCCAGTAATCTACTAGTACAGGTAAGATAGACTTTAGTACTTGGCTTTTAAAATTCCTATCGGTTACATTGGTGATATTTTCATCCATATTTTTCTCCAGCGCTCATATGAAGGTGTTGGAAAAGTATACCTGCATTGTCCAATATTAACTTATATTTATTCTTATCATCAATGGTAATGTAAGTATTAAACCTAGTAGTATTTTTAGTTATTATTTATTATATGATGTTAATTTTGCAGTCTGCATGTCGATGTACAGGTGAATTGCCTCTCATTATTTTGATAAATCTAGTATATCTTAGCAGTCATTAAAGATGGGGGGTAGCTATAAGTTTTATTTTCTTCTATATTATGTTACCTATAATATATTGTTAATTGAATAAATAGAGATACTATCTATCTTTGCTAATTTTAGATTGGAGGATTTCAATCATAATAGCAACCTTGAATCTGCTATATAAGATCTACATTGCTTGATATAATTTAGTGAATATTTCATTAGGCAATGACATGGAACATTAACAAAGATAATTATTTATCCTGGTAATATAATTAATGCGAGATGAATAATGATTGCCATAATTATAGCCCGTTGACAAAAGATGAAAGTAGAATATCTTCTTTATTTTTTAGTAAATTTTTATATCAATATATTCATCTATCAAAATCATTATTCTGAAATGATACTTTGGAGGAAACGTTATTCTCAGTCATTAGGGGGGGGGTATGAATCGGACTTATAAAAAATATGTGATTTAAATTCTGTCAAAAAGTGCACTAACAGTACTAGCAATTTCATCGATATCTCCAGTACCAGGAATTGAATGAAATTTGTTCTGTTCATTGTAATAATTAATTAACGGAATAGTTTGTTTTTCATATATTTTTATGCGATTACTAATTGTCTCTTCATTGTCATCAGTACGTATGAATAGTTTACCGTTACAATGATTACAATTATCTTTTATTAATGGTATTGATGAATGAATGTTGTAAATGGCGCCGCAATTATTACAGGTGCGACGACCGGTTAAACGCTGTATCAATTCTTTATAATCAATATCAAACAGTATAACTCCTTCCAAGTTTTTGTTAAGTTTCTCCAACATCAAATCTAAAGATTTAGCTTGAATGATATTACGAGGAAATCCATCAATGATATATCCGTTTTTGGTATCATCGTTAGACAAACGTTTGTGAATTAGACCAATGACAATGTCATCAGATACAAAAGCACCCGCATCAATTGCCGTTTTAGCTTTTTCATTAAGTTCATAGCCTGACTTAATAGCTTTACGTAATAGGTCTCCGGTCGAAATTTGTGGAACGTTGTATCTTCTCGATAATATAATGCTTTGTGTACCTTTTCCGGAGCCAGGTGCGCCTAATAATACTGTCTTCATGAATTTATTTTTTCAAAGTTCATATGGTTGGCAAATAATAAATTGTTATTCGTTATTACTAGTAATATACCATTTAGTCAAAATAATCATTTTAAAATATCAGGATTAAGTTGGCGGTATATGATCATTGGTGCTGTTCAGTGAATAATTTCTAAGTTGAGTCCATCATAATAATATTTGAAGTGGCCTGTAAATGTACTGATTTAATAAAATTATTTGGTGGGAGAATTATTAGGAGCAATGGTAATATCCCCATACCATATATTAGCCGTCCTGTTAACCCACATACTTTTATGCGATTCTTAATATTATGGATGATATAGGCTATATATAAAATTAAATAAAGATAGAATCGACAAATCAAATATTCCTTGATATTTATCAATAACTAAATATAATTTGTTCTAAGTATTTAGGATAATTTACATTCAAAAATAACAGCAGTTGTACTATAAGGTAAAGTCTAATTTTTGATAAAATATGGTATAAATTAATTATGTAAGATATTTTAATGGCCTAAAGTGGAATTGGAGATTATGATATCTCATAATATTTAAGGTTGCCTTTGATGGCTTCCTAATATCTATAATTAGAGGAAAGTACGTATTTTCATGCTGTTAATTATTGATATTTTTTTACAGATAAACAAAATATTTAAGCAATTTCCAGGATATTATTATACATATATTTTTATACCTAATCTATATTTTTCTTTGTTTTCTGTATATGCTAGGGATATTATTCTTGTTGAGCAGCAATATATAAAATTATAGTTTCATAGAAATTATACTATTTACTGATATATCTACTTATTTTACTGCAGCGGAGTGTTAAATAGACTGAAATAATTTATTCTTAATATTTAATCTTTCTATATCTAATGGAGGGTAGAATGCATTATTTACCAATGTTCATATAATATATGATTTCAGACTATTGTGTCATTATGTTGCTGGCGAAATAAAATATAAACTAGTTTTTAAGGTTTTATCACCATCGTTATAGATAGTGTCGTTCATCTTAAATAATTTTTAATTTCTTTACTGAATATTATCATGTCCGCTTATCTCAGCGTGCTATTAAAAAATGATGATTGTAGTATTATCTGTCCTAAGATAGTTCCTAATTTGCCAGTAAATTGGTCGATATAATCGGGACGAGGTGTATAGTCGACTATATTTGAGGCTCCAATAATCTTGCGTGCAATGTGACTGCTGGTTGCAAAACCATCAATTAATCCTAAGGGTAAGGCTTGCTCTCCAGACCAGATGGTTCCAGTGAACAATTTAGGGTCATTACTTAATCTTCTTCCTCGGCCAGATTTAACTACATATATGAATTGTTGGTGCATTGTGTCCAGTATTGTATTTATATGATCTAGATCTTTTTGCTGTACGGGTGAGAATGGATCTAATGAACCTTTGTTTTTACCAGCGGTGATTAGGCGACGTTCAATACCTAATTTTTTCATGGTGCCAGTGAAGCCAAAACTGTCCATTAGAACACCAATTGAACCAATGATACTCGCTTTATTCGCATATATTTCATCAGCTGCTGTTGCAATATAGTAACCTCCTGATGCACATATGTCTTGTATTACGGCATAAACTGGGAAATTAGGTCGAATTTTTTTTAACCGTTTGATTTCATCGTTGATCATACTAGCCTGAACCGGGCTTCCACCAGGTGTATTTAAACTTAAAATAAGACCCTGAGCTTGTTCGTTATGGAAAGCATTTTGAATTCCAGCTACAATAGCGTCAGCGCTTGCTTTGGCATTAGAGTCAATGATACCTTGAATTTCGATCAAGGCGGTATGTTCTACTTTTCTAGCAGGGAATTCTCCTAAGGGAATTATAAACATTATAATTGCCACTAAATTTAAAACGATTAAACTTTTAAAAACATACCCCCAACGACGATGGTTACGCTGTTCTTTTAAAGTGGCAAAGGCTAAATCTTTAATTATATTATGTTCCCATGAATCAAATTGTTGTTGGGGATTGAATTTGCTGTTATTAGTTAAGCAATCGTCAGATGCCATCATATCAGAACCCCTAAAATAATGAATTATACTTACATCATAGCAAATATTTCGACATAAGTGGTTTAGCTAATGTTTAATCCGACATAAATTATTAATAATATTTTAAAGTCCATGATTTTATGTTCATTTATGTGTAATACGGCCATTAATTACAAAGATTGGACTTTTCAATTGTGCACCTACTTAGCGCTGACATTTTTATTTTAAGTTTTTCTATTAATCATTCAATATACTAAAGAATGAGTTTATGAATGATATTTTTAATAAAATGAATAGAGTAGAGGGGGAATGACTAATCTAGTTGTATATATGTTATACACTTTAATTTATAGTCAATTTTCAGTACGTGGGGGGCAGACTTAAATGGTCTTGATTTTGCTAATTAATAATTTGGGTACGTAAGTATTATTGATAGTAATAGTTTAATAATGTAATAATTTATTATGGGATAGGAATTTATAATTGCTTTAGTTTATAGGTATAATTTCCTATAACATTTTCATTCGGGGTAAGTATGATCAATAAAACCGTTGATTTGGTTATTAGTATTGTGTAACGTTAATTTTAATTAGCTAATCACTGCGGCGAGCAATATTTCATAAGTGTAATATTATTTCACCTAAAAGATATTGATTCACTAAAAATTATGTTTGTTTTCCAGTTCGTTTAGCACATTTTTTAATGTTGTCGGCAATGGTGCCTTTAGCATTATTCGATGATTAGTATCTGGATATTTGATTCTGACCTTCCAGGCATGTAAAAATAGGCGTTTCAATCCAAATTTTTCCATATTTTTATTTGCTGAGTGTTGACCATATTTATAGTCACCAGCTACAGGATGATCGATATAGGCGGCATGAACACGGAGTTGATGTGTTCTCCCAGTGTGTAATAAGGCTTCTGTTAATTGCGCCTGTGGAAATCTTTGTCGTGGCATAAATACAGTTTTAGCGTATTTACCCCTAGTGTCAACTTTGACAATGCGTTGACCTAAGGAAGTAATATTACTTATTAGAGGTTGTTCAATTGAGATATTATGTCCTGTCCAACCACCCCTTAATAAGGTTAAGTAATGTTTATTTACATCATTTTCAATAAGCTGCTGTTGTAGGTTGATTAATGTCTTTCTATTTTTTGCTATCAATAGACATCCGGAAGTGCCACGGTCTAGGCGGTGTACAAGTTCAAGGTAATGGAGTTCATTTCTAATGATGCGTAATGCTTCAATCACGCCTTGGGGAATATCACTTCCCGCATGAACTGCTAATCCTGCAGGCTTATCCAATACCAGCAAGTTGTCATCTTCAAAAATAATGCTTTTATTTAATTGTTGTATCAGTAATTTACTGACAGTATTTAAATATATTTTGTTAGAAATATTAAGAGGAGGAATTCTGATATTGTCATCAGCTTTGATTCTGTACTCCTGACTGATGCGGCGCTTATCAATTCTAATTTCTCCCTTACGGATGGCACGGTACATACGACTTTTTGGTACGCCTTTTTTTAAGGCACATAGGAAGTTATCTATGCGTTGTCCAGCCTGATCTTCTGTGACGTTAACGAATTGCACATGATGGTGTGTAGGAGGCTTAGAAATCATAAATTATACATATTTGTATTGATGATAAGTTTGCAGGCTGTTATATTTAATAATGAGTCCAATAATAAACGGTGTTAGTAAGCAACTTGCTGAAACCATTTTAAAAATCTGGCTTGAACACAGCGTATTTTGCTCCCTAACGATGAGGTTGATGCGATATATGCTCAATAAATATTTAATAACAAAATTTTGATCCCAGTTTGAATTTAAAGTTGGGTGCAAATATGGAATAAAATGGAAAGATAAGCGGTTTTCACATATAGGATGCAATAAAATAGCAGAAAAGTATACACATAACATGTCGACAAGCAATATTATTATTAATTATGAAGAACAGTTATTAGGCAGCTTTGCATGTTATAAAGCGCCGATGTTAAGAACTTGCATTAATGTTATTTAGATTTTGGGATATGTTTTCATTATATTGCAAATTTTAAAGAGGTAGGACTACGTATCATTTTGGCGCTAGCATAGNNAATGGCTAGAGATTACAATTATTTAGCAGTGTTGTTCTATAACGCTACAATGAAGTGGCAGTGTATAAAATCGAGCTGAGTTGTACTAGATGTGTAGATCTCAAATAGAGGTTAACGCATGAAACGAATTTTGATTAATGCAATTCATGGGGAGGAGTTGCGGGTAGCTATGGTCAATGGGCAGCGTCTATTGGACTTGGATATCGATAATCCATCCAGGGAACAGAAAAAAGGCAATATATATAAAGGTAAAATTACTCGAATTGAGCCTAGTCTTGAATCTGTATTTGTTGATTATGGTGCGGACAGGCAAGGCTTCTTACCTTTGAGAGAAGTTGCTAAAGGTTATTTAAAAGAAATCACTAGCAGTGGCTCCAGTATCAAAATTAATGTTCAAGATGTTTTGTCCGTTGATCAAGAGCTAGTCATTCAGGTAGAGAAAGAAGAACGTGGGAATAAAGGTGCAGCATTAACTACTTTCATCAGTCTTGCAGGTCGTTATTTAGTGTTAATGCCTAATAGCCCTAGTGCTGGTGGTATTTCTCGCCGAATAGAAGGTGAGGAACGCGTGGAAGCACAAGAAGCCTTACGTTTATTAGAAGTTCCTGAATGTATGGGCATGATTGTGCGTACTGCTGGCGTAGGCAAACGGGCAGAAGAATTACAGTGGGACTTAGAATATTTAGTTCAATTGTGGACATCTATTGATACAGCAACTAAGGAGCGTTCTGCACCATTTCTTATCTATCAAGAAAGTAATATTATTATCCGTGCATTACGCGATCATTTGCGTAATGATATTGTCGAAATATTGGTCGATTCGCCTGATGTCTATCAAACTGGTTATGACTTTATGCGTATGGTCATGCCTCATGAATTGGGCAAATTTAAACTCTATCAGGGTAAGGTGCCCTTATTTACGCACTATCAGATTGAAGATCAGATTAAGACAGCCTTTCTTCATCAAGTACGTTTGCCATCAGGTGGAGCACTGGTTATTGATCCTACCGAAGCGTTAATTTCTATCGATGTCAATTCCGCGCGTGCGAATAAGGGCAGTGATATTGAGGAAACAGCCTTAAATACTAACTTAGAAGCTGCCGAAGAGATTGCTCGTCAATTGCGTTTTCGTGATTTAGGTGGGTTAGTAGTTATCGATTTTATCGATATGGGACCGATCCGTCATCAACGTGAAGTAGAAAATATTTTACGCGATTATTTGAAGGTAGATCGAGCGCGTGTTCAAATAGGACGAATTTCTCGTTTTGGTCTATTAGAGATGTCTCGTCAACGTATACGCCCTTCATTAGGCGACAAACATCAGGAGGTGTGCCCGCGCTGTTCTGGCCTAGGCAATATCCGAGATGTGCAATCTTTGAGTCTTGAGATACTAAGGCTCATAGAAGAGGAAGTCAATAAAGAAAATATCTCGCAACTTATTATTCAGCTGCCTGTTTCGGTATCAACGTTTATATTAAATGAAAAGCGCACACAATTAGATTTTATTGAACGTCGACATAATGTGAAATTGCTATTGATTCCAAATCCATATATTGAAACGCCAAATTATAATATTAAGATAGTTAGGTACGGTAGTGAGCGTTTAGATGTAAGTCATAATCTTATGGTATCGCCTGAAATTGAAGCACCAGAAACTTTAGAAAATAAATTGGTATTTGAACGTCCAGTAGTGACCGGTGTATCGCCATTTGTACCCGCTCCATCGATGTTGTTAGATAATCAACCTAGTTTGTTAAAACGTCTCGTGAATGTTCTGACTGGCAGCCAGGCTGAGGGTAATATTAATAATATAGTGGACAGTACGGAGGATGAATCACAGGGGAAGAAAGTCATTAATCGGCATACTGTTGATGATAATCGCGCCTCTATTAATGGTAATTCCGGCAAAGATAGAGATGATATTACTACAATTAATAATCAATCTTCATCTCAAGCGCAATCTGATGTGAGTAAAGGGAATATAGGGGTTATCAGCGGCGAAGCGAATAAACTTCGTAATCAGGTTCGCCGTTCACGTCGTGGTGGTCGCCGTCGACGTCCGCGCATGGAGCAGGCAGTTGGTATTGACAGTAGTTCTGGTAATGAGGCCTTGCCTAAAAAAAAGGAAGTGGAGGGTAATACGATACTGGAGTCAGTTCCTGAAATTAATGGTAATTTGGTACTCACAGATAATTTTATTGATCGGACTGTCAAAAAGCCAAAATTTATAGCAGATGAGATATCACGAAAACAAAGATCTGGCACTGGAAGTCTACGTCAACATAAACTTTCAGTGGAGGATAAGGGTGAAAGGCAGAGTGAACAACAAGGAGTGACAGAAAAGTAAAAGTCAATTTCATCAGATGATAGCGAAGATAGAGTTAAAAAAACAACTACTAATAAGGTCTAGCTAAGATTGGCATTAGGAATTAATTTTTGTTACTTTTCATCAGCTATTAGGTTATGTATTGGCAATTGATATATGAAATAATTAGATGGATGTATATATGTGAATTATATTTGAATGTGATATTAAGTGGGTGTTAATTTCCTATATGGTCAGTTGTAAGTAGCTTTTGCATTTTAATTAGATCATTCTTAGTATCTACGCCATGGCCGGCATAGACTTGCGCCATTGATAAATGGATTTTTTTACCATAAAATATGGCACGCAATTGCTCTAATGATTCGTATTTTTCCAATATGCAAGGCTTCAATTTAGAATAATTTTTTAAAAATTTGGCTCTGTATCCGTATAGCCCAATATGTTTATATTGAGGCAATTCTGAAGGCGATGAGTAATTCTGGTGAAAGTTATCTTGCATCCAAGGGATTGGTGCACGGCTGAAATATATAGCATATCCATTTATATCTATCACTACTTTTACTATATCCGGATCAAATATTTGTTTCTTCTTTGTGATCTTGCTATATAATGTTGCAATGTCTACATTATGATGATAATTAAGATCGTCTGCAACTTGATCAATTAATGATGATGGCAAATAGGGTTCATCACCTTGCATGTTCACGATAATATCATCATCGTTAAAATTACGGAGGTATACCACCTCAGATAGTCGGTCGGTGCCCGATGCATGCTGCGAAGAAGTCATGCATACATCAGCTCCAAAATTATGTGCCATCTTCTCAATCCGAATATCATCTGTAGCAATAATCACTTCATATGCTCGACTTGCCTGCGCATGTTCAAATACATGTTGAATCATGGGCTTACCAGCTATATTAATTAAGGGCTTACCAGGGAGTCTTTTGGAATTATATCGAGCAGGAATTATTATCCTAAAATGGCATTCACAATTTTGCATCGGTATCAACTTTACGAGCTTTTTCTATCAACATTATTGGTATGTCGTCGCGGATCGGATAGGCTAACATACAATTTAGGCAAATCAGCTCTTGTTGGGGACTGTCGTAGTCTAAGTTACCTTTACAACTTGGACAAGCCAAGATCTCTAATAATGATTTATCCATTAGTATTATTTCCTGCTAATTTTTGAATTATGCGTTGGTTTAATTTCCCACTAACTGCAGCTTTAATGGGTACATACCACATATTATAACTGGCAAAGTATTGGCATTTTACTGCATCCTTCTCCGTCATTAAAACCATTTTATCATCATCAAAATTAATATCAGTACTTTGAAAGTAGTGATGATCATTAAATTCATGAGGTATAACATTAATGCCGAGTTCATTTAATAAATTAAAAAAACGCTTAGGGTTGCCAATTCCAGCAATGCCATGAGCATCCTGTCCGCTAAAGTCAACCAGACCTTTTTGTATGGAGGTATCTGTAAGATTAATAGCTTTAACGGCTGATATAGTGATATCGAATAGGTAATTACTATATTCTCCATTATATACGAGAAAATCTATATATTTTAGCCTTGATATTGGCTCTCGTAGAGGGCCAGATGGCAGGCAATATTCATTGCCGAATGTACGTTCTGCATCAACGACTACTATTTCGATATTCCTATTAAAGGCATAATGCTGCAATCCATCATCGGAAATGATGAGATTACAGTTAAAGTGCTTAATAAGGGCAGTTGAAGCTTTGATACGTTTGGGAGATATTGCTATAGGACAGTCAATGTGGCGTGCTATTATTACGGGTTCATCACCCACATCTGCTGGATCGCTGTCTTTGCTAACCAATAGGGGATATCGTTTAGGCATACTACCATATCCTCTACTGATAATACCTGGCTTAAAACCGTATCTTTGTAATTGCCGTGCTAACCAGATGACGAGAGGTGTTTTGCCCGTACCACCTATATTGATGTTACCAATGATAATAACAGGTATAGGTATAGAATACCTTTTAAATATTTCTGATTTATAGCATAGTTGTAATAATGTTGTGGCTATCCTGAATAAAGTTGACAGTGGTGATAATAGCCATCTTAATGAGTGAGTCTGATACCAACTTTCTAAAAGATATTTTTTCATGTATGCATGTATCATGTTTTATAAAATTGTGAATGGTACAGGTCAGCGTATTTTTGATCTTTATCCAGCAATTCCATATGTGTACCGGCTTCAATGATTTTGCCATGATGCATGACAATAATTCTATCTGCTTTTTTTATGGTAGATAAACGGTGTGCAATTACTAAAGTAGTACGTCCTTTCATAAGAGTTTTTAATGCAGAATGGATATTACTTTCTGATTTAGTATCTAATGATGAGGTTGCTTCATCTAAGATTAAAATTGGGGCATCATGTAATATGGAGCGAGCAATAGCTAGACGTTGACGCTGCCCTCCGGAAAGCAATATGCCATTTTGACCTATTTTAGTGGAAAGTCCATTAGGTAATTGTTTGATAAAGTCCCAGGCATGGGCTGCTTGGGCGACCTTAATAATCTCATTATCACTTACAGGACATTTTTTTCCATAGGAGATATTATTAGCAATTGTATCATTAAATAATACAACTTGTTGATCAACTAAAGAAATTTGTTTTCGTAAATTTTTCAGTGTTATATCGTTGATATAAAAACCATCGATTTTAATTTTACCTGAGGATAGGGTATAAAAGCGGACCAATAAGTTAACCAAAGTAGTTTTTCCGCTACCTGAATGACCTACAAAAGCAATAGTTTGCCCGGGTTTTGCTTCAAATGATATAGAGTCCAGTACTTTCTCGGTATGAGAGTTATATCTGAAGCTAACATTTTTATATACAATATGTCCCTTAATCCTCTCTAATGTTTTTTCTCCAGTATCCAATTCCGGGGTTTGATCTAATAAAATGAATATACTCTCTGCTGCTGCAATACCACCTTGTAAATTTGCGTTTACCTTTGTCAATCGTTTTAATGGAGTTAAAATCATGAACATGGCTGTAATGAATGAGATAAAACTACCTGGTGTGATTGAATCTAGAACCTCAGGCAGAGAAGCCAAATAAATAATAACTGATAATCCCAATACAGTGATCAACTGAATAATAGGTTGGCTGATTGCTTCGGTTGCTAATATTTTCATTCGTTGGTGTCGAGTTTTTTGATTAACTCTACTGAAACGATTAATTTCGTATTCTTGCCCACCAAAAGTTTTCACTTCGCGATGACCTGTTATGATTTCAGTACCTATATGGCTTACATCTCCCATAGAATCTTGGATGGTTTTACTGATATTACGGAAACGTGAGCTAATTTTGTAGATTATCAGAGAAATTGAAGGTGCCGTCAGCAATACTATTAGAGATAGTATGCTACTGAGATAAATCATCCAGGTTAATAGAGCAATGATAGTGAGTCCATCTCTGACAACTGTAAGAATGGCATCAGTGGCAGCGCTGGCCACTTGTTCAACATCATAGAGTAACTTAGACATAAGTTCCCCTGAATTGTTCTGATCAAAATAACTAGATGGTAAAGTAATCAGCTGTTTAAACATCTCGCTCCTTAATTTCGTAATTACATTACGAGCTATCCATCCTAGTCCGTATAATGTGAGAAAATTTGCTACGCCACGAATCAGAAAGATAATAATTATCCACATGGGCATCATTTCAATAATTTTAGGATCTCGTTCAATAAACCCACTATCCATTAATGGTCTCATTAACGCAGCAAGCCCAGCTTCCGTTGAAGCAAAAATTAGCATGGCAGCAATAGAGACAATGAAAACTAGCCAGTAAGGACGGACGTATGTTAATAAACGTGAGTATAGTTGTTTAGCATCCATAATTAAAATATCTTAAATTCATCATTACTCTGTTGTCTTTTAGGGAGGTTGATACTTCATCAATACTTCACATTTTTGATTAGGCAAATTTATTAATTATTTTTTAGGATCTTTAAATAGAGAACGATGATAGCAAAAATTATAGGATTAATAATGGAAGTGAATTAATAAATGAAATTTTATATTTTTGCGGATACAGAGAAAACTTCAAGATTAATATTATCTAGTATTATATTTATGAATGATTTTAAAAAATAGTGAAGATTAAATTCGCGGTGATAATAATTTAGATATTAGTGTTTTTCAAAAATATTATTAATATCCCCCTCATTAATGCTTTGGGATCAAAATTTATCTTTTTCAAAATAGCTAAACACCATTACTCATGATGATAATCAACAAATTAATCGGAAAAATAATTGCAGCCATAGCATGTGTTTCATTTTATGCACATATTAAGTTGCATGATATCTACCAATGTAAGCTATAAACTGACATACTTAATATATTTTTAGTACTATATAAAATAAATTACTAAGTTGGGTATAAAATGCTCTGACATTTAGAGTAGCCATTTATCATTGATCATATTACAATTATCTATAATATAGGAAATAGGTTCAATTAGTTTAGTTTAGATTAGTAATCACTTGTATCTAGCCCATTCACAATGAGTGGTAAATGCATCCAATTATAATTTTGTCGTCATATCATATTGAGAGCTTCATTTAATCAGATTCTTATATGGCGATAATTAAGGATTTTTTTCTAGATAGGAATAATTGAATTAATGGTATACAATTATGAATATGATCACTGTCAGTAGAATTAACAAATTATTTTAGATCTATCCTTGATTTGAATACTAAGGTCAAACATATATAAATACAACCATACATATCTTATTTTTTAAATATACTGTAAATTATAATTTATATATTTTTGGTGGAATATAAGGATAATTATTACTACAAAGTAAGCTAGTATGAGCATACCCTATCATGATTAAAGGGGCTATTCTGAAACATCCATAATCAATAATTAAAGAAACCTAAGGCATAACATTTTTTCATTTTTATGAACAAGACTATTAAATTCTATCATCATTGGATGATAACAGTAGTAGTGATAACTAACTCATTTGGTAGAATAAGAAAGTTGGTGATTTATAGAGACATAATATGGCAGATATAATCAGATCTATTTATGATGTTTGGTTATTTTATTTAGAATATTTCTGTATGTTAAGTGATAATAGATATCATGCCTCGTAAATTTCTTAAGCGTTTTATGCCCGATCATAGGGTATTGCAGCAACATCCATATCTGCAGAAAATCAGTCGTCGTCTAATTGAACCCAAATTATGGCATTTAAATCGTAAGTCAGTTGCTGGTGCTACTGCATTAGGCTTATTTATAGCGTTCATGCCTATTCTAGGGCAAATGATTATTGCTGCTACATTAGCAATATTGTTTAGAGTCAATCTGCCGATTTCAATATCTGCAGTATGGATTAGTAACCCATTGACAATGGTACCTATTTATTTTTATGCTTATGAGGTTGGTGCTTGGGTTTTACAAAAACCTATAGGACACCATGGTTTTTCTCTATCGTGGGAATGGCTCAGAAACGAATTTTTATTAATATGGCAACCATTGCTGCTTGGTAGTCTCATTTATGGGACCATTGCTGCTATCTTAGGGGTGATTCTTGTTAGAATGTTGTGGCGGCTAGTGGTTATTAGGCGTTGGTTGCAGCGCCGACATAAGAGGTGACTATCATATAAGATGTCCATCAGTCAAGGTTAAAATTCTATTCATTTGTGATGAGAGCCATTCATCGTGAGTGACGATAATTAATGCTATTCCTAATGATTGATTCAACTCAAAAATTATATCAATAATTGTCTGAGCTGTGTAATGATCAAGATTCCCAGTAGGTTCGTCCGCTAGTAGACATGCTGGCTTTGTAACCAATGCTCGGGCTAATGCTACTCGTTGACGCTCACCACCTGATAATTCGCTTGGCTTATGTATAAGCCGATGCTCAAGTCCCATTTTCTCCAGCAAATATTCGGCATTAAGTCGAGCTTCTCTTATTTCTTTACCACTAATGAGGAGTGGCATGGCAACATTCTCGGTAGTGGTAAATTCTGGCAATAGATAGCTAGATTGATAGACAAATCCAAAAAATTTATTACGTAATATACTTAATTGATTGACTGATAGTGCACTAATATCTTGTCCTTGTACGATGATTCGTCCGGTGGTGGGATCATCTAAACCGCCAAGCAGGTGTAGTAATGTGCTTTTTCCTGAACCTGAGTTACCTGTAATAGCTAGGAGATCACTCTTATCTATAGTAAGATTAATGCCGTTTAAAACATGAGTTATAAGATTGCCCTCAGCATAATATTTCGTTAAATGTCGGCATTTTAAAATGGAATTGCTATTCATAACGCAAGGCTTCAGCCGGTTTTATTTTGGCTGCGCACCAAGAAGGATAGAGGGTGGATGTTAATGATAACAGAAGGGCAGTGATGCCTATAACAGTTACATCATTCCAATGTAAATCAGATGGTAAGCTACTGATATAATAAACATCTGCAGGCAGAAATTGATAGCCAAGTAATTGCTCTATATTAGTGACTATTATTTTGATATTCATAGTCAAAGTAACTCCACCAATAATCCCAAGCAATGTGCCTAATAATCCTATTAATGTACCTTGGACTATGAATACAGCCATTATTTCTCTAGGTTTCATACCTAAGGTATGTAAAATAGCAATGTCTGCCTGCTTGTCAGTTACCATTATGATTAGTGTGGTAACAATATTAAAAGTTGCAACGGCGACAATTAATAATAAGATCACAAACATAACGGTCTTTTCTGTTTTGAGCGCCCGGAAAAAATTAGAATGTTGATACGTCCAGTCTACGGTTCTAAAATTATTAGGTAAAGTGGATAGCAATTTTCTGGTCATTAGAGGAGCTTTGTATACATCATCAAGTTTAAGGCGAACACCAGTTACCTTTCCTCGCATTCTAAATAATTTATCGGCATCATCAATATTAATTATTGCTAAAGAACTATCGTAGCTATGCATGCCAATTTCAAATATACCGACGACATCTAATCGTTTCAATGTAGGTATTTTGCCCGCTAGTGTGGGTATGATATGAGGTGTGATTAAGGTTATTTTATCCCCTATTGTGGCGTTAATTGCAATTGCTAGATCTTTGCCTAAAATAATTCTAAATTTACCAGGTTTTAAAGCTTCTAATTGTCCTTGAATTATTTTTTTTTCAATGGTGGACACTTGGCTTTCCAGTTTTGGATTGATACCCCTAATTAAGGAGCCATAAACACGATTACTTTTACTGATCATAGCCTGTCCTTCAATGAAAGGAGCTAGGCCGATAATGCTGGGAAAGTCAGAAATATTTGTTTGCAAGCGTTGCCAATCCCTTAATGTTCCATTATATTCAGTTACAAATATATGTGAAGTCATCCCTAAAATTCGCTCACGTAATTCTTCTTCAAATCCATTCATTACTGATAATACTGTGATTAATGCAGCTACCCCTAAAGCAATGCCAGACATAGATGTGAATGAAATAAAAGAAATAAAATGGTTACGGCGCTTAGCTTTAGTATAGCGTAGACCAATATATATACTTAAAGGTTTAAACATTATTTGATGGTATAATACTATAAAAACTTCATATCATTGATGTGAGACCAGTTGTCATCTGGCATAGATAGTTCTTGTGCCACTTATACTTCCGAGAAGTAATACGTCTGCAGGACGCATTGCGAAGATACCATTAGTTATTACGCCAACAATGTTATTTAATATTTCTTCTAATTTTATAATCTCCATTACTTTCCAACCGTGGACATCAATAATTACATTGTTATTATCAGTGATAAAATCTTTGCGGTAAACAGGCTTTCCTCCTAATTTCACGATTTCACGAGATACGTAGCTTCGTGACATAGGAACTACTTCAATGGGTAGAGGAAAGGCACCTAATATATCAACTAATTTACTTTCATCTGCGATACAGACAAATTTATCACTAGCCGCTGCAATAATCTTCTCACGTGTCAAGGCTCCTCCCCCACCTTTAACAAGTTGCAAGTGGTGATTTGATTCATCTGTTCCATCAACATAAATGGCAATTTGTCCAACATTATTTAAATCCAGTACCGGAATATAATGTTTTTTTAGACGTTGTTCTGAGGTGATAGAACTTGATACTGCGCCTTTAATAGTACCTCTAATAGAAGTTAAGGCTTCAATAAAATGATTTATCGTTGAGCCTGTACCTACACCTACCACATCATTTGTATTGATATATTCTAAAGCGGCCCAAGCGGCCTGTTTCTTCATCTCATCAGAAGTCATTGCTCTTCCTTTTCAAAAATCTCTTGTGTAAATTAACCGATTATTATAGAGATGAACAATCGTGAATGGTAATTTGAGAGCTATTATTAATTAATGTTGATCAGGGATTTAAGTGGTTATACTGACTTAGAACATATGTCAAAATAATTTTTAAAGCGGGGACATATGATGCAACAATTAAAAATATCGCAATCAATAATATGTGATTGCCATCACGCTAGTTCAGCTTTACGTGTCATTTATAATATGGGGATTTGCAAACAGTATTCTTATTTAAGTTTTGTCAAGCATAACTGTATAAAATATTTCAGTACTGATGAACGTCATATATGAAATTGTACTACTTTTGTTGGTGATCATGTTCAATGCATGGGCTTGATAGTATATAAAATTGGTATGTATATCATGGATCTTAATGCCTCAAACTACCTTTAAGTTAACATGTAGCCGTTTATCAGGTCTTGGTGCTCAATATTACTTTGCATGAAGATAATCATGATTGATATCATATCTATACTTTTGTCATATCTTAGGAAGTAAATCTAAATCCTTATTTATTCTGATAATTTTGAGGTTATTTTTAATGAAGGACTCATTTTGATGTAATCATAGGCAGCTATTTAAAATTATCATACTAGATGTTCGCGTTTGGTTGATGATATCACCCTAATTTTTAGTTTGAATATTCATCATTTAATCCGAAATAAAACTACTTAGAATTAAACATATTGATATTGCTTGTTTGAAATTTTTATTAAAGTAAAGTAAAGAGATAATCATGGATCCAGTGGTCTTATTTATTGATGATTCAACTGTATATCAGATTAGCGATTAATTTTTCATAACTATCCTTGTAAGAGTTGGATATCGTAATTATTATTGACAGTTATTGCTGTATAACCATAATTAATAGACTATTTTAAATAGTGATTATTTAATTGCCAAATAGTTGGGTTACTAGGATATGTCTGTAATTATAAATACATTATTCGTTCAATCTTGGGATGAAACCATGTCAATTGTATTAATTTTAGGATTTAATTATGTGGCAATCAGGTATCATTAGGTAATCCTAAGAGGTACAATCTGCTACAGACATTGATGAAAGTGAGGTAGGTCTTAAAATTTTTATCAAATCTTGTGGTCGTCTGTTGCCGATTAAATTATTATTGAATGATCATTAGGATATATATCTTTGTTGTGATGATAATTTACGGTAGTAGTGTTGGTCGTTATATTTTGATTTTTAATTAAATCATAGTATGATAATGCGCTATTCACTGGTTTATTTTTGTGATAGCAAAATAGCAAATTGCACATTTCTTGATTAACAGAGGTCAAAGAGGCAATAAGCAACCGCATCACCTTGAGTTCTTCTCATGATCTGGTGCTCTATTGCATTCTTACCCGTTTCGATGGTACCGAAATATTAAATCTTATTGATAGAGAAACTAAGGTTATTTGTATGGTCTAATTTATGTTTATAAATTGCATTATAAGGATGGAGACAAATTTAGAATCGTAGTATGATATAGATTATATTTATTTGATAATCGTGTCTTTCATTATCTGTTCTTTAGTTGATATTATTAACCGGTATTTTATTTGAAACTTGATCGTTCCTAATTAGTTAACCTAATTGTTGGTTGATTATATATGAGCCATTCATATATAAATAATTCATAGTCTTGTAGTATAATTATACTTTATATGTAAGGTATATCATAGGCCTCAATCGGTAATTAAATTGGCTATTAATTAATATTAGCCTCATAATTATTTATTACTGGTAGACTGCACATTTTAAAAATGTTAAAATATACTATAGATATATTCGAAATAATAGGACAGACTGATTATTAAATGATTATCAAACTACTAGTTGAAGAATGTCTTGTATATAGAATGTTTATTTTGTTCCATTGTCTAAATATAGGTTTTTGATAGTTTGTTTAGAGGTCTAACAATTGGATCTATTTGGTACTGGCATTGAAAGATGATCGCTAAATAGTTACAGGTATCGAAAACTTATGATGTGAAATATTTATATATTTTATTTCAAGTTCATGGAGCTTATAAGATACAACTATCATTTATATGGCCGGTTTGTATATTCATAAAGGTATCATTACAGAATATTTAATTCATTTCATAAAAATGATATTATAATAACAATTTAGGAGAATGAAATTAGGTGTTTGCTCGAATAATATATATCTACCATCATTGTACGATCTTAGATTGTATTGCAGTAATTTAAGACTTCAGTAGAACAAAGAGTTATATAATATAAGTATGAACAATAATAAAACTAATTATATTCATGTTGATGTAAAAACAACATATCTAGTTCAGGAATCACAGCCTGATAAGTCTCAATATCTATTTTCTTATACAATAACAATTAAGAATCAGGGGGATAACTCTGCGAGACTTTTGTCCCGCTATTGGAAAATTACGGGAGCTGATGGTCACGAGCAAGAAGTTGAAGGTGACGGTGTCATTGGTTTGCATCCTCATCTTGAGCCTGAACAGACCTTTACTTATACCAGCGCAGCTATGCTATATACTCCGGTTGGTATGATGCAAGGTCATTATTTGATGTTGGGTGATGATGGCGAATGTTTTGATGTAGATATTCCAGCATTCACTTTAGCCGTGCCGCAAACTTTACATTAATTAAGGTAACACGATTATGGAATAGTGATTTTGATCGGTTGCATGTCTCATCTATCAGTTTGGAATTAGGATTAGGTGCATTTATTTATGGCATTGCCTTTGTATTCTAAGATTTGTTATGGAATTCAATTTTGGTTGTATTGGTGAATGCCAAATGTATCAATTTATTAATAAATTTTTTAGCAGAGTCTGGTAGATTTCTGATAAAATTTCAATATCATTAACTGATACGCATTCATCTATCTGATGAATGGTATTATTCAATGGACCAAGTTCCACTACCTGAGCACCGGTAGGTGCAATAAAACGGCCATCGGAAGTCCCTCCCGATGTTGAGAGCTTGGTATGATATCCTGTTACTGATTTAATTGCATTTTCAACCGAATGGATTAAGGTGCTACTGGCAGGGGTATAGAATGGTTTGCCAGATAATTCCCATTCTAGTTCGTAGTTTAGAGCATACCTGTCAAAAATTCTTTCAACGCTATTTTGTAATTGCTCATAAGTAACTTCGGTAGAATAACGAAAATTAAATGTAATTTTTATTATGGATGGAATGATATTTGTTACGCCCGTACCTGAGTGTATATTGGAAATTTGAAAACTAGTAGGTGGGAAGTTTTTGTTTCCCTGATCCCATTCTATTGAACAAATCTCATTTAGTGCTGGTGTGATCAAATGAATGGGATTTCTAGCTAATTGAGAATAGGCGATATGTCCTTGTTTACCTTTCACCGTTAAATAGCCGTTTAGAGATCCCCTGCGGCCATTTTTTATGACATCACCTATTTTTTTCGTGCTACTAGGCTCACCCACTATGCACCAGTTTATTTTTTCCTTTCTAGCTTCCAAAACCTTGATAACTTTAACGGTTCCTTCAGTTGCTGATCCTTCTTCGTCACTGGTGATCAAAAAAGCGATGCTTCCATTATGATCAGGATATTCAGCAATAAATCGTTCGCAGGCGGTGACCATGGCAGCAATGCTACTTTTCATATCTGCTGCTCCACGACCATACAGTAGGCCATCACGAATTTCAGGCTTAAAAGGATCGGATTTCCAAAGTTCAATGGGGCCAGTAGGAACTACGTCAGTATGGCCAGCAAAGGCAAACACAGGACTCTTTGTGCCACGTCGAGCCCAAATATTATCAATCCAATTATCTTTCTGTCCAAAGCGTAAGTGTTCAACTTTAAAGCCGATCGCTGATAATAAATTTATCAATAATTTCTGACATCCTTTGTCATGAGGTGTGATACTGTCGTAACGAATAAGATTTTTAGTTAATTCAAGCGTATCTGACATATTATTTCATCCATGATGATCTTCATATTCAGTGACCTTTAGGTCATTGTCATCTTTGATGCTTAGGCTCTTAGTTAGGATTTAATCATATAAAGTTATATGGTATATAAGGCGAAAAAGGAGATATGGTCAGACCTATTTTTTGTATATAGCACCTAAATTGATGTTGATTTGTATAATTTTTATTGATTTAGTTGATGTTACTAGATGTGATATATTATGGTGGTTTGCAAATCATTTACCACCAATATTTTAGATATTTCTTAATAATTTATTAATACCGATTTTGCCTAGTGTTTTTGCATTAACTTTTTTTACAATAATCGCACAGTATAAACTGTGAGTACCATCCTTGGATGGTAAATTACCAGAAACAACAACAGAATGTCTTGGTATGCGCCCGTATGTTATTTCTCCTGTCATTCTATTGAATATTTTGGTACTTTGACTAATATATACACCCATTGAAATGACAGCACCTGACTCAATTATTACACCTTCAACTATTTCAGAGCGTGCACCAATAAAACAGTCATCCTCAATAATTGTTGGCCTGGCTTGTAATGGTTCTAATACCCCTCCGATTCCTACACCACCAGAGAGGTGAACATTTTTACCAATTTGAGCGCATGAACCTACGGTCGCCCAGGTATCAATCATGGTTCCTGAATCAATATAGGCACCCATATTAACGTATGAGGGCATTAATATCACTCCTGGTGCGATGTAGGAGCCATAACGAACGTTAGCTGGAGGAACGACACGGATGCCAGCTTTGATAAAATCATCTTCATTAAAGTTTGCAAATTTGGGATCAAATTTATCATAAAAATTAGTTTCATCACCAAGTATGATTTTATTGTCACTCAAACTGAATGAAAGTAATACTGCTTTCTTTAACCATTCGTTAACCACCCAGTGGTTACCTTTTTTTTCGGCAACGCGGGCAGATCCATTATTAAGCATAGCTAATGCTTCATTGACCGCATTTCGTACATCTACATTGGCATTGCTTGGGGTAATATCCTCACGAAGCTCAAATGCAGTTTCATTAATTTGTTTGATATCACTCATTGGGTGCTCCATTAATTCTCTAAGTCTTTAATAAAGGTGCCGATTCTTTGAGCTGCATCTATGCATTCATCAAATGATGCAACTAAGGCGATACGCACTCTATTTTTACCAGGATTTACATTATTAGTACATCTTGCCAAATAGATTCCAGGCAGTACTGTGACATTTTGTTCGGCAAATAATCTTTTGGTAAACTCAGTATCGGCAATTGGTGTTTTGGCCCAGAGATAAAATCCCGCGTGAGGCCATTCTACCCTCATTACTGGCGACAGAATCTCTAATACAGCAGCAAATTTTTTTTGGTATAACATTCTGTTTGTAGCGACATGTATTTCGTCTTGCCAAGCAATAGCGGATGCTGATTGTGTAGCTGGCGCCATAGAACATCCGTGGTAGGTGCGGTAATGTAAAAATTTTTGTATTATTTTAGCATCGCGAGCGACAAAACCTGATCTAAGACCAGGCGCATTAGATCTTTTAGATAAGCTATGAAAAACTACGCAGTGTCCTAAATTTTCATAACCGGCTTCGACTGCAGCTTGCAGCAACCCTATAGGTGGGCATTCATCATTAAAATAAATTTCTGAATAACATTCGTCAGATGCAATTATGAAATTATGTTGATGTGCAAGCTTGATTAAATTAGTCAAGGTAGTTTTGTTAATAATTGCACCAGTTGGATTACTAGGATTGCATAGATAAATCAGTTGGCAACGATCCCAGACCTCTTTCGTAATACTACCAAATTCTGGGATAAAATTGTTTTTCGCTTCACAGTTTAGGAAGTATGGCTCAGCACCTGCTAAGATTGCTGCTCCTTCATAAATTTGATAAAATGGATTTGGCATCAATACTAATGGTGCTTGTTGATTACGATCAATGGCAGCTTGGGCAAAGGCAAATAAGGCCTCTCTCGTACTATTGACCGGAATAATTTGATTTGAAGCATCAATATTTCCATTCAGTTTAAATCGTTGATCTAGCCATTCAGCTATAGATTTACGGAGCTTGTGGCTTCCAACAGTTGTAGGATAAGTTGATAATTCATGCAGATTCTTGATGAGCTCCTTGGTGATGAAATTAGGTGTTGGGTGCCTAGGTTCACCTATTGATAAAGAGATATGCTCTTTTTCGGAAATAGTGGCACAACCTTGTTTGAGCTTAGCTAGTTTTTTGAAAGGGTAGGGATGTAGATCCACTAAATTGGGATTCATATATCAAATAACTATATTCATAAAAATGATTATTATAACGGTTTAAAATTACTCTAGTCATTATTCATAGATTAATATGTGTATATGCCTACTTTGATAACAAATCATTGGGTCACACCACTATAGTTTTGTCCATGCAATATATTTCTAAGTTATAGATTACTACGTAATGGTTGTTATTAGTTTTTAGGATTTTTGTATTTTATTATTTAGGAACTCCACATCCAATTCTAGAGCTGTTATTTCCTTGATGTTTGTACTTGGCTGGATTGTCGGTTATTGGCACCTGGGTATACCAAGGTTGTTTAGGTTGTATTTTTCAACACCTAATAAATTCACTACTCCCATCTGTCTCAGTATATCTGGAATATGTGCCTCATACTCACCTTTACCTTGCCTTGAACAAATTTGGCTACCGATATTACATGCTTTTGTGTAATGCAACATTTTTATGTGAATAATATTAATAACCATGTCCTGCTCTTCCAATGGTTTAATAACTGAATTAAATTATATGCATCTTTCGCGTGAGTATGGGCAATTAGGCATGGTATTCCAATAAGCATAGATGTTTTCATATTGTTTTTAAACTGTTTTGCCCAGTCCTTTGAAAAAATTTGATGCCTTTATTTGGTAAGCTACTTTCACACTTCAAACTCGTTCCGATCCTACTTCTTGTCTGGTGCATCACAAATAGTAAAGCAGCTATATTCAAAGTAGAAGCGATAGCCATCTCTGGTGATTACTTGCGGATGATAATAAGATATAGTTAATTAAGTAAATATTATATTTTATGCCTTTTAAGCGCTTATCTATCAAATATATTGCTGAATATTAATTAGTTGCACAACTTTACAAGTTGTACCTAATATTTATTACTCTGTCTTTTTTATCTTTCACTCCAATACTATTTTTGATAACATGATATTTATCAATAACGAGGATTGTCATTAGGCAGAACTTATTAAAAATTTTTTAAGGCCTCTATATATCAATTTACTCCTGTCTGATTTTTCATGGTTAGGTGAATTATTAAAAAGTGCCTGCAGATGTTCTTATGTGCATTACTTTATAATTTTAAACATGTTGTTGGCATTTAGGTTAGCAATGACAACCACCCACCAGGTTAACCTTATAAATTTCATGATTATTGTAAGTTTATAGTAAGATATTCGTTTAATCCTTTGAATTAAGTCATAGTCAATGTATTGTCGTATTCGCTGCGATTCCCGCTTGTCTTGTCAATTCTAGTAATAAGGTAGCAATAGATTGTTAATTAATAGTATTTACTGATAGTTTAGTTATATGGCACTTATTATCCAAGAAACTCATCTCAAGCCTCACCATTATTTCGCGAAATTTTATTATGACGTGTACTGTTCAATAAATGGTACTTATTTTGATTGAACTCGCACTATCATGATTGAAGTAAGTTCAATCTTTGTGCTATTAGTTTGAGTGCCAGTAAGCATGGCCTTAATTGTTATCCACCAATTAAAATGCGGGAAGGGCGGAATTTATTTCTCTGATTCATCGCCCTCAATATTGGCAAGATCTTCTCTTTTGACATAAACTAATCTATGTAATATGCGTAGCTATGAATTTAGATGATGCACATTCTACTCCAAAGTGGGCCAATGGATATTACGTACTGCTATAAGATTTTTACCGGTGGTATTGACAGTCATAACTTTTTGCCTCTTATTGTATGGTAGTGAAATATTGATTATATCCAACTTGGTTGTTATCATGAGCCTTTAATGTTAGACAAAGATAGAGTACACCATACCTATCCCTTTACATTCAACAACATATCTTGCTCTCGTTTCCAGTATCAATTTGCAATATTGATTCCTTAATAAAATATTTGTTAGCGTTGCGATAATATCTTTGTCCAGTAGCGAATGTCATATTTTGATTTGGCAGATCGAGTGTGCCACTATTCAGATGGATATGATCTATACGATACAATTGTTACACTCACTTGAAAATATAAATCAGGATCTACGTAACTCGAACATCATGATTTTCAGGTTTGATATATTTTCCATGTAAGAAAAGCACATGATGGCTACTTATAGTAGCCTATACGGTAGCAATGAATATGACTCATCTCATTAGCCGCTCACCAGTACTATAAGTATGATAGTACTAGGTATGGACAAAATAGGACTTTATTTAAATAATCAATCATTTTTATCAAGCGATATAGCAGTAACCAAATATAATATGTCCTTGGGTATGAAGTCTCTAGTATCTTTATTAATCTTGGCACTAGAGTGACAGATTATATGCTTGTAGATGTCGTTCATCACCTTTTTTAGTTACTTTATGGAGATGTAAATTCATTTAAGAGAAGTTTTTCCATATGGTATAAATCAGACCGTAATTTATAAGTTATATTTTGGCACTATCTAACTCAAACTTTTATAATTACCCTGAGGCTATTTGAAAATGAATCGATTTGATATCTTGGTATGGATGTTTTCATGCTGTCAATCGTTGAGAGCTAATCATTAAAAGTATAGTAGAATAAGGGTTCCAGTGATTTCGCTATAGATTGGATTAATTTTAATTTCGGTCTTTTTGAAGTTACCTTAACTTTTCTTACATAGTTTTTCGTAGATTATTGTATGTATGCTGATTGGCATGATGAATTAAATGGTAATGTAATTTTACCGGGATTAGATTCCCCAAAGCCTCCCAAATATTTTGAGTTTAAAAAAACAAGCTTGTGGTTCAGTAAACCTTCTAATGCAGTCATATTGATCTTTAAAAATTTTTATAAAAGCAGATTATGTAAAAGTATGGATGTAACCAAGTTTTTTGACTTGAAGGATGATCTATTTTATACTGTATTTGTAGTTTCAACCTTAGATTTAAAAAATAGCTCCACTCAAATATATCAGCTAAATAACAACATCTTCCTGTATTGCAATTGCTGCCTTGGAATGAAGGCAAGGAATTGATTGCAACGGTGTATAATATATAAATGAAATTTATGTCAAGTATTATAATCTATAAGATAGCTCATCTCTAAGCAATCCTTCATGGCGTAATAATATTTTTATGATTATCAGATGTATGTCAGCTGTTATCAGTTTGTTATTTTCATCCATTATGTGGTACATACTTTAATTGTGAGATCGAGCTGGTGTACCAACAGTTTATAATTTGCTGATCATTTGTTGCGCGGTATCCGTATTGGTGTTTCCTAAATTATTTGCGTAATATTAATTTATTCTTCTTTTTTAAATATTAGTGGCTTTATATCTGGCTGTTGTCATGGCTGATATATCTACTTGTGGTAGCTTCGATTCAAGGCAATATTATTCTAGTGTCACTATTATTTAATTTATCATTGTTGTGAATATTATTGATTAGTTGTTGTTGATGGGTAAACGTCTAATTTTTGACTATGTTAATATTAATTGTTGCAATTGGTGATCATTTAACCATACTATTTAATTTTCATATTATCTTTCCTATTCACATGGATGAGTAAATCGGCTGGCTTTGATTATTAATATAGCGATTTTTAATTAGAATATTTTTGTGCAAATGATTGTCAATACCAATGCACCCAATGTATAGCATATATGTTGTCTATATGTACATGCATGTATTGAATGCTGTCAATAAACTATGATACTAAATGTGGGCTTTTAGGTTATAGTTTGGGTATGGATGTTAGGATGGTTAGGCATGATACTCATCATTATTGTAGCCTGCGGCATTTCAACTTCCATTGTAGAGGAGGAAGAAATATTCTCGAGACAAATTCATTTATCGTTTGAATTTAAGAATTAATGTGATCAAATCGATATTACCTGCCAGTTTTTATTATCAGATATAAAAATTATCCTTAATCTTTATTGTAAAATAGTAAGACTATCTTATGATATAACACGCCCTGTATTTTAGTTTAATTATTCCTGATTAGATATTGACCAAGTGGTTGGCAGTTTGATTTAATGTAATAACTTAATTTATATTCAGGGTAGTGGCATTGAAACATATTTTTAGGGATTAATATTTATCTTTCTTGTTAGATGATGTTGATTATTTTATCGTAGGCTTTATAGGATGTAGGTGTTCATATTTCAAAAAATTGATTTTAAATATTAGCTTTTTTGTGGCGAACTGGATGGTAATATTATCGATTTTGCAGATAATTTTTTCTATCTTATGAATTTAATCAGTATAGTACTATCACAATCATATTATCATTTAAGGAATTATATGAAAGCGATACCATTATTTTTGACTAGATTATTATAAATACTCCGTCCTCACGTTGTTAATTGGGTTTGCCGTCTACTCTCTTCTTAATAAGAATCATTGAATAGGAGCCTATAAATAATGAAAAAGAAGCTATCCACAGTGCTTGGGAAATACCGATCCATTGAAGATATAACCCTGGGTATAAAATGGGGGCAATAACACGTATTATTGTGCCTAAGAATAAACTGGCAAAAATCCATGACAGTACCTTGGGAGGCTCCATTATATTTCTGCCCGTATGTCCAAGGGAGACACGTGAGATCATTCCCATTGTTATCATGCCTATTCCACCATAGGTAAAAGCGTGTAGAGGCAATGTATGTGGTAATGGAAAAAAATAATCCATAGCTTTAAGTGCAAAGCCTAAAATAAATATGCTATAACCTATATATAGCACCCATAGCAATGGTGTTTTCCAAATTCCTCTTGTATGCCAGCACCAAAGCCTGAAGCTATGAATAAATGTTAAGATAACAGTTAATAACATAACTAGTATATCAATGCGTAAAAATATATCGCTTATCCATAGTGCTGCCAAAAATATCAGGCTAGAAGCATCAATAAAAGGCCAATTCTTCAATTGTACATTTTCCTGTACACCTCGCTCAATGAAGAATGGTATGACACGTCGGGCGAGTATAAAAATAATTGCCATTTCAAGATATACAGCTGAATACAACCCCCACGAGATCCCTTGTTCTACGATATTAAATACGCCGAGATAATATAAAATATTAGCAGCAAGGATAAGCACTAATTTAGTGATAATTATAAGTTGAGGCCATTGTTGCGCTTTTATAATTGGATATAGAATCGTAATAATAAAGATAATTAAGAATAAAATATCACATACCCCCGCCCATACAAATAGAGTGGAAGAATTGAGTAGAGGAAGAATCCTAGCCAACAACCAAATTGTTACCAAAATAATAAGTGGCAAACCCTTAATGGTCGAAATTCCGGTCCAGTTACGTACAGCGGTTAATAAGAAACCAGATATTATTCCAATTGTATAGCCGAAGACCATTTCATGTCCATGCCATACTACTGGGGTAGTTTCAGAAATTGGTAGCACCCAATTAAAGCTATAATTTGCCATCCAAATTATAGTGGCGATAACAGAGAATAGGCTAGAAAAGAAGAAGAAAGGCCTGAATCCTAGCTCGAATAAAGCGAAGTTTTTATGTGAATTATTTGACAATCTGCTAGATTGTTGCATTTTTTATCCTTACATCTGCCTATTATGTGTTAGTATCTTTTGCGAAGATATGATTTTTATGTATTTGCTCCCTTAAGGCTCAAACTTTAAAATTCATATATCTTCATCAATCGTATCCATATAATCTGAAAATATGTCTATGGTAACTAGTCATCATAGTGTTGATAAATTATGATATGTGCTATCAATTAAATGATTATGGAATAATTGTATTAATATAATATGAATGATTCATCCATTTGACTATCCTTCTCTATATATTTTATGGATGTGCTTTCGCCAGTGATTAATTGGGCTAATAAAATTCAGTCATCTATTGTTGTGCTTTACTATTTTATAAATGCTATTAAATATTTGTGTACTCACTCTACTATAGATTATTTGATAGGCGAGTTCATTCATGTGTGAGATACAATTACATATTAATTTTTCATTCAGATAGATCATCGAATGATAACCGTTAATTATCTAAAGTACATCCGGTATCATTACTATTCTAATTCGTATTAAGTTTTTATTAATTGGTAACGTTGTTATTATTAATGTCAAATTAGATTTCTTAGAACCTGTATTTAATACAATTCATATTTCCTCATCTTAACATGGAAGTCTTATTGAAAGATAGAGTATGTCAGTTCAGTTCCTATCATTAGCTATTGATGTACTTGATAAAGATTATTGATTCATAGATTATATTCAAGATTCGTGATTAATATTATAATACTATTATATTTTTTGTAATATTAAAATGATAAGATGGCCTATCATTGTGTCTTTTTTGCTTCATGCCATCCATTTTAAATATTGTCGTTTACCGATGTTTTAGAGTGATATATAAAATTTTTATTAAAATCCATTTTTAATTGAGGCATATGCAGAGTGGTTATGGATGGATTCGAAGTTTTCTGATTCAATTGTGTATGCATTGATACGATTATCATTATTTAATTTAGCAGCAATATCACGTACAATATCCTCAACAAATTTCGGGTTGTCATAAGCACGTTCAGTGACATATTTTTCGTCAAGACGTTTCAATGAGCCAAAAATTTCACATGATGCCTCTCGCTCAATGAGATCAATTAAATCCTCAACCCATATGATGTTATTATCGACACGTACTGTGAGACTCACGTGTGAACGTTGATTATGGGCACCGTAGTCGGAAATATTTTTTGAACATGGACATAAACTGGTAACCGGTACTATTACTTTAATGTTGATCACTGTCTTATCATCAATAATTTCGCCAATAAAACTGACTTTATAGTCCATCAGACTCTTTACTTTACTAACAGGGGCTTCCTTATTTACAAAATAAGGAAAATATATTTGGATAAATCCATGTTTAGACTGAAGTCTCTTGGTCATTTGATTCAGCATTTCGCGAAATGATACAATGGTTATTGCACATTCATATTGGTTAAGAATCTCAACAAACCGTGACATATGTGTACCTTTAAAGCGATGAGGTAAATTTACATACATATTAAAATTAGCGATTGTATGTTGTATACGGTTGTTACGGTCACTGACAATGATAGGATGTTTGATATTTTTTATGCCTACCTTATCTATTGCGATGTGACGCCTATCTACAATGTTTTGTACGTCTTCAATTTCTTCACAGCAATCAGGTTTTATATCAGTAGTCATGCTTTTTTAATCCTTAATAACTATTATAAGTGCGTCTATTCATCCCCATAGGGTATAACACCACATATTTTCACGCATAAATAATTTATCTCTAGTACTTTATATTTGCATAGTAGTATTTAACTAATATTTCTCAGCTACTAAGTTAATTTCATCAAACGAGAAGAGATTGTCCATTGGATAGTTGTGATAAGGTTCTCTTAAATTTTTGGCTAGCCGTTTTAATAATTTTGAGATCTATATATACACTATTATTGTCTTTACAGTTTTGATTTTTCTTTCTATTTATATGGAACATGACTTTCATCACTAATGCATTTATGAAATATGATGTTAGGGTTATAATAAAATTATTGATGATGTCTAGCACCATTGATGTGTCATAATACAGTCATATTATTGCTGAAATTTTAGTTGCATATAATTTATTATTTTTATTTTTCTAACAACTTCAAGTCATTTGGCACGCAATATCATTGGATATAACGTATCAATATTGATTATTCTGGTCTATATCAATCCTTTAATTGTCTGTTCTTTAAATATCGATGATAGAGCTATATCATTTATAATGAAGGTATGTATTTGAGCTTGATATAATTCATTATTACATCAATTTTAACTTAAGTTGTTTCGCTATATTATAATATTTAAGTAGATTAGAGATACCATAGGAAGGATGAATTATTTCGGGTCTTTTCAGGTTTGGCGGTTTTAAAGTTAATATTATGAGAGATGCGTAGCTAAGATTACCTTTGATCCAGGCAGTTATTATTTAATATTAGCTTGTTTCGGTTCTGTATTATAGTTAGTAGTAACTTAGTATTAAGTGTCTTAATATCTTAATTTGTTTTACTCCAATTAAAGACGAACCAATTGTCGTCTGATATGTTTTTGTATCGATAAATTATATGTTTGTCGTTAAATAATTATTTTTTGTAATCCATGTATATTTAGATTGATTTGATCAGGTTGTTTTAAGTTAATGTTTTCTTGTTCAGTCTTTTTAATTTTTGTATATCATATATATGTTCAGTACATAATTATTAATTGATAACATATTATTGCCTATAGAATCATTTTCGAAAGGCGTCAATTTTTTATCGTCGTTAAAGTATGTATTAAATAATTCATGTATAAAATTATTCGCGGATTTCATAATCTTCCTACATTCAGCCAAGGTTGTATTGCCACTATTGGTAATTTTGATGGTATTCATTTAGGTCATCAATCAGTATTAAATCAATTGGTAATAAAGGGTGATATGTTGGATTTGCCAACAGTAGCCATTATGTTTGAACCGCAAGCTAATGAATTTTTTACCCCTGATATAGCTCCGGTGCGTCTTAGTAGATGTAGAGAAAAGATTGAAATATTACTTAGTTATTCGATTGAGCATTTATGTGTGTTGCGGTTTAATAGAAGATTGGCACAAATGACCGCGCGAAATTTTATTGAGCAATTGTTAGTTAATGGTCTAAATGCACGTTGTTTGGTAGTTGGAGATGATTTTAATTTTGGTAAAAATAGGCAAGGCAATCTTGCCTTGCTACGTCAACTGAGTCATTGTTTTTGTTTTGAAGTGATTAATATGCATACCTTGGTTGTTGATCAGATCCGTGTTAGTAGCACTCGTATTCGTAAAGCTTTAAAAGTAGGTGACTTAGTATTGGCTAATAAATTATTGGGTCGACCTTATTGTATTAGTGGTCGAGTATCTTATGTTGATAAACTTAGCATAATAGAAAGGATTCAAACATTAAATATACATGTATACCTATATAGGTTACCTTTGAGTGGGGTTTATGTTGTGACACTTCTCGGTATTGAGGGTGAACCAATTAAAGGCATCGCCTATGTTGGTGTTCAGTCTACGCTCAGTAGTAAGGGAGATTTATTAGAAGTATATTTATTTGATTTTAACCGTGATATTTATGGACGATATGTACAGGTGCATTTTTTACGTAAGTTGCGTGCTGAGCATAAGTATTTTGACCCAACAATGTTGATATCTCAAATTAGAAAAGATTACCAACAGGCAAAAGAATATTTAGATTTAGTGGCTGAGCTCAATTGATAATATGTGTCTTATAAAAATTAATGTGTTATCAAATTAACAATATGTAACTCACAATCAAATGATGAATTGATGGAAATTTTGAATGATTCATCTTTAATTAAAAACATTCATAATCATTCGCGTTTAAACCATATATGATTTTTTATTTTGTGGTGTTATAAGGGCACTTAATTAAGATATATTGCATTAAAATAAAATTTATATATAATTAATATTATTTTACCATTAATTAGTCAGTATTAATTGTAGATGACAGTATCATGATTGTATAACATTCAAGTCTTTATACATGGAATATCAGTATGTGATATTATAATCGCTATAATGATTCATACACGTAATAATCACGTATATACGATCCATCTGATTATATATGTTAACATTAATTTTTAAATTAAATAAGGTTTGCTTAATTTTTTATATTAGGACACCATCTTGTGTAAAATTCAATGTAGTTGGTAAATATTTTGGTAATTCATAGATGTATCTATCTGTGATATAAATTTATATCAAGAATCTTGGTAAGCAAATTTTTAATGATATATTCGGACAATTTATCAGTGTTATCTCAGTAGGTATATGAAAGTATTGTTAATGATATGTAATTTTACTTTAAAGGAGGTAGGTAGGGTTGTAGGTTTGAGGGTATAATTTTGAATAATTGGCTACGGCAAGAATGCCAATACATGGATAAGAGTAATAAGAAGCTACCAACTGAAATGCCTGTGATTGCAAAATTATAGGTTGCAATACCATAAGCTTGTAACGAAGTGAATATAGCGTATAACACATAAGCTAACCCTGATACCATGATAGCTCGACGATCTATGGCTACTGATACAAAGGACATACCGATATAAAATAGGGTTACCGAAATTGTTTCTGCTAATCCACTGTTACCTTCAAAGATACCTGAGATTAAAAATATTGGATGAACTATTAATGGGGCAGATAATAAATGTAGCCAAAATGCTACATCAGATTTTCTGGTTTTTCGCAATAAATCATCACTATCCCAATAAACAGCATAGATGAATGTTATCATACCACTAGAAAATAATATTGGAGTAAAACAAGACTGTACATCAGCGTTATTGTTTGTAATGGCTATAGCAAGTAAGCAGCTAATGGCTATCCCTGCCCCAACGGCTACCGTGATTGGTATCTTAAAATGATGCCAATGAATCCAAGTGAAAATTAATGTAATACATATAGATATGAGTAATTTTATTTCTGATATTTCGCCAAAAGTGTAGATAGATGATGCTAAAATTCCGGCTAAAAAGCTTAATAATAAAACTATAGCGGGCAGGGCCATACGATGTCTTAATACGAAGAAATTAGCTAGTCCCCATGAACTTATAGCAAAAAGAACTGCACCAATAATATCACTTATAGTTCTACCAAACCAAGAAGCTGAAATTAACACTAAGGTACAGGCAACTACGACATAGATATCATTGAAGCTATTAATAAGTCGAATATTATTCTGGTCGATGGTCATGATATCTTTCAATCTATTCTTGTTGTTACGAAAGATCCCGACTGATTGTTTATTAAAGATACCGGACCTAATTGGGGAAAATAAATATTTAGTAACGCACGTGCGAATCCCCAAAAATAATATCCACGTACTATAACGCAACATCCTCTATCTTCAGTAGAATATATACATTGATGTCAAGGTGCGAATAATTATGATTTAACTTAATTATATCTAATAACTAGGCCTAGAAAATTGCAGATAGCATTATTAAAATATTCTAATTTTTATATTAATGCTATACAGGTACAATTAACCTTAAATGGCTTTTAGTAAATACTTTTATAGATGAAATAATTAATTATGGGGGTATTGTCGGTATCAGTAATAATACGGAACAAGCTGTAAATATTGAAATTACTAATTTTATGTGGTTTCATTGGAACACGTATAAATATCCAGTGATTATTATGATGATTTTATTGATTTAAAAAGAACATTATTGAGCCTTAACTAGAATAAATTCATTCTAATTATATGCTTCATAGAGGATATACAGGTATACAACCATTTTTGATGTATTGAACAAAACATCTTCTATTAAAGTGGGTTGTTTGCTTTAATTTAATTTTAGTCTGATTAACCTCATGTAATGAGGTTAATTAGGTACCGCAAAAGACATGGTCATAAATATAGATAAGGATTTATACTATTTGTAATCTGAGATTAATCATTAAGTTTTATGTTACATGTGAAGGTTTTAAATTTTATTAACTTCACTTCATTTTCATAACAATATTATTTGTGCTATATTTTTAATGATTAATCAATGCATTTCAGATGTTTATATTGCTCTTATAGCCTTCATCTTCATATATACTCATCAAAAGTTGAACTAGCCGTAACTATGTTTTCTACTTACTCAATATTATAGCCACTTAATTCTGTGATCTCAAAATTAGTTTCAAATATTTAATAGCCATGGCATAGCCATGAGTTAATGTTAAATATCTATTTCATCTCATGTCTATTCTTCCATATTTAGGGTATTATTTTTTAAGGACGATAATGTTATCGATAGATAAGGTAAATGATGATTGCCACGATCTTGTTTCCTCATAAGGGAAGTGACCGAGTATTATTTGGTTTCATATTTACCTTGAAGTAGATATGTTGATGAGATTTAAATTATTTATTTGACATATACAATTTGCCATCCAATTTTAGTTAGGTCTCAACGTTGTTTTTCACTTGTTACTTCTCTCCAGATATCAATAGGTAAATTCTTGTACCTGTGGCAGTCCTTCATAAGTACTCATATGAACTTCCATACGTTCCTTAGTCAAGGAGATCTGTTTTCTGCGTTCTCTAAAACGTACTTTTTGTTTATTACTTATCTTATCAATACAATGCGAACAACTAATGCCGTACTCATATTTTTCGCTTTGTTTATCGTACTCATTAATAGGGAAACGGCATGCATTGCATTGATCGTAATTTCCTCTATCTAAATTATGATTAACGGTGACACGTTCATCAAATACAAAACATTCACCTTGCCACATGGTGCTTTCAGCAGGTACATCCTCTAAATATTTTAGGATACCGCCTTTGAGTTGATACACTTCCTTAAAGCCTAGTTTCTTCATATAAGAGGTTGATTTTTCACAACGAATACCACCTGTGCAAAATATAGCCACTTTTTTATGTTTTGTAATACTAAGGTTTTTCTTGATGTATGCAGGAAACTCTTTAAAGCTTTTGATATCGGGATTAATCGCATTTTTAAATGTACCTATCTGAAATTCGTAATAATTGCGTATGTCAATTAATAATATGTCCGGATTATTTATTAGATAATTCCAATTCTTAGGTTTCACATAGGTCTCGACAATGTTAGTAGGATCTATATCTTTTACACCCATGGTAACAATCTCTTTCTTCAATTTAACACGAGTACGTAAGAATGGTATTTTATAGGCAAAAGATTCCTTACAGCTCATAGTGCTTAGGCGTTTATCATTTTTTAAATATTGTAAGAGATCATCAATATCCTCACGTGATCCAGAAACAGTACCATTGATACCTTCATGCGCCAACAATAAGGTACCGCGCACGTTTTTTTCTAGCATAAAATCCAATAGAGGTGGTTTCAAATCTATATAATTATTCAACATGACAAATTTGTATAGTGCACATACAACTTTCTTAACCATGGATCAATCCTAATGCTTTAATTTGTGTTTTGCCATTTAACATTATACTATAATCTTTTCTGTTGAAGTAAGATTTTCAGTGATGTACCCTTAATATTGTAACTATTCTAATATTATTAAACATTACAAAGCATTGTTGTTATTAGGTATTTATGGTGAGCTGAATTATTATCTCATTTATATTAAACAATGTTTATAGAAGATTATGAATTTTATTCATTGGAACTATACTTGATTGATGATGACCTGCAAAAGGTAATTGGTGATATTAATTTACTACTTTTATGATGTTTATGGGACAATAAATATATCTTTCAAAGATATAGCAACCGATGAATATTTGGGATGTCAGTACATCAAAACTATTTTTGTAATAATGTTGGATTCTTTCGAAGTCATGTGTGCTTTATCGTTGCCTTGATTCTACCTTAATAGCTAGGTATATTTTAATAAATATTTTTTGAACATCTATTGTCTCAAATATTGCCTATATCTATTAACTTTTTTAATTTAGCCACCACTCCATCATAATCAAGATCAGCTTGAATATATTTGCTATATTTTTATAGTTAATATTATGAGTCTAAGCAATATTTCAGTTAAAATAAATAACTTTACCTAAGTTAGGGGATACAGGTGTTAGATACTAGAAAAATTGAAGAAATAGCTAAAAATATTACGAGTGCACTACCCTCCTATTTGATTGCTATTAGGGAAGATATTGAGAAGTATATACATACTGCTTTAACAGCTACTTTCGATAGATTAGATTTGGTGACTAGAGAGGAGTTTGATATACAAACTCAGGTCATGCATCGGATTCGTGAAAAATTAGAGGAGCTAGAACGTGTCATCGCTGAGCTAGAGCATTAATATAATAATCATTTGGGGGGGGTGATCTATATTTGTCAATTAAGGATGTTGTGGTATAAATCTATGTATACTTTTGCTGATAAATATCTATATTAGTTATGTAGTGTGAAATATATATCTTTGACATGTTGTTCGGTATAACAATCTATAATTGTAATAATAAAATTATTATAGAATGGCTAATCATATTAGCCGTTAGTAATCAATCTTGAATTTAATTATTTATTATAACATCATAAATTGAGACGTTCTAGTCATATCCATCTACCAACTTTTTCGCATGTATATCGACCGATATTTATATCCGCGCTTATACAATTACAAACAATGCTACATCTGATATGTTGAAGTGGTGTTTGTCATACAAACTAAATTAGAAGTGATAAATATGATTCATAGATGCTCTTGAGGTTTCAATGTTTGGTATAAAGATATTAGATACTTGCCTGTTGCAAGGTGTTAGCAATCATGCTTATATCTGTTTTATAGTTATATTTGTCAAAACTTTTTAGCTATTGAAACCGAGGTTGTGGTTGTACGCTGTTGCACAACTTATTTCAATAATATTAGTCAATAGATTTATCCTGGTCATTAGTCTTTAATACTATGTACAGGTAAATGACAGTGCCTTCCTTCAATAATTATAGGACATGAAATATTTAATTAAAACTATATATTCATACTTAATTTACTGATTTATTGATACCTAATGACTATAGGTGTGTATCTTTAATTTTCTATTTTTTGCTTATCTTGTAATGGTTTAATGTAATGAAGATGGAGGCTGCGGTCGGAATCGAACCGGCGTTTACGGAGTTGCAGTCCGCTGCATAACCACTCTGCCACGCAGCCCTTAATATTTGGAGCGGAAAACGAGATTCGAACTCGCGACCCCGACCTTGGCAAGGTCGTGCTCTACCAACTGAGCTATTCCCGCTGATAAATTTATTCAGTATAGGCGTATATATTGTTATGTCAATATTTTATATGGATTATCTGCCACACGGATTTTAAATAACTAAGCATCGATATTAATGTTAGTCCTGAAGCTACATATAATAACGCTACACCAATCTCAAATATTGGTAATCCAAAGAATGATTTGTAGAAAATTAGGCATCCTAATGACACCATTTGAAGGGTGGTTTTCCATTTACCCGCATAGGATACTTCAACCATATTTCTTTTTCCAAGCTCAGACATCCATTCGCGTAATGCAGAGACAATAATTTCACGACTTATGACTATTATTACGGGCAATAATATATACCATACTGGAGTTTTGTATAAAACAAGCATTGAGGTTACAGTAACAATTAATTTATCTGCTACAGGATCTATAAATGCACCAAAAGATGAAATCTGCTTATGTCTTCTAGCTATATAACCGTCTAGCCAATCAGTTAGCGCTGCTACCACAAATATAATTGTTGTCCACATTGGTGCTGATATTGCTGGCCAAAAAAAAAGTGTAATTAATATTGGTATTAGCGCAATTCGTAATAAACTTAAGATATTAGGTAAATTTGGCATATTTCTGACTTGTCAGGAGCATGAGATATCAATAATATTATTGTATGATTTATTACCATGAAAAGTATCATATATTTTATGATTTAAAATCACATTGATTTTATCAATGTGTGCTAGATCTTTCATATCAGTACATCTTATTTCCTGTAGATTATCAGATGGCCGCGATAATTTACGCTGCCCTTGAAATCTCAATCTGCTATAATTTAATTTTTCTATACTTTCATTTGGCCTTGTATATGTCTACATTTTTAAAATTATGTACTTCAATATGAATTGGTTGCCATAAGTATAAATTTTGTGTTTGTAGCGACAACATGATGTTTTTCTATCTTCTAAGATGAAATCTCCTAGTTTTGCTTTTCATATTTTACTCATCAATATCCACTATATTTATATTTAACTGTAGTTTGTCATTGAAGATTTAGGTCTGGTCGATTGGTCTTTACTACTATACATAATTAATGAATCTGGTCGCTGTTCTTTGTTTTTTTGAGTATATAGATAGTTATGCCATTGTCTTATAGCTGTATAAGCATTCATGATGTAATTCTCCCGATATTAGATTTACTGACAATGATCTCTTATTGTGCCTTCTAATTCAAATGTTACACATGTCTCTATGGCCTGTTTATCGTAGGTATGGCTAACATTTAAACATTAAATTTGTTTTGGATCTTATCTATTACTGGCAGAGCTTTAATGCTGTATGGTCTTGAGATACATTTATGCTTTTATTTAAGCGTTGATTTATGTTAATCACAGCATTTATTTTTGCTATTGTCATCCATCTAATATTGCTATCGCGCTATGGTTCGCGTAACTTAGACACCATGTCTGAATTTTTATTTTCAATACTTCTCCTAACGGGCTTACATTTTTTGGTATATGACTCATAAAAATTTCACTGGGTACATATTTACCTAAATAATGTTGCAAGATAAAGGCCATAATAATTATTTTAGGCTGCTATCTAAGTAATATTCAAGAAAGTAACTTTTTTTACCTAAGGCACTTTCTATACGAATACAGTATACCTTTGCAATATTCATGTTATCTTTAAATTAAGCAGCTAGTACATTCTAATTTGCACGATTTAAATTTACATATTGACGTTTCTGTATTCAATGAGTACTAATTATTTTATTTTTGATTACCTCGGTCTGTTCAAAACTAATTGGTTCTGAGGTCTATCAAATTAATTGTGACAGTTGATCTATGCTTGCCGATTTCCTCTTCAAAAAAATAAAATCATATTTTGTACATTTTCTTGATGATCGGCCTCCGGTGCCAATCCAACACAAGGTGTAGCGTAACGTTTAATTTGATATTGTAAATATGATTTGGAACGATCGTTATACTTAGTATTGTCACATTAAAGCATAGTAAATAATAATTGTGGCAGCTTTTAAAAATTTCTAATCGCACCAATATTAGGATATGGTCTGTAATATTTATTATTTTATAGCTAGGACCTCTGTGTACACTTAGTCTAAATAATTTATCGGCGAAAATTAATAGATATGCATATTTCTCCATTTCTTGACAAAACGTTGTAGCTCGGTATTAATTTCTTGATTATATTAATATTTGATGATCAAAGACTTATTATTAGCTATGTTGAACTGTGATCTAGATGTGATACATTTTAGATATTATCACCCGTATTTTTTTGATATTACCAGTCTGATAGAAATAACTGGATATACTTTTTATATATATTTTTAGCTTTACCAACATAATATGACTAGACTATTGGTATCGATCATGTGATGAAGACTAGTTCTATCAGCTAATATCTTTTGGAAGATGGTGGGATCATAATCAGTATTTACAGTTTTTGTGTATTCTTTGTACATTTCTAGGTTTTACCTTGGAGCAATCTATTGTTATTTTTTTGGTGATTGTGTGTAATGGCACTTATGAGTTTGAACATAATTATGTAATTTACCATTATAGATAATCTGTAACACAATTAATGTGATATTAAATTACTACTGTAACTATGTGTCATAGATATACAAAACATGCAAATAACTATGTCGTTAGTCCTGATTATTATTATCTTTATCTCTATGATGATAGATTATCTATGTATTTCAGGTTCGGCATAAAATAATCATTACCTATTTTAAAAAGTAGTATCCAAATTTTCAGATATACCTATATCTTCTACCAGTTCTATCCATCGATCTATCTTAATTATGAAGGAATTGTAACTATATTCACTCCAATGATCTTTGATAATTTCTATTTTGTAAGCATCTGAAGTTTATTTCCCTATTTTATGAGTCGGATGTATATTTTAGCCAGATGGGTGATTTATTTTATAGTCATGCCTCATCATAACTATATATTAGGGATGACAATAGTATATGTAGCTCAAAGATATATTAAATAATTTGATACATCTATCAAGACAGGATTTAAGTTATTATATACTTATTAAAATAACTATTTTTATTGTGTATATGCATTAGTTTATGTAAGATTAAAATTAGGTAGTGTTTTTATTTTTCAATTTTTATCTTTTTATTTTATTATAATTTACGTATAATAAATATCTTTATTAAATTTCCACTAGTCTATCCATGTATGCCCGGTTCCTCAGTACAATGGTTATCTTTGTCGTAAACTTTGTCGTAAATTATGCAATATCGTTATCTTACGTTATATATACACCAATTATCATGTTTGAAAGTAGTCATTTTTATCTGACGCTATTGTAGACAATTATATGTTATTATCTTTCATATAAGTTCAGTTTTCCAAGAAATGGAAGAAATTAAATTGGAACGAGACTTGAAGGTCGATCATGTAATAATCAATCGTTAGGTTATTAAATTTATACCTGTGTAAAGCATAACTTAAGATTTGAGAAGAGACTAGTTTTTCTTTATGGTACATAGATGAGAGCTATATCCAGACAAAAGGAGAATGATTTTACCACTATCATGCCTGTCGATAAATTGGATAATTCAATCTATTTCCATATAAGTGTAAAGTGTAATTAAACAGTAGCTAAAGCCTTTCCTAATGAGGCTTTATTTCATAATAACTACCAGATGAAATAATTATTGATGGAAATAATATTTATTTTGGCTATGTATATTTTATAATATGTGGGAAAATATAAATTTTATTTAATCATTATGTCCAATTATATGATTATTTCATCTATGATTAGTCCTTTATATCCCCAATTGCCTCAAACTAATAATGATGTAGTTTGTGCGGGTCAACTTCATGGTAGTGCTCAAGGTTTATTATTGTCGAAAGCAGCACTACAACATGATGGACCCTTAGTAGTTATAACGGATAAATCTGTTAGTGCACTTAGATTGAAGCTAGAATCTCAATTCTATGCTAGTAACGCCGGTTTAGATATTCTGTATTTTCCCGATTGGGGGACCTTGCCATATGACAATCATTCCCCTCACCAAGATGTTATCTTCGAGCGATTATCAACATTATATAAGTTGCCTAACCTGAAGCGTGGGCTATTATTTATTTCTATTTCGACAATGATGCATCGTATTACACCATGCGGATTTTTAAAAGACAATACTCTGAAATTAGAAATTGGCGATTTTTTTAGAGTCGAAGACTGGACAATTAAATTAAAAGAAATAGGATATCATTACGTATCTCAAGTAATGAAACATGGTGAATTTACTATCCATGGTACCATCGTTGATATTTACCCTATGGGCAGTCAATCTCCTTATCGTATCAATTGTGTTGATGATAAAATTGTTATCCTGCGCATCCTCGACCATGAGACTCAGAGATCATCAGATACTGTTAACTTAATTTATTTGTTGCCGACACGTGAATTTTTATTCACTGATGGTAATATTAAACTATTTCTTCGAAGATTTTGCTGTGATTTTTTAGACGTTTCACATAACAGTCCTATTTATAAAGAGGTTATCTCTGGTGATATGCCCGAAGGTATTGAATATTATTTACCTTTATTTCATCGAAAGACTAGTAATATTCTTGATTATCTGCCTGAGAATGCTCTATTGGTTAATATTGGCGCCATTTATCATTCTGCCAATGCTTTTTGGGAAGAAATAGGTCGTTGTTTTCAAAAATATAGGTCTGATCTAAAGCGCCTCCCCTTGTTCAATCCTATTGAAATGTTTTTTCCAGTTGAAGACCTATTCACTAGTTTCAAGGGTTATCAGTGTTTGTATTTACAAACTCTTGAGCTTGATAAAGGCTTGGGAATGTGCAATTATGGCACGACTTTACCGCCCAATCTTACTCTTAATACTGATAAAGATGAATCTTATGAAGCGTTATCTTCCTTCATTGATCGCTTTGAGGGACGAATATTGTTGGTTATTGATTCGGAGCAATATGATGCCTTACTATCCCTATTAAATAAAAATAATATCCATTTCAGAACTTATAAAAATTGGGATGAATTTTTTTATGATTATAGCATGTTAGGTATCATTGCCGTTCCTCTTGAATATGGATTAATCCTTCCGCAAAATAATATAGCCGTAATTGCCGGTATTCAGCTACTTGGTCATCAGGATATACGAAGTCGTTGTCATAATCTAAGAAAACCTGTTTTTAATACGGCCATTACCAACCTAACTGACTTGCATATTGGTGATGCCGTAGTGCATGAAGATCATGGTGTGGGTCGCTATTTAGGCTTGCAAACTTTAAGTGTGGGTGATGTGGATACTGAATACGTTGCTCTCAAATATTTTAATGATGATAAGCTTTATGTGCCAGTTTCAGCACTTAATTTGATTGTATGCTATTCTGGTGCGGCTTCAGAATTCGCACCCTTGCATAAACTGGGTTCCAGTCAATGGAAAAAGGCACGAAGTAAGGCGTCAGAAAAGTTACGAGATGTAGCAGCAGAACTATTAGATATTTATGCAGAACGCGCTATTCATAAAAAAACACCAATAAAAAATCCGGATGAGGGATATAGTGCCTTTATATCTACCTTCCCCTTTGATACTACACTGGATCAACAAAATGCCATAGATGATGTATTTAAAGATATGACATCAAATATACCTATGGATAGATTGTTATGTGGAGATGTTGGTTTTGGTAAAACCGAGGTAGCAATGCGTGCTTCCTTTTTAGCGGTACAATCCGGTAAGCAAGTGATAGTACTGGTACCTACTACTTTGCTTGCTCAACAGCATTATAAAAACTTTAAAGAACGCTTCGCTGGTTGGCCAATTAATATTGAGATCATGTCTCGTTTTTGCTCTAATAAACAGCTAAATGCCGTTAAGCTGGCATTAAGTGAAGGTACTTCGGATATAATTATTAGCACTCATAAAATCATTCAGCAGGATGTACAACCTAGACGACTTGGATTATTTATCCTGGACGAAGAACATCGCTTTGGTGTTAGTCAAAAGGAACGAATTAAAAAATACCGGAGCAGAATTGATGTATTAACCTTGACGGCTACACCTATTCCTCGTACCTTAAATATGTCAATATTAGGTATTCGTGATGTATCCATAATCTCTACTCCACCTGCTAGGCGTCTTGAGATTAAAACTTTTGTTCAGCAATGGGATGAGAGAGATATCCGTGAAGGTATGCTGCGAGAGATCAGGCGTGGCGGTCAAGTGTATTTCCTTCATAATAAGGTGAAGGATATAGATCGGTTCGCTCGAAAGATTAAGCTACTATTACCTGAAGCCAAGGTGGGCATTGCTCATGGTAAAATGCGTGAGCGAGATTTAGAACAGGTTATGGTTGATTTCTATAATCAGCGATTTAATATTTTAATCTGTACCACTATTATTGAAACAGGTATAGATGTTCCTTCTGCCAATACTATTTTTATAGATCGTGCTGATAAACTTAGTTTATCTCAGCTCCATCAGATTCGTGGGCGTGTCGGTCGTTCTCATCACAGAGCTTATGCCTATTTAATTGTTCCATCACAAGAAATTATGACCCAAGATGCAATTAAACGTCTAGAAGCTATAAAATCTATTGAATATCTTGGCGCCGGCCTTGCTCTATCAATGCATGATTTAGAAATTCGTGGTGCTGGTGAACTTTTAGGTGATGATCAAAGTGGACAAATACGTGAGATTGGCTTTGCCCTTTATAATAAATTATTAAAACAGACGATAGATGTACTGAAATTAGGTAAAGATGCCACATCAATCGCAAATTATCGACAATATGTAGAGATAGATCTTCATGCCCCAGCCCTGATTCCAACTGATTATCTGCCTGATGTGCATACTCGTTTAGTGCTGTACAAGCGTATTTCATCCGCGTTAGACCGCGAATCCTTATGTGAATTACAAGTTGAAATGATAGACCGTTTTGGTCCATTGCCAGAACATCTACAAACCTTATTTGCTATTTATGCGTTACGTCTTAGAGCTGGGGATATAGGTATCCTAAAAATTGATGTATTCGATCAGGGTGGTTGCATCATTTTTGATAAGAATACCAACATTGATCCAATCAATATCATTGAGCTTGTCCAAAAACAACCTGACAAATTCAAATTATATAACTGTGATAAACTATGTTTTTTTGATAGTATGTCTGATATAAATAGTAGAATAGCAGTACTAGAGCAGCTGCTTAAAGACTTACAAAATTGATTATTTTAAGTCGGTATTAATCGTTTATGATTTATTTGGATCATTTTTAATAAAATAGCTTTATTTTAAATTATACTTTATGAGTTAATGAATATATTAGTAGCACCCATGTATTAAATGACATAATTATATTTATTGTTATCTTCACTATTCTAGTATCAATTATTAAAACATCTAAGATCTGCTATGTTCTTGTTTGTTATTATGATAATCACACACATGGGAAACAGCGCATTGTTTACATAGAGGGTTTCTGGCCTTGCAAATATGGCGACCATGCCAAATAAGCCAGTGATGGGCGTTATCTATAAACGTTTTTGATATAGACTTGGTTAGTTGGTCTTCTACAGTATATACGGTTTTGCTCTTGGCTAAGCCCGTACGATTGGCAAGCCTGAATATGTGAGTATCCACCGCAATGACGGGATGTTTAAAAACTATATTTAATATGACATTAGCTGTCTTTCTACCTACACCAGGTAAAGATTCTAGGTCCTTACGATTTCCTGGTACGTTAGAGTTATGTAGTTTAATTAATTGACTACAGGTTTTAATTATATAAATAGATTTTTTTCTAAATAAACCTATGTTCCTTATATAGGACTTCAGTTTATCTTCGCCGAGTGCTAATATATTTTCTGGAGTATTCGCATTAGAATAAAGTTTATCTGTTGCCTTATTAACATTCACATCTGTAGCTTGTGCAGATAAAATTACGGATATTAATAGTTCAAATGGTGAATCATAATTAAGATCAGTGGTAGGTTTTGGGTTATTATCTCTGAGTATTGAAAAAAATTCATGACGTTGTTCATTATTCATAATAATTTAGCTAAAGTTTTAGGTTCTATAATACTTTTAATTGTTTCATCTTGTTTGTTATTTTTAGCATCAATTATGTTTTTTAACGCAACTATTATACCTAATCCAATGAAGGCACCTGGAGGTAATAAAGCTATTAGGAAGCCACGATAGTCTTCAAGTACTACGATAGAAAAACCACGGGCTGACTCTCCAAACATTAAATGGGATTCACTTAATAATGTACCAAGTCCGATGAGTTCACGTATTGATCCTAGTAATACTAGTATGATTGTAAATCCAATTCCCATCATTAATCCGTCAACCAAGGATGGTCCAACTTCATTTTTAGCAGCGAAGGCAGCAGCCCGACCCGTGATTGCGCAATTTGTTACAATCAATGGAATGAAGATACTTAAAATCAGGTAAAGCTCATGAAACCATGCATTCATCAATAATTCTATGGTAGTGACTATTGATGCAATGATTAACATAAACACTGGTAAGCGAGCTTCATCAGGTATTTGTTTACGCAATAATGATATTAGACCGTTAGAGGCGACGAGGGTAACGATGGTTGCTAAGCCCAAACCAAGTCCATTAATAACAGTGTTTGATATTGCTAAAAGGGGGCAGAGCCCTAGTAGCTGTACCAAAGCTGGGTTATTTTTCCATAAGCCGTTACGAATGATTTGGCTATAGAGTTCATTCATTATTTAATTTCCGTCACTGCGAACAGTTCATTGCGATGTACATCAAAATAAAATAGAGATTTCTTGATTGCTGTTACTACTGCTCTAGGTGTCACCGTTGCTCCGGTAAATTGATTTAATGCTCCGCCATCCTTTTTAACTTTCCATTTACTCACATTAGAATTGAATAAATATAGGCCTCTAAAATTTAAGATCCAAGCAGTTTTTTTAATATCGATTTTATCTCCTAATCCAGGTGTCTCCTTATGCTGTATAACTCTGACACCAATCAGGCGTCCATCAAATGCGATTCCAACTAGTATTGTAATTGTACCATTATATCCATCAGGAGCAATTATGGTTAGTGCCGCTGCAACCGGCATTCCATTCAAGCGTGCACGATATACCGTACTAATGTGATTGGTTCCGAGTTGTTTATTTGGAGCTAAGTATAGGGTGTCACCTAATATCTTATTGTTATATTGTGTTCTAGGAATAACAGCATTTAGAGCTTTTAATAGAGTCTGACGTTCATTTTTAATGATTTTATCACGGGTATTATATTTTGTAAAAACTACTAAGCTGGTGGAGCATACCGCAAAAATAGATAATACTAAACCTACATGTGAAATATGACTTCTAAGGACATTCATTACTTCACCATTCCATAAATTTTAGGTTGAGTGTAATAATCAATTAATGGTACTAACATATTCATTAGTAACACGGCAAATGCTATCCCATCAGGGTAGCCTCCCCAGACGCGAATAATATATGTAAGAAGCCCAACTCCTGCACCAAATATGAGTCGACCCCTGGTAGTCGTTGATGCGGTCACCGGATCTGTTGCAATAAAAAATGCACCTATCATTGTTCCACCACTTAATAAATGAAACAGCGGATCTGCGGTAGCCTGTGGCACTATTAAGAAGGTCGCAGTGCTAATGGTCAATAGAGCCGTAATCATTGCGGCAGGTATATGCCAACTGATAATACGGCGGTAAATCATGAATATACCGCCTATGGCGAACCAGATGTTTATCCATTCCCATCCTATTCCACCAAATAGACCGAATAGAGCTTGATTCTGAATATGGTCTGGTAGTTGTGATAAGCTAATTTGGGTTTTCATCACATCCAATGGCGTAGCACCTGAAAAAGTGTCAATATTGGCACCGGTTGTTAACTCACCATTAAATATTATTTGTATAGCGCTAATAATATCCATTGGATTATCCGTGAGCTCTTTCATTGGCAGCCATATTGTCATTTCTAGGGGGAACGATAATAGCAATATAATATATGCTACCATAGCAGGATTAAATGGGTTGTATCCTAATCCGCCAAATAAATGTTTGGCAAAAATAATGGCGAATAATATGCCTATGACAGTCATCCACCATGGTGTCAAGGGTGGCACTGCTGTGGCAAATAATACAGCCGTGACTATAGCGCTACCATCGGTTATGAAAGGCTTTATTGGCCGGTTACGTAGCCTTAGCATGATTGCTTCTGTTGCTAGAGCAGATAAAATTGCTAATGTAATATTGATTAGTATACCTGGACCGAAAAAGAATATGATGGCAATAAGTGCTGGTACTATGGCGATTAGCAATTGGATCATATGCAAAGTTACACTGCTAGTGCTAGATAAAAAGGGAGGACTAAGACGGAATAAAGACATATTTATGTTGTTGATCTATTATAAATTTAAGAGTTTTAGTTTTCACTTCTGCTATTAGCCTTTCTTGTAGCCAACGTTATTTTATGTTTGCGCTGTTTTTCTTTTCTTGCAACACGTTCATATTCCTGACGTTCTAGTCTATTATCATGTCTGATGCGAGCAATATTTGCTTTTTGTGATTCTCTTTTCTTGTTCGTAGTTTCAGTTTTAGCTAATCTAAAATATTGTACTAGTGGAATTTTGCTTGGGCAAACATAGCTGCAACAGCCACATTCTATACAATTAAATAGGCTATATTCTTGCATTTTATCCATATTTCTAGAACGAGAATACCAATAAAGTTGTTGGGGCAATAGTTTAATAGGGCATACAGTAGCGCAGTCTCCACAACGAATACAAGGCAATGGGTTAGTATCCTTAGCCGTATTTTCAACGCCTACTAATATACAGTTGGCAGTTTTAGTAATGGGTAAATTATTATCGGCAAGGTTATATCCCATCATAGGTCCCCCTTGTATTAGGGGGGCTCCAACTTGGTGTTTGGTACCACAAAATCTTAATAATTCATGTATCGGTGTTCCTAATAATGTTTCGAAGTTACCCGAATTATCTAAGTCCGTTCCGGTTACAGTAACTATACGTGAAATTAGTGGTTCACTATGTTTGATTGCGCGTCCTATTGCGTATGCCGTGGTTATATTATGCAGTACTATTCCAATATGAATAGGTAATCCAGATCCTGGTATTTCTTTGCCTGTCACTACTTGTATAAGTTGTTTCTCACTACCGGTGGGGTATAGGTTGGGTATTACTACTATTTTGGTATCTCTAATTCTCTGATTTAAGTTTAGCGCTATTCTCATTGATAAAATAGCCTCAGGCTTGTTATCCTCGATTGCAATTACACAATTATTGACATTTAGAGCTCGTTGCATAATTTCTATACCGTCTATAATGCTTTGGGCACGTTCACGCATGATTACGTCATCACATGTAATATAGGGCTCACATTCAGCGCCATTGATAATTAATGTTTCTACATAATGGTGAATCCCAGAATTAATTTTAATAAAACTTGGAAATCCCGCACCTCCTAAGCCAACGATGCCAGCGTCTGATATAAGGTGGCATAAATCATTAGGAGAAAGATGTGTGAAATCGTAGGTTATTCGACGGTCTATCCATTTATCTTGACCATCGGTTTCAATGGTAATGCTAGGAAATGATGAATTTGACTGATGGAGCATTGGATGTTCACTAATTTCCTTAATGGTACCTGAGCTAGGGGCATGTAAATTAGCTGATATATGACCATTTGAGGAGGCAATCTTTTGACCTTTCAGAACCTTATTATCTACCTTAACACAAGGTGTAGCTACCTCACCAATATGTTGTTGCAAAGGCAATACTAAAGTATGACTTAAAGACATTTTACGTATAGGTGTTGCGGTCGAGCGTCTTTTTCTTCCAGGAAGTTTTAAACCTCCTGGGAATGAATTAAGATATTGCGTCATGATTGCTCATTTGATTGCAAATCGATGTGAGAAAGATTCGACCAATTCCAACTATTAGTTTTGGCCTTTGTTTCAACCATATCAATACAATCTACAGGGCAAGGATTAACGCATAATTCACAACCAGTACATTCATTCGTAACAACGGTGTGCATTTGTTTGGCAGCTCCAATAATGGCATCTACAGGACAGGCTTGTATACATAACGTACAGCCAATACATCGTTCTTCGTCGATAACTGCCAATGTTTTAGATCCTTCAATTCCACACTCTTTATCAAGTGGCTTTACCTCTACTTCTAGTAAATTTGCTAGAGCTTGAATAGTATCTTCACCGCCAGGTGGGCAACGGTTAATATCTACTTCACCATTGGCGATGGCCTTAGCATAAGGCCGGCAGCCCGCAAAATTGCATTGTCCGCATTGTGTTTGGGGTAGTAATTTATCAATTTGTTCAATTATGGGATTATCTTCGACTTTAAGATAAATTGAAGCAAAACCTAACATTAGACCAAAGATCAGCGCCAATAGCGTTATAGCTAAAATTGGGGTGAACATAGATTAGATTTTTACGAGGCCGGCAAAGCCCATAAAAGCCATTGACATTAATCCAGCAGTAATTAAACTGATAGCAGCGCCTTGAAATGGTATTGGAACATCCGCGACAGCAATACGTTCACGCATGGCGGCGAATATGATTAATACCATTGAGAAGCCAATGGAGGCGCTACAACCGTATAGCGCTGATTGTATAAATCCATGTTGTTCTTGTATGTTTAGCAAAGCAACACCTAGAACGGCACAGTTAGTGGTAATTAGTGGTAAAAAGATACCTAGTACTTGATAAAGTAAAGGGCTTGTTTTGTGAACAATCATTTCGGTGAATTGGACTACTACAGCAATGACGAAAATGAAACTTATGGTGCGTAAAAATTCTATATTAAGTGGCATCAGTAAATATTGGTTGATCAAATAGCTACATATTGAGGAGAGCGTTAGTACAAAAGTTGTAGCTAATCCCATACCTACGGCGGTTTCCAATTTACGAGAAACACCCATGAATGGACATAGCCCTAGAAATTTAACCAAAATAATATTATTTACCAGAATAGTACTAATTATAATGAGAGCATAGTCTGCCATTTAATAACCTACATTGTTTGTATCTGATATTATCTTCATCATTAACCCAAGACACGATGCTTATACTTATACTTATATCTTATAAGTACTGATTTCCGAAGTAAAGGGTTAATAGCTATTATGATTCATGCATATCTTCAATAAGTAAATAATCAATTATCAGGAGTTGTTTTTAATTCATTTTTGACGTCTTGAGCGAACGGCGGTTGCCAAATCATGTAATAATTTGACGCTATTATCCCATGCCATGCACGCATCGGTTATACTTTGTCCGTAGACCAATTTTTTATTGGTCGCCATATTCTGACGACCTGCAATTAAGTTCCCTTCCAGCATGAGACCCATGATGCGTTGTTCTCCATTCTTGATCTGTGACGCTATGTCTCGGCAGACTACTTCTTGCTGTACATGATTTTTACCGCTATTAGCATGACTACAATCAATCATTAGTCTGATATTTTGTCCGGTACGTTCAATAATGGCTGCAGCTTTATTTATACTCTCAGTGTCATAATTTGGGGTTTTACCTCCACGCAAAATAACATGGCAATCTAGATTGCCGGTGGTTGAGAAAATAGCAGAGCGGCCAGATTTTGTAACGGACATAAAGTGATGGGGTTTAGAGGCAGATAAGGTTGCATCGACGGCAATCTGCAAACTACCATCCGTTGCATTCTTGAAACCTACAGGACAGGAAATTCCTGAAGCTAATTCACGATGAGCTTGACTTTCTGTTGTGCGAGCGCCAATTGCACCCCAAGAGATGAGATCAGAGATGTATTGTGGGCTAATTAGGTCTAAATATTCTGTAGCTGCAGGAACTTTCATTTCGGCTAAATCTAGTAGTAGTTTACGCGCTATATATAAGCCATCATTTATTTTAAAGCTACCATCGAGATGAGGATCATTTATCAGCCCTTTCCAACCCACGACTGAGCGCGGCTTTTCAAAATACATTCTCATGATTATATTTAAATCATCTTCTAATTCTAACTTCACAGATCTGAGGCGTGATGCATATTCACGAGCAGCCTTTGGATCATGTATTGAGCAGGGTCCAATAATGACAATGAGGCGATCATCCTTTCCATGAATAATATTTTGTGTTTCAGTACGGGCGTTAAATACAGTCTCAGATGCATGAGCTGTTAGCGGTAGATCTTTTTGTAATTTTATCGGTGGAATAACTTCCTGTATCCTAGTGATACGCAAATCATCTGTATTATGCAACATGAGACTATGTACTCGAAAAAGATTCTATAATCATCATTCTACCTGTTGATCCATATTTCTACCATATTTGATCAGACATATAAATGATGTTAAAGATATGTCAATTTTTTTAACTATTGTATTGTATCTAATTTAGATAGTGGAGGATTATGGATCCAATCTTATTCTCAGTAGGGTTATTGTAGTTGCAAGAGGAGATTTATAAATGCGTTTTGCAGAGTTTATTAGAGACAATCATCAAAGGACAAAGACGGCTCAAATGCATTTGATTGATAAGTTTGAACCGACTTTTCGAAATTGGTCGGGGACAGTTAATAAAAAGTTAGCGGAAGCGCTAGAATTGAGGTCATATTTAAATCTTTTTGATATACATACTAGTGAGGCAGATACTTGGCTAAAACAATATCCATCATTAGAATGTTCGTATAAAAATTTGCAAAAAAACTTAGGGAAGGATGCTTATATAGGTGAGTGGTATATCGTTGATCAATATAATATTAATCAATTTGCCAATGTAACAGGCGACAAACAATGGATACATACCAATCCTGATCGTGCTCGATATGAATCCCCTTTTAAGACTACAATTGCTCATGGCTTTCTAACTTTGTCATTAATTCCATTACTTACTGGTATTGTTGGTAGTACAGATGAAAGTAATTTCTCACATGCAAAGATGATCGTTAATTATGGTCTCAATCGCGTTCGATTCCCTAGACCCGTAAAAGTTGGCGAAAAAATAAGAGCACGTACGCGTGTTATCGATCTTATATTATTAAAGAGAGGTTTAGAGGTAGTACGAGAGGTTATTATTGAAGTTGCAAATAGTACTCGTCCAGCCTGTGTAGCATATACTGTTTTACGATTATATTTTTAAATATTTTCGCTATTTATAATATTGCATTTTAAAAATTATTAGCTGCAAATATTTTATAAGTTACCCATATTTAACCACATATGTACCGCAATACTAGCGGCATATCCTAATGCAATAGCCCATACCCATTTCAGATGAGCTAGAAAAGTGTATATTCCACGCGCTTGTCCCATGACCGCAACACCTGCAGCAGAGCCTATTGATAATAGTGAGCCACCAACACCAGCAGTTAAAGTCACAAGTAACCATTGACCCGTATTCATATCGGGCATCATGGATAATACAGCAAACATTACCGGAATATTATCAATAACAGCTGACAAAATACCTACTGAGATATTAGCATTGGTGGCTCCTAGATCGACGTACATTAATTCCGAAATAACCGATAGGTATCCTATAGTGCCAAGGCCACCTACGCATAAAATAATACCGTAAAAGAACATCAAGGTATCCCATTCAGCACGTTCTAATTGTTGAAAGATATTAAAGGGAGTTTTATTTTTGTATTTATCCCCTTCAATTTTTGGAGAGTTTCCCTTGTTATCATAATGGATTTTTTTTAAGTGACGTTTATCCCCCATTTTTATGATATATCCATAAATTTTCAATAATCCCAAACCTGTCATCATTCCCATTACTGGGGGGATGTGTAGAAAGCTATAAGCGCTAACAGCCATCAAAATCGTAAGTATAAATAGGGCAACTACAATTAGAGCTCCATTTTTCATGTTTGCAGTTTCATTTATAGCTTGAGGTTTTTCCTTAGAGACGGTCAATGACATAATAGCTGCTGGTACCAGCCAGTTGACTAAAGAAGGAATGAATAATGTAAGAAATTCTTCAAATTGCAGTACTCCTTTTTGCCAAACCATCAGTGTGGTGATATCTCCAAATGGGCTAAAAGCTCCACCTGCGTTAGCGGCTACGACTATATTGATACAGGCAATGGCGATGAACTTATAGTTAGAGCCACCTACAGCCATGGCAACCGTTGCCATCAATAGTGCTGTTGTTAAGTTATCGGCGATTGGTGAAATTGAAAAAGCTAATATCCCAGTCAACCAGAAGATGGTTCGTAATGAGAATTCTTGATTTATTAGCCATCTTCGTAATGCGTCAAAGACTCCACGTTCTTCCATAGTATTGATATAGGTCATTGCTGCAAGTAAAAACAAAAACAATTCAGAATATTCTAGTAAATTATGGCGAATCATGACTGTAGCTGTGTGATGATAGGCAGGATCTGACTTAAAGGAATAAACTATTGAAACAATGGCCCAAATGATACCGGCGGCAACCATCATTGGTTTTGATTTGCGCATATGAATTTCTTCTTCGGCGATCACTAAAACGTAGGCTATAGCAAATATAGCTATTGATACATATCCTACCCAATGGGTTGTTAAATTAATAAATTTTATCTCTTCTGTAGAGGAAAATAATATCTGAGGAAAAGTGAGTAAAGATAGGCTGAGTATGAGCATGGTTATCGTAGAACGATTAGGGTACTGAGACATGAGTATATTTATTCTTCTTACAAATAGTTGATTAGCTTGCTGATATTTTGCTAATATGGGTAGTATAAATGGATATCAGGCTTGTTTCGTTATGGCTTTATAGAAACCTCTGGATGCATCTTCGATCAAGTCGAACACACGTTCAAATCCATTTTGATCTCCACTATATGGATCTGGAACATTATTTTTTTTACAATTATGTGCAAATTTTAGGAATAAATGTATTTTATGATGATATCTGTTGTGGCTGGATTCTAATAAGTGGTTGTAGTTATCTGCATCCATAGCCAGTATATAGTCAAATTTATCGAAATCCAAAGAGGATACTTTGCGAGCACGGATATTGGACAAATGAATCCCTCTTTTATGTGCTGTTTGTTGAGATCTAACATCTGGACTTTTCCCTACATGATAATTATGTGTGCCTGCCGAATCTATTAGAAATTGTTTTGTGATTCCTAAGTCATCGAGTAATTTATTAAACACACCCTCAGCAGTGGGGGAGCGACATATATTTCCCATACATACAAATAAGATCTTAATTTGATTCATGTTATATAACTCTCTATTTTAATGTAAAATTAAGTTGAGACTGATATCGTATTATCATTTTTTATGATCGTTTATTCTTAATAATGCATATTTATATCCATAAATTTTTAGTATAATAATATCGCCTATGCTATTGATCTAAGTTACTTGTTCATCGACCCAGTAGGTAGGAATGTTTATTAGTGACTCCACCAACCACCTACCAAATATTGGGAGCTGTTGCCATTAAACCATGTTTCACATATTATCTACTATACCTAATTAATCATCCATTTATCAATAAATGGTGTCTCTATCCTTGATAGAAAATTAATATTCATAGGTGTAAATCGAATTAGGCTTAATTCTATAGTATTTAGAAATCTTCTCCAAGATATTCTCCTCTCAGCAGATTTGAACCTAAGCAGATAAAAATATATGTAGTTGTAATACTGTATTTTATCCTTTTGGATGATGTTATATGGCTATATGGTTACCATTCCATAATTTGTCAAAAAATTTCTGCCAGTAATTTTTCAATTATTAATTCGGCTCGATTAAGATACCCTTCGCCAAATAAATTAGAATGATTAAGAATGTAGTAAAGATTATAAAGTTTTTACGAACCTTATAATTTGGATCTAATGGATATTCCTCGCAGTATGCCGTATAAAATTATTACTAAACCTACCAAATGATTCAGTCATTGCGATATCAATTTTTCTGTCGCTATAATAAGTAGCAGGATCAAAAACCATAGGATTACCTATCTCATCAGTGGAAGTATTGCCTATCCGTAAATCTCCATGCAATAAAGCAGAACTGGGAGAATGATTTGACAAAATAAATTTAAGTGTTATGATAGAAGTTGTACATTCTCCTGTGAAGAGCCTTGAAAACCATTATTATGTGCAATTTGTAACTGTTTGTCTAAACGCTGTTGTTTCCGAAAATTACACCAATTATGTCCAATATTATTACATTGCGAGGCGCTACCTATGTTATTATTAATACGCCAACTAAAAAATTTTGGCGGTGCCTATGTAATTCAACTATCTTCTGTCCCAATTTGTAAAATGATTGTTTGCGTAGGCCTCTAAGTTCAATATATTCCATAGCTATATAGATATATCTGTTAGTTAGACAGAACATATGACCTGAGGTATTCGTAAATGGCTCAACTTCCTGAGTTCCTTAAATCCTTGCGTCTCGGCTTTGAACATATTTATCAATAAGGGCATATTCAATTTGATAAAAAATGCTGAATCTTTTTTTTTTGTAATTTATATGGCTATCACGGATAGGCGATATCTGATATTCAATAATTTTTATTTTGGTCGTTTTTTCTATATCTTGTAATATTTCTCCTGAATTAGACATATTTGTCCCAATTATTCTGATTAATCTGTGAAATTTGTACTGAGTCCTCGCATCTATTTGTTATTGCACTAATCATTAAATGTATTATGTGACATATTAAAATTTATGGTGATGTAAAATATATGCCATTCTATTTTTTCATCATATAAATTGTCGTATAGCGCAGAATAGAATTCTAAATTGTGAGGCATCATTTTTAGTGGAATACTCATTTAGTTATTTGAAGTGTATAAAAAGCGTTGTGTGATATTGTAGTTAATTGGCGTGCATACTTGTAATTATTAAATCTACAACCGGAGGTGATTAAGCAGAATATGTATCACATTATGATTGTACAATAAATATTAAATTATACTTGGTATAAGTATGGCATATTACAGTTATATAACTTTCTGAGTAAAAGCAATTTTTCTATGCCGTAAATTATTTTATGTACAGGTAACGAAGTTACAGTGAAAATCAAATATTATAGGGTTCATAGCAACTACAGCTTTTAATAAGAAACAGTAATTATAGATTATTAGAAGATTTTATTTTCTATTAGTTTATCTTGTGGTTAAGAAATATCTAATGATGGTTCCGTCGTAAATTTCGTCGTGAACATGTAATATCGTTGGCCCACACATCATAACCATATACCGATTGCTATGTTTGAAGGTAGTCATTTTATATATGAGGTTATCTTAAAAACCATATGTTACCATTTTGTCCATAAACTGAGTTTTTATAGATCGAAGAAATTAAATAGGACGCGGTGTGAAGGTTGATCATACAACAATTCATCTTCTGGTCATTTAATGTACACTTATTTTGGAGCATAACTTAGGACTTCGGAAGAGACTTGTGTTTTTTTTTCATGGCACATGGATGAAACCTATATAAGGTAAGTGATTTTGCTACTATTGTTCTGTCAATGAATTTACAGATATCATCGACTACTGTCTAGGCTCAGAGCTTGATAAGAAAACGGCAAAACTTTTCTTAATGAGTCTGTCGCTCAAGATGTCTTACTTTATGAGATAGTGATTGATGAGAGTAGTTCAAATCATGTGGCAATTAATATGATAAATGTATGGCTGTAGTTATCAGGGCTTTTGATGTTGTCTTTAATTAGAATATTGCATGTTAAATACTTCATTAACATTATCAGACAAAGTCACTGTTTGTTGAAGCGCAAAACGTATCAAATACTAGTCTTTAAATTAATTGAGAGCGCCCAAGAGATTGTCCATTGTCAATAAATGTGGACTATGATTGAACGAGAGCGGATAGACATTAAATAGACAACTGTTTTCGATCAATTTTACGTACTTTCAGGATAGTGGTGCTTGTAAATCGGTACATTTACCTCATCTGTAAGTTTCTTACCAGTACCACATGCATGAGGTGTAATCCATATATACCTTAAATTATAATTATTTGATAATTTCTCTAATTCACCTATCTCTTACCTTACCATGGATTGTTGTGGCTGTTGCCATTATATACTAGGCGATATATCTGTAGTATGGAAAACTTTGATACCGAAATATGTTAATAATTAATTAAAGTTATTATTGTGATCTGAATTTTTTCCTTAGCATAAATATCGATGATATATTATATATCCTAGGTAATTTCCTAGTAATATATTATTAATACTTAAGTAGTTAAAATTGATATGTAATATTTCCTACTTTTTTAGCTTCAGAGAAGTGATAGTAGCAGGCTACCTCATTATTATTATCAATAGTTATTTTATTTTTTTAAGGTTAATAACAACTTATTGAGGCGTTTCACATAGCCTGAAGGATTCTTTAATTGTCCACCTTCAGTCAAAGTTGCTTGGTCAAATAAAATTAGAGACCAGTCGGAAACGCTATTCTTATTCTCCTCATTTTTTAAATTAATAACTAAGGGATGATTGGGGTTTAATTCGAGGATGGGTTTAGTATCGCCGATCTCCTGTCCTGCTGATTTAAGCATACGCTCAAGATTAGCGCTCATGTCATTTTCATCAACTACCAAACATGCTGGAGAATCTATTAAACGATGCGTAATTCTTACATCTTTAACCTGTTCACCCAGGTGTTGTTTAACTTTTTCTATTAGATGTTTCAGATCTTTGTTTGTTTCTAGCTGCTCTTCATTCTTATTGTTATCATCAAGTTCGTTAAGATCTAAATTGCCTTTTGCGACGGATTGTAGTTGTTTGCCATTGAATTCAGTTAGTGAATTTATTAACCATTCATCTACGCGATCGATAAGTAGCAAAACCTCTATTTTTCTTTTGAGAAAAATCTCTAGGTGCGGGCTATTCTTTGCGGATGAAACGTTTTCCGCAGTAATGTAATAGATCTTATCTTGCCATTTCTTCATGCGATTAACATAATTGTCAAGGGAGACGGTTTGTTTATCATTGCCCGTTTCTGTTGAGGCGAAACGAATTAATTCTGCTAACGTGTCCTTATTTGTAAAATCTTCGCTTGGACCTTCCTTGATTACCTGACCAAATTTTGTCCAAAATATGTCGTATTTATCAGGCTCATTTTTAGCCATTTTAGCCAGTACACCTAGAATTTTCTTGACTGATGCGGTACGTATATTATTAACAGTTTTACTATTTTGTAATATTTCACGTGAGATATTTAAGGGCAAATCATTGGTATCAATAATTCCACGAACAAATCGCAAGTAGCGTGGCATTAATTGATCAGTATCTTCCATAATGAAAACACGTTTTACATACAATTTGAGGCCGTGTGTACGATCACGCTCCCACAGATCAAATGGAGCTTGTGTTGGAATGTAAAGTAAGGAAGTATATTCGATTTTACCTTCTACTTTATTGTGGCTCCACGTTAATGGATCTTGAAAATCATGAGCAATGTGTTTGTAAAATTCCTTGTAATCATTTTCACTAATTTCGCTCTTAGACAATGTCCATAATGCTGTTGCTTTGTTAACTGTCTCATCTTCTAAAATTATGGATTCATCAATTTTTCCTTCTTTATCAGGAACAGGATCTTTTTTCATTATTATGGGTAAATTGATGTGATCTGAATATTTAGTTATACAGTTACGTAGACGCCATCCATTTAGGAATTCATTTTGATCTTCGCGTATATGTAAAGTAATTTCAGTTCCACGAGTTACTTTATGAATGGTTCCAATTGTAAAATTACCTTTTCCTTCTGATCGCCACTCAACACCATATTCAGGTGATAATCCGGCACAACGTGTCTTTAATATTACATTATGAGCAACAATAAAGGAAGAATAAAAACCCACACCAAATTGACCAATAAGCTGAGAACTTTTCGATTGATCGCTAGTCATATTATCAAAAAATTTTTTTGTGCCCGAATTTGCGATCATTCCGATATTATCAATTACTTCTTGGCGGTTCATACCTATGCCGTTATCTGTGATGGTTATAGTGCTATTATTTTTATCATATGCAATATGAATTTTTAATTCTGGGTCATCTTCGTATAGGGCGTTATCAGAAAGTGCCTTAAAACGTAATTTATCAGATGCATCCGCTGCATTTGATATCAATTCACGCATGAATATTTCTTTATTACTGTATAGTGAGTGGATCATTAGATCCAATAATTGTGAAACTTCTGTTTTAAAACCTAGAGTTTCCTTTTGTTTGTCAACGCTCATCAATATATCCCCATCTTTTTGTCCATTAAATGCATCTTGATATTATTCTCAGATGGGGATACTACCTATAGAATTCAAGTGATACTTTAATTTCCATATAAAAGTCTATGTTTCAGCTGACGATTACCGGATCAAATTAATGATTGACTATGCTAGTCTTAAATTATTTAAATATAATATCTTGTAGGTATAGTTTGGTGATCTGTCTTATTGCAGAGATATTAAAAAATTATATTTTTACGTTCAACTTCATGGTCTTATGAGATGATGTGAAACATTTGTTCGAAATTTTATTATTTATTTTGTCAAATTGTGTTTATGGATGATTAGGTTTATTTGATATATCCAAGGTTCAACTTTGAGTTGATGACTATTGTAAATAATGTCAAGAATACAAATTAATCAATGAAAATATTGTGTTATTAGAATATATCTTCAATACTGAGCAAATAATTTATGCAGATAAATTTATCTGGTATCCTTGTGCTTAGTGATTGCATAAATGAAAAATGAAATTGCTATTTATTTACTATTCGCAAGGATTTCAATGTTTATATAGTGGCTGAAGATCGTTTATATGTTTCATTAGATCACTAGTCCTGTTAATTAATTTTTATAGGTACATGTTCTAACCTTTACTCTTAGGGCTTTACCATGATAAATATTACTTGTAGTAATCACCTCTATTTTTAGGCGGTTTATGTGTGAGTTTAGTAATTGTTATTCGTATTTATTGTTTTAGTATTCTTATGTAAATAATTAATTTTCAAAAAATATTCAATAAATTGGTGTTATACGCCTTTATTATATTAATGCTATAGGTACAATTTACATCGCACTGTGCTTGTCAATAGTCACGGTGCGTTCAAAACTATCTTTACTTTGTGTGTAAGTTTTGTCAGACATCAATGATGGGTGTGTGCGTATGTATCATGAAGTGATAATTTTCAAATTTTAATTATTAGTTCAATAGAATAATGATAAATGGTAGAGTGTTTAATTGAAAATATTTATTCTAATAATTATTACTTAAGTTTGGACAATTCATTGGAATTGATCAGTGTCATCTTGAGCGTCCGAAGGACAATTATAATCTTAAAATTTTCGCATGTGAAATTGGAGCCATGCATTGAGTTGTGGAGGTGGTTATGAAATATAGGTAAATGTGATTTCCGTACTTCGGGTCTTATCCCTTGCAATTCTGTAGTGATATTCACGCAGTAGTTGTTTGATCAATATTTACGGTATTTTAATTGGGCTACACATATTGCTTAAATTTTAAAAAGGTAAGGTCTCCTTGGTTTTTCAGGGATGAGAGATCAAAAACGGTGATTGTCTTTAATAATTATAAAAGATATTATATACCTTTATCAATAGGTAAGTATTTAAAATACTATCAATCATATAAATAATGAATTATAAATTTTAGGTATGCATTTTTTATGATATAGGCAAGACATTGGTTATTTATGGTATCCATTATTTGATACTTAATCATATATATAGTCTTTTTAAATTTGAATTGGTCCAATTAATAATAAAAATTTATATTTTAGATAATTAAAACACTTTTGATAGATGATATATGGAGCCGGTAATAGGATTTGAACCTACGACCCGCTGATTACAAATCAGCTGCTCTACCAACTGAGCTATACCGGCAATCTTTCATTATATGAATAATTTGTGATCTTGGCAAGTTAAGTGATATACTTATATTTTTTGACAAAAGATTTAAAGTTTGTAAAACTTTATCATCATTATGAGCCATATTTGATCTAACCTTGCATATTTATAATAGTACATTGATATTAAGACGGTACTTATTTAGTTCAGTAGTCAGTTTTGTCGATATTAATGATTATTATGTCCAGGAGCATAAAATTAGTAATTATGCTTGTAATATATTCAGTATTGTTATTTTACGGAATCTCTTTGTTATTGATAGGCACTAACGACCAATCCTAAACATTCTGTAACCGGAATAATTTCTGCTTATGCTTATCCATGTGGTATGCGTAATAAATATAAATTAATATATCTTTGTTATTGATTAAAGCCTCAATATTAAAAATCATTCATCAATGGAAGACTTAAATATAATCAAAACAACCTGGGTCAATTAATCAGTTGTTTATAGTTGCTAATGATACATTGATTTAGTAATTGGGGTGAGTGATGGGGCTTGAACCCATGACAACCGGAATCACAATCCGGTACTCTACCTACTGAGCTACACTCACCGTAATGAAGATTTGATAAGAGTGGGTAATTCTACCCTCCTTAACTCTCCGGTCAAGAGAAATATGTTTATAATATTAAATAATTTCTAAATCTATTTTTTTACCGTCTAGATCCACTCGAACTACCTTTACATTAATTTTATCACCTAGAGAATAAACATTGCGACTACGTTCACCTGTAAGACAATAACCTGTATTATCCAACTGATAGTAATCATTTCTTAGAGATGTTATATGAACTAATCCCTCTATACATATGTTATTAAGCTCAACAAACAAACCAAATCCTGTCACACCGCTGATATTACCTTCATGTATCTCACCAACACGATTTTTCATAAACTCACATTTTAACCAATCATTGACATCTCGCGTAGCTTCATCAGCATTTCGGCTGGCCATGGAGCAGTAGTTGCCAAGTTGAATCATATCTTCATGTGAGTAGCGCCATTTAGTATTCTTATTGTCAGAGATAAGATAATTAATAGCACGATGAACAAGTAAGTCTGGGTAACGTCTGATGGGTGATGTAAAGTGAGTATAAGCTTCTAATGCCAGGCCGAAATGACCAACATTATTTGGACTATATATTGCTTGTTTAAGACTACGTAACATTACTATTTGTAATAGGTGGCCATCAGAACGCTGCTTTGCTATATCAAGTAAGGAGGCATAGTGATATGGTTGTGGTTCATCGCCGCCACCCAACATTAGACCCAATTTACCCAAGAAACTTCTTAGGCCGGATACTTTTTCATCTGAAGGTGTTTCATGGACTCGATATAGAGAGGGTAAATTATTATTTAATAAGAACTTAGCTGCGGACACGTTAGCCGCTACCATGAATTCTTCAATAAGTCGATGAGCATCATTGCGTTTTAAAGGCTTAATAGTTTTAATCTTACGGTTTCCATCCAAAATGAATTGGGATTTTGCCACTTCAAAATCAATTGCGCCACGTTGTCCACGAGATGTTAGCATTACCTTATATAATTCATACATAGTTTTTAGTTCTGGTAATACTGCAGCATGTTTGTCTAAAAGAGTGGCATCGTGATTGGTTAATATTGCATCAACATCTTTGTAAGATAATCGTGCTTTTGAATTCATTACTGCTTGATGGAATTGATATGATTCGGTTTCACCATGGGTGTTAATGACCATCTCACATACTATGCATAAGCGATCAACATTAGGATGGAGTGAGCACAAGCCATTAGATAATACTTCAGGTAACATGGGGATAACCTGACTGGGAAAATAGATAGATGTACCACGTTTTTGTGCGTCTTTATCCAAGGGACTATTAGGTTCAACATAGCTAGATACATCAGCAATAGCTACCAATAGGCGCCATGCACCTGATTGTAATTGTTTGGCATAAACGGCATCATCGAGGTCATGTGCGTCCTCCCCATCAATTGTAATCAAATGCAGAGATCGTAGATCTAACCTACCTTCAATTGCCGATTCGGAAATTTTTTGGTCTAATAATTCAGTTTGTTGAATCGTTTGTAATGACCACGTATAGGGTAACTCGAAATTACGTAAAGCGATACTTATTTCCATGCCTGGTGCCATATGATTACCCAATATAGAAATTACTTTCCCTAAAGGAGAGTCATGACGATTAGGCTGTTTGGTAATTTTTACCTCTACAATTTGACCATTTTTTGCATCCATAAGTTCTTGGGCTGGTATTATTATATTTAGGTTGATTCGTCTATCATTGGGGATGAGGCAACAGATATTAGCATTAACTATTATTCGTCCCACAACTTTTTGATTTCTATATTTCAATACTTTTACGATAGCGCCTTCCTTGCGACCACGACGATCGACGCCGGTTATTCTTGCTACAGCACGATCACCATGCAACGCCATATGCATCTGGCGTTGACTAAGAAATAGGTCTTTACCTCCTTCATCAGGTATTAGAAAACCATAGCCTTCCGGATGTCCAACTACTTTGCCTGTGATAAGGATCATTTTAGGAGAGATGAGATCATAGGCATTTTTTCGATTGCGTGATAGTTGTTCATCACGTTCCATAGCTATTAACCTACGACGTAATGCCTCAATTTGTTCTTTTCCTTTAAGCTTGAGGAGTTTTCTGATGTTACTCCGTGTTAATGGGCGCTTATTTTGTTTAATAATCTTTAAGATGAATTCACGGCTAGGTATTGGATTATCATATCTTTCAGATTCACGCTTTGAATAAGGATCCTGAGTATTTTTCTGAGTCATTGACAGTTAATTTCTCATTCCGTAATGTGTAGTTTAGTGATGAACTGGTAAAATTGGCAACGCATTGGCTTTAGGAAAATAAATATTTTTAATCCTAATTTCAATATTCTTTCACTGTTATTATAAGTTATAATCATTTCGGTTTACCTCTTTAAATGAAATCAAGGGATATTTCATATTAGTTTTATGAGCTTGTATTTATTGATCTCTCAGATATTATAGTGATATTTACTTATACATTGGCCATTATCCCAAATAATATCTTCCATACATAATCCGTATCCATGGCTACGATATTAAATTATTATAATTTATAAACAAATTATATTTATCTTTACAAAATATATATTTGGTCGGTAATTGTCTGTATCACATATCCCGTGGGTTATTGTAAATAATTTATCATATCTTAATGGTGTTCAAGATTATGATGTAAGCTAGCCATAATAATAATGCATTATCGTATAATTATTTAACGCAAAATATTAGTGAAAGGTATTCATAATCATCAACTTTCACATTAATTATTGATTAATAGGCATGTGTGAATAAAGCTCTATATGAGCTTATAAATATAACTATCAAATTACTGGTAGTTTATTATAGTAGACTTATTATTAAGTGCGTCTTTAGAGATATCCCATTATCAAAATTAGGACAAATGGTCCAATAATCATTAATGATTATTATAGCATTACTGCAGTAAGACTGTATTTAGTTGGTTCATATCTTATCTTTGTATTCAGTTTCATTATTTTATGGGAGAGATATATGGTCATATATATCAGTATTGGCGTATATGAACTTTATTTGATATACATCTTATTTATTAAGCTATATTCAGATACTGTATCTTTATACTATCAAAGTTATTTTTTGGTGATGTGATATGGATTAAATTTCCAAATTTTGCAAAATATAAAAAATAACTTTAATTTTATATGATCAATTAAAATTTTAAGAAATAATTCATTGTTCATCACCATTCAATGGTAAATAGGAAATTAATATTAATTATGAAGAGAGGTTATATTTTGAAATTAAGCTTTTAGATGTTTATCGTAGAGGTTATTAATATTTAGCGCTAGTTAATACAGCGTGTAGAGGATGGCATTTGCTTTCCAATTTTTATAATTCAAATTTTCAATTGTGTTAAGCAGGTTCTTGAAAAAGTTTATAGATATTTTTTCTAGTTTTTGAGAGTTATATTACTGATAAAAATTAGGTATTGGTCCTTAAATTATTGTGCATATTTGTGATATATAATATTGTGTGGTAGCCATACCAAATGGCAAAATTCATTCAGTGTTGTAAGAAATATATTGGTAATTTAAAGATTTCATTATCGATTCTCCTTATATTGACATTAATTTTGTATTTTAAGCAGGAAAGTCATTTTCACTTTCAGATGTACATTAATTTTTATCATGATATTTATTATGTGACAACAATAAAAACCAGAATTTTAAGTTGCGACAATACGGGCTTTTATCTGGCCAAGGTTATTGCGTTAAGTGATGTCTTTAAGCATATTGTGCTGTTGTAGGCAAGCATGGCTGTGATTTTATATAAAATTATCCTAATCTGTATATGTCAATCTATAAATATTTCGTGTTAACTAAATTATAGTAACCGACTTATCGTATGATGTTACGTATTTTGGTGCACCTGGTATGTATTTCATAATTTTTTAGTCTTTATTTTTAATTTCTATTTTAGGATCAGGAAATCTCTTAGTACAGTACATATTAATATTCAGATCATGATGTAGATATTATTGTAAAATTTTTTTTTAAAAACATACGTAGCTTTATCTTCCAAGAAGGTCACGTTGAGTTTGATAGAAAAAATTACGTGCTAAAACTGGTGATAGATTAGGGTTATTTTTGATTTATATTTTGGTATGATGCAGTCTTATTTCCTATCTAAAGCGCGGATATTATTATCATGAAAATTTTATTCAATACATTTTGTGATAATCGAGTTTTTGTATGAAGTTATCACAAATTTTGGGAGTAGGGCGGTGTTGATAAATATAGGCTACAATAATTTCTTAGACAATATTATCATTATCTGCGATAGAGCATTAAGAGTTATAATTAGTGAGCTGAATATTACAGCAAAAAAAATGCCTTGTGATGATTTAAATGAAGTTGTATTGACGACAGATGAACAGCTTTTATCCACACGTTTAATGCGTGTTAATCATTCCGGAGAAGTGTCAGCACAAGCCTTGTATCAAGGGCAGTCTTTAATGGCAAAAACTCCAGCGGTTAAACAATCTATGGAAAAAACTGCATTAGAGGAAAATGATCATTTAGTATGGTGCAAACAACGTGTGCATAACTTTGGCGGTCATACGAGTATATTAAACCCGCTATGGTATATTGGTTCATTCACAATAGGGGTCATAGTTGGGAAAATAGGCGATAATTTTAGTTTAAGTTTTGTTGCCGAAACTGAACGACAAGTAGTAAGGCATTTGGGCGAACATATACATCAGATCAGTCCTAAGGATCTAAATAATTTAGCGGTGCTTGAGCAAATGAGGATGGATGAACTACATCACTGTGCCATAGCACTGGAAGCAGGAGGGGAGATACTACCTGAACCGGTTATACTGATGATGAGACTGATGTCGCAATTAATGACTAAAAGTAGTTATTGGATTTAATTTACTGATCCATATTTCATTCTTATGGAATCCACTATTTATTTAATAGAATTTATTGTAAGGAGGCGATTAAGTGAAATCATTTCAAATTGGATACATTACAATGAGACTTAATTTAGTATAAGAAGTATTTTTTCACGTGATTATCTAATTTTATTTTTTGGATTCTTGCATTGCAGTTGTCTGAAGAACTAGATTATTTAATTACTGAAACAATTTGGCAAAAAATTATTATAAAATATCCTAAAAATTAAATTTGTAGTTACTAGTGATGGCAGGTATGAAATTTTCACTAAATTATTAATATAATAGTTTTACGGATATCATTTCTTTTTATGAGATAATTATTTATGGCAAGTGAAGATAAGTTTTTAGATGGGTTTAAAAGATTTAAAGAAGATTATTTTGGCAATGATGTTAAATTATATAATAGAATGATAAATAATCAGCCAGCAAAGACTATGATGATTGCCTGTTGTGATTCCCGTGTTGATCCGGCTATCCTAACTGATTGTGATCTTGGCGATCTATTTACTATTAGGAATCTGGCTAACCTAGTGCCATTGTGTGAAAGAGCAGGACATCTTCAGGGTATTAGTGCTGCATTGGAATTTGCTGTAAATGAACTTAAGGTTGAGAATATCATTATTATGGGTCATTCTGACTGTGGAGGCATTAAAGTTTTGTGGAATAACTATGGCATGGTGCAATCTCGTTATATTGATGATTGGGTGTCAATTGCTCAACCTGCCAAAGAAAGAGTTCAGAAAAATTTTTCTTCATCCTCATCTCGAATTCAAATAAAGGAATGTGAGCAACAAGCAATTCTTGTGTCATTAAATAATTTATTGACGTTTCCGTACATTAAAAAGGGCGTGGAAAATGGATTGCTCCATTTACATGGTTGGTATTTTGATATTGCGGAAGTTGAGTTACTGAGTTATAACTTCAGTGCAGTCAAATTTGAAACCATTGATTCTGGTTAGTCCTTTATGGCTCAACTATATTTTTATACATTTGAAGTACTATGAGAATATTATGTTTATCCTTTTAGGTATTTGATGGTTGGACCTTTAGTGTATCATTCTTAATTTTTCGTTAAATTTATCAAATATTTACCTAACTGATTTAAGTAATACTTATTTGTTGTTAAGCTGTTTAGGGGGTAAACATTTAAATAAATATCTATTGATATCATACATGTTTAATGTAACTAAGCATCTCTTCTTCATTGAAGAATAATATCAAGCTGCGTTGTATAAGTACGTTCTGAATATATATATTCCAAATGTATTCCCAGCGGTATTTATCTGATTTATCTGATTTATCTGATTTATCTGATTTATCTGATTTATCTGATTTATCTGATTTATCTGATTTATTAATCATTAATGGTTGTCCTATGATATAGGTTACCTGGGTTTTAGTCATGCCGGTCTTTATCTTATTGATCATAATCTGAGTGACAATCTTACCTTGATGAGCACCGGTGATATATTGGCCAGGTTCTGCATACTTATCGCAGGCACTAATTAGTAAAACTAAGATGAATAAGGTATGAATTAAAGTAATGTTCATTGCAGTATTAAGTTTATGTAGTTAATTATGAGTAAATTGAGATGATACTCTAATGACTCAATTTTGACGAGGTTGCCAATTATGGAAAGTCAGGATTTAAGAAAGGCAGGGTTAAAAGTTACTTTGCCTAGATTGAAAGTATTAGAAATTTTAGAAAATTCAGAACAGAGACATTTAAGCGCTGAAGATGTTTATAAGGCATTACTTGTGATGGGGGAGGAAATTGGATTAGCTACTGTTTATCGTGTATTAACTCAATTTGAAGATGCAGGTTTGATTTCACGCTTATGCATTGATGGTGGGCATGCTGTTTTTGAATTAGAGGATGGTACACACCATGATCATTTACTATGTGTACGTTGCAATCATATTGAGGAATTTACCGATAGTATTATAGAGCAACGTCAACAGGCAATTGCTATTAAAAAGGGCTTTGAAATGACCGATCATAGTTTGTATATATATGGAATTTGTAAAAACTGTCAGAAATGATGTTATCTATTTCAACTCAGTGTGGTATATATTTGTAACTGTTGCCAATTTTCATTGCAAAATTGTCTGATATTTAGTAGTATTGGAGTTGCTTATTTTATACTTTCTAAATTTTTGAGATATTAGTTCACACGTTTGTAAAATATTGTCATCAGATTTAAGGTTTAGTATAAATTATAAAATAATCTTATATGATTACCTCATGGTGCCTGTGGTGGTAGGCATATTTTTAATCTTTTAGGTAAGATGTAACGGATTTGTAGATAATATTGTATTTTTATTGAATGTACCTATAGTGAATTTACTTGTTTATAACCCGATTTTTATTTTACCGTATACATCCATGATGTATTTTTCTGAGTTTCATTTCGTTTTGATTATTTTTAACTGAATCTCCAAATGTGGTGTACATGTAGTGCCCATCATAGAGGGTGCTTCAAGATGGTAGTGGCTATGCCATCTTTAATATTCATTTGCATATGGATAAAGCGGTAAAATGTAATGATAGATTCATGATAGGTGACTATCAATAAATTATAATTTCACACAAAATATAATGTTGTCTACAAATCTCATAATTATATTTATAGATGTGTGATTTATTTTTTCATTGAAAGACCATTTTGAACATTATCTTGGCGGGGGAGGGAGGGTATCTTAAACTTGATAACTTTCAGACAAGACCGGCAATACCTTCCTATCTAATTAATTTATTGTTGTTTTATCAGGCGTCACCAGAGACTTCGTGGATTTAATTTGCTATGTTTATATTTCAACCAAATTCATTAGCAATGATAGTTATGCGTGGAGACAACATCAAAATTTTTTATAAGAAAAATGTTCCTTACATTAATTTTGAGCTATTTTTCTTAATTGGGGAGTCATATTATGTACAATTTATGTCCGCTTTTCCTAAAACAAACTGAATGCATTAACCAATTATTATTTATGGGTTACAGCATATCTAATATGATGGCAGGATGTAAAATACTCCACTGAGTTACCATGTTAATTTTTTACCCCATTCTAATTTTTCTCGCAAAATTGAATAATGATCATGACCTTCCAAATGTAATAATTTAATTTCATTAGCATGCCATTTTATACGCAGTACATCCCCAGGCTGGATGATCTGTCCTGGGAGTCCATCACAGGTGACCATGGCAGTGGTATGGTTCTGTTCACTAATTAAAATATCGATGGTATTAGCAGCAGAGATAACTAAGGGACGGTTGCTTAGTGTATGCGGACTAACCGAAGCTAGTACAATAGCATCCAAATCAACATCAAGTATTGGTCCGCCTGCGGACATAGCATATGCAGTTGAACCTGTAGGGGTGGCTATCACTAATCCATCAGCACGTTGGCTATTGAGGAAATTGCCATTGATATAGGTTTCAAATTCGATCATTTTGAGACTTTGATGTGCATGAACAACGATATCATTCATCGCAATATTATTTATATCTTTACGGTTAACTGATACTTGTAATAAAAAGCGGATATCTTCACGATATTTGCCTTCAAGTATGGCAGTTAGATGCTGTTCTAACCTATTGAGGGTGAGATCGGCGAGGAATCCCAGACGACCGACATTAATTCCGACGATAGGTATATTAGTTCCTGCTAATGCGCGAGCAACTGACAGGATGGTACCGTCACCACCGATGGCAATAGTTAAATCACAATATTTTGGAAAATTATTAATGGAGATGGTCTTAATATCTGGTAATAATCCAATGGATTCATTAATGAATATGGTGAGAGACCGGAGTTGAAGGAACGTAGTCACCTTTATAACTGCATGTTCTATCAGAGGATCATCTCTTCTAATATAAAGCCCTATACGTAGGAATGGTTCATTCATATTGTAAGTTTATCCTCGTGGTCATCTGCTTCTGATGATATGATAATAATGGATTTCATATAAAACTCCAGAAATTAAAAACGAAACTGCTATGTTTTCTTAAATTCAATGATATATAGCAGATAGAAAGATATTAAGATGGTAGAATTCAGGATAAATTTAAAACTAACCTTATCTAAATGAGAATTCAAATGTCGATTGAACGTACAATGTCTATTATTAAACCGGATGCTGTAGCAAAAAATATAATTGGTGATATTTGCTCACGTTTTGAATCAGCGGGCTTAAGGATTGTGGCTTCCCGCATGTTGCATCTTAGTCGAGAACAAGCGGAAGATTTTTATGATGAACATAAATATCGTACCTTTTTTACTGTACTTGTTGATTTTATGGTTTCAGGTCCAGTCCTGGTTCAGGTACTTGAAGGTGAAAGTGCAGTATCTAAAAACCGTGATTTGATGGGTGTGACCAATCCTAAGCAAGCGGAAGCAGGCACGATTCGTGCTGATTTTGCTGAAAGTGTTGATCAAAATGCTGTTCATGGTTCTGATTCAATAAAAAGTGCTGCTCGTGAAATTGCGTACTTTTTTACTGAAGAGCAACTTCATGATCGAACCTACCTCAAGGTATAGATAATTAGATGTGTACAAATCTTTTTGATTTGGATCTAAAAGGTCTGGAAAAGTTTTTTATCAAACTTAATGAAAAATCTTTTCGTGCACGCCAATTATTGCAATGGATTCATAAATATAGGGTTGTAAATTTTTCAGAAATGACAAATTTAAGTATAGCATTGCGACGAAAGCTGCAGGATATAGCGGAGGTTAAACTGCCCAAAGTACTCTATGAATATGTATCCAAAGATGGCACATGCAAGTGGATAATGAAACTTTCTTGCGGTAGCGCTATAGAAGCGGTGTTTATTCCTGAGGATAGGCGAGGAACATTATGTGTTTCTTCGCAAGTAGGTTGTGCATTGTCGTGTACTTTTTGTTTTACAGCGCAACAAGGTTTTAATCGTAATCTAAAAGTGAGTGAGATTATCGGTCAATTATGGTTAGCCAATGGAGCTTTACGTAAAAATTATGATGGTGAACGTGTAGTCACCAACGTGGTAATGATGGGCATGGGTGAGCCTCTTGCAAATTATGATAACGTGATTACTGCAATGAATGTAATGCGTGATAATCTGGCTTATGGTATTTCATGGCGTAGGTTGACATTGAGCACGTCAGGGATGGTGCCAATGATCGACAGATTAAGTAAGGATTGTCATGTGAGCTTGGCTATATCACTACATGCTGCAAATGATGAATTACGTAGTAAAATTGTTCCTCTTAATAATAAATATCCAATTATGAAATTATTGTCTGCATGTAAGCGCTATTCTGCAGGTTATAAGCGTCCTCATATTACAGTAGAATATGTGTTATTAGAGAATATCAATGATTCGGTACAAGATGCAAATGATCTTGTCAGTATACTACGGGACTTGCCAATAAAAATTAATTTAATTCCATTTAATAGCTTTCCGGGAACAAACTATAGTTGTTCCCCGCACAATGTGATTTTGCGTTTTAAGCAGCAATTAATAAATTCAGGTTTGGTTACGACTGTGCGCAAAATAAGAGGTAGTGATATTATTGCTGCCTGCGGACAGTTGTCAGGTAGTGTTCATGATAGGATCAAGAAGTCCCAAATATTATAAAGGAAGGGAATATTGTTTGGTAATTAGACATAATATCATCTACATATATTCATATTTAAGTGATGGTGTACTAATTTTATTCATAATATACGGATGAATTTAACAACAATAAATATCTATGTTGAATTTTATTATTCGCATAGAAGCTGTTTCATCATTCGCCTAATATGAAATTGTTAAATCTATTGCCACAGCGTGGTGAACTTTGTTGTCATATTATAATATGATGGAGTATTGAGATTAAGTATTTAAAAATCTGAAAAGTAGAGGAATATTTTTTATTAAATAATTTTATATAACTACTTTGAAGATTGGGATGATGTTATTTATATATCGGCAATTACCTATATGTAGGCATAACGTTTATTGTTATTTAATCTATAATATTCGTAGATTCTATATAGATATTTAAAAACATAGATACTAATCATACTACCAAATATTGAGTGGATAACAAATACCTTTTATCGGGTATTACAAATACATTTAAATTTTAGTAAAGCGCTTAATCATATTAATAGATATGATATGGCTAAAATTAACCATAAATAACACATCTATTTTAGGTGGGATTTTTACCTGATTATCTGACAAAAATTTATTATTTATTAATATGCATTTACATATTTTGTAGAACATTAACATAATAATTATTCTCACTATATAATATGCTGTTGTCAGTAAATTTCTCGCTGTTATGCATATATTTCTAAATTTTAAGAAATACAACAAGCTCAGAAAAAGCGATATTAACTATGATCAGTAGTGTAAGTAATGAAGGTATTGAAATTATTAAAACTAGCCGATATATAAGCGTAGGCGAACGTTTACGCTTAGCAAGAGAGTCTAAAAAATTATCGATTGTGGATGTGGCGTCACAACTTATGTTTACTGAAAAAACTATTATTCATATGGAAGGTGAGAAATGGGATAAATTGTATGGTCGTGCATATGCAAGAGGATATTTTTTAAGTTATGTCAAGATCCTTGATATGCCACAAAATGAAATGTTAGTTGCCTTTAATATTGAATATGAATCAATGCCCTCTAATTCAATGCGGCCACAGTTCAGCATTGGAAGAAATAATTATTTTTTATGGCTGTTCATTTTGCTTATTGTTATTGTAATATTAATTATGAGTTTTGCCTATACTCAGTGGAAGCAATCTCAAAATTTTGTGCCGAATTTGAGCATAACAAAGTCATATGAGGGACAATCAAAAAAAAGTACATCTGAGCTTAGTATTTTTAATGGCAGCTTGGCCAAGATGATGCCCATGGAAAATTTTATTATGCAAGTTAATGGGGGAGTATTATTGTCCGATTCAAGTAAACGTTCTGTGGAAGTTGAACCTGAATTTGGGTTAAAGCTAAATCCATATGATGTGGAGTTAAATATTAATCAACTTGTGAAAGAGAAGGCAATTAAAGGCTCTTCTTCCGCAATGAATAAAATCATTTCAATTAATAGATCAGATGATAATTTTTATTCAGTGTCCATGCTAGAATTATATTCACTTGAAGATTGTTGGGTGGAAGTGATTGACTCAGATGAAAATATATTGCTATATGAAACAATACAGGCCAATGACAAAATTAGTATAAATGGTCATGCACCTTTGACTGTTATACTAGGTAGTGCTGTTCATGTGACAGTTAAATTTGATGGCGTATTGTTTGATACCGTGCCATATACCAAAGGCGGCGTTGCAAGATTTATCTTGGGGCTTTTGTTTTAAGTGGAATCGACAACTAATATCATTCGAAGAAAGTCTTGTCAGATCATGGTCGGGAGTGTCCCTGTAGGTGGTGACGCCCCTATAGCAGTTCAAAGTATGACAAATACCAAAACGACTGATGTTGCTGCCACTGTCAATCAAATTACATCTCTTCAGCATGTAGGTGCTGACATTGTGCGCGTTTCGGTACCGACAATGGAGGCAGCAGAGGCCTTTGGTAAAATTAAACGACAAGTGGATATTCCTTTAGTTGCTGACATTCATTTTGATTATAAAATAGCATTACGCGTTGCGGATTTAGGCGCCGATTGTTTACGAATAAATCCAGGGAATATTGGTAGTACAGATCGTGTATGTTCGGTTATTGATAGTGCTAAAGATCATGGCATTCCAATTCGTATTGGTGTTAATGCTGGATCTTTGGAAAAAAATTTACAAAAGAAATATGGCGAACCTACGTCCGATACCTTAGTGGAATCGGCATTACGTCATATAGATATCTTGGATCATTTAAATTATCCCTACTTCAAAGTTAGCTTGAAGGCATCGGATGTATTTATGACGATAAATGCCTATAGGAAACTAGCCGAGCAAATTGAACAACCTTTACATTTAGGTATTACTGAAGCAGGAAGTTTACGTTTTGGTTCAGTAAAATCATCCATTGGTTTAGGAATTTTATTGGCGGATGGCATTGGCGACACTATTCGCATTTCATTAGCGGCTGATCCTATAGAGGAGATACGTGTCGGCTTTGATATTCTCAAAAGTTTAAGAATCAGAAATAGGGGCATTAACTTGATTGCGTGTCCTTCTTGTTCAAGGCAAAACTTTGATGTCATTTCAACTGTTAACGATTTGGAAAGCCATTTAGAGGACATACTTGAACCGATGGATGTATCGGTAATAGGCTGTGTTGTCAACGGTCCTGGTGAGGCTAAGGAAGCCGATATTGGGCTAGTTGGGGGTTCTCCCAATTTACTTTATGTTGATGGCAAGCCTGACCATAAGGTTAAAAATAGTTCTATAGTAAATGAGTTAGAACGTGTAATTCGCCATCGTATAAATTTACGGCAGTCCAATAATCAAGAAGGAATAATTTCAATTAAGGATATCAGCTGATATGGAGGGAATCATCCATTCAATTCGAGGTATGCATGATATTGTTCCTGAACAAACTTCTCATTGGCAATTAGTTGAAACGTCACTTAAAAATATACTGACTTGCTATGGGTATCAAGAGATTCGCTTTCCAATTATCGAGAAAACTGAGCTATTCAGTCGTTCTATTGGCGAAGGAACCGATATTATTGAGAAAGAAATGTACACTTTTGTTGATCGTAACGGTGATAATCTCACTCTTCGTCCCGAAGGAACGGCTAGTTGCATACGAGCAGCAATACAGAATGGGTTATTGGGCCAAACACAGCGTTTATGGTATATCGGCTCGATGTTTCGTCATGAGCGTCCCCAAAAGGCTCGTTACCGACAATTTCATCAATTGGGAGTGGAAGCCTATGGCTTTAGTGGACCAGATATTGATGCTGAAATGATCTTAATGACATCTAGGCTATGGAAGGAACTCAGGTTAAAAAGCTTAAGTCTGCAGATTAATTCTTTGGGATCAATACAATCAAGATTAGCTTATAGAGAAAACTTAGTATCTTATTTTGAGTCTAATAAAAATGCTTTAGATGAGGATAGTAGGCGTAGGTTATATAGGAATCCATTGCGCATATTGGATAGCAAAAATCCAGATATTCGCATTTTAAATGAGGCTGCACCGAAATTAGTTGACCATTTAGATGAAGAGTCGAAATTAGATTTCAAGGTATTATGCGAGATCTTAGATCATGCAGGAATAATTTATAACATTAATCCATATTTGGTGCGTGGATTAGATTATTATGGTAAGACGGTTTTTGAGTGGGTCACCGACCATATAGGCTCACAAAACACCATTTGTGCTGGTGGACGCTACAATGATCTTGCTGAGCAGTTAGGTGGCAAGGCGGTTACAGCCATGGGATTTGCTATAGGCTTAGATCGATTGATGTCATTACTTGATCTGATAAATTTATTGCCTAGGATATCAAAAATTGATGTGTATCTAGTTTCTGTTGGTGATTTAGCCCGTAGATATTCATTGTATATAGCGGAGAACTTACGTAATCAAATTCCAGGCTTAAGGTTAATTACCCACTGTGGTAGCGGTAGCTTTAAGAGCCAATTTAAAAAGGCAGATCGTAGTGGGGCTCGTTGGACATTAATATTAGGAAACGATGAAGTTGTTCAAAGGGTAATTGGCGTAAAGGCAATGGATATTGGTGAGCAAGAAACCATACCTTGGGATGCTTTGACAACTTACTTGATTTGTAAGCTTTCAGGAAAAACGAAATAGAAATTATGATACATCAAGATATGTTGAGTATGGTTTCAAAGGGTAGGCTTAAAATTGTTGGATAACTTAAAATTGTTTTACGTAATGTCATCAATAATATATTGTTAGACGTATAGAAATAAATATCATTAATCAATTCTTCCTTATCTAAAAATATTATAGGTTATTTGCCAATGTATTATTAAGAATAGTTCAGGATATAATCCTGGATTAACCACTAATGTTAGTAGAATTTTTATCAGTAAATTTTTCTAAAGTGCCAATGTAGCTGTTAATAAGATGTAATGTTATGACGATGAATTATATTATTAGTCCTTTAAAGTTGCCTATACATAGTATAGAGGTATTGAATGTAATTTTCATATGAAAAATATTAATAATTTTTGTTTTTGCAATTATATTACAGGGTAATAGTCCACCTATCAAATGTATGGGGATATGAATGGTTTTCTATATATCTGTGAATGGAATAGATAATGATTTACTTCTAGGTTATCTTTTAGGCATATGAATTCCTTATGAGATTGAGATATATATGCCTTGGCTTGCCAATTATCTGATTGTTATATACATAAATTTGATATGTGATATGTTTTAAACTGCGTTAATTGTAATCACTTATATAATCAGTCCTATATTAATTTTATGAATATTGGATGTACTATTACACATTATTATATATTATCAGTACCAAGTAATTGTTGGATGTTTGTTCTATTATGCATACTCTGGTTATTTGTAAAAACCAGTATAATTAGCTTATCTTTTTGTATAAAGAAGTTAGATATTACTGTCTCAATAATGATATTGCCTTTGTTATATGCATCAGCATGTATAATATTGAACTATTATTAACACCTAATATAATGTACTATATTGGCAAACAAAAATACAAAAAATATTTTTATACATTGCAAAATGGTATTATTGGAATCATACGTATTATTGTTGTATGACGGCTTGCAGTAGATAGGTTATATGTATCAGTCTATCACCAAGAACATCAGCTCATACCAAATAAATTTGGTAAGATGAGGCGGTTTATTGTAAAAATAAGTAACAGCCTACAACAAATAAAATATTAGAATACTAGACAAATAATTTTTCATGTATAGGAAAAATTATGCTGGAAAATTACGTATCTTGATGAAAGTAATCTTCGTACGAAGCATGCGTAATTGGGATTATCTTGATTAGGGGGGGGTGTCTGAGTAATATTTTTTCTAATAGTCGTAGTCTATAGTAATTATGATAGATAACGTAATTATTTAAGGTCAGTTTTGGTGATGTAATCAGTATACGGTATATTATAATTAGATTTATATTATCTTGTTTATTAATTGAAAACTACTTTAATGATTTAGTTTATGAGTTTCTTATAATTCTCATATAGGATTTATTGTCTTCTGTATTATGGTGATGCGTATGGCATATAACTTAAACAGTTTACTATCATCAAAATATATCGTTGGAAATTTTAAGGCGGAGTAAGATTAATTGAAAATTAGATGTATGGATGGATATTAAAATATGGGTAACCCACAATTATTGAAATATGCAAACACTCACGAATGGGTGAGGATTGAATCAACAGGCGAATTAACTGTGGGAATTACAGATCATTCTCAAAATTTATTAGGCGATGTGGTATTTGCGCAATTACCAAAAGTTGGTGAACATTTTGTAGCTAAGGAAGAGTGTATGTTTTTAGAGTCTGTTAAATCAGTTTCTAGCATATATATGCCATTGAGCGGAAGCATTTATGCGATTAATACCAGTATAGCAGATGATCCTGAGTTGATTAATCAAGATTCATTTGGTAACGGTTGGTTATTTAAGGTAGCACCTAATAATATATCTGATGTTGAAATATTACTATCTGCAAGTGACTATGAATCATTGTTAGATTCATAGATTAATAAAAAATATCGCTCATGTTTCTTGTAACCTGCGATGATATATTAGTATCCGCTATATCGGCTCATAGTTTTATAAAATTATAGAAGCAACTTAATTGGAGGCTTTCATATGATTTTCATCATAGGAACTGATCTGTAACTGAACAACTCTAAAAATACTTTGTTATTTATAGATTAATGACATGCAATGGTGGTGGGTGGGGTAGTTATATCTGAAGTAGATAATTGGAAAGTGAAGCATTTATCTTTAATGTATTATTCATTTAATTATGAGATGACTTTCTCGACAATGATAATTGTCGATAGTAATTTATTTGTATTTTTTAGACCATATGAACCGAGATTCTACTTCAATAAATTTAATCTTGAATGGTATGTTAATTCCTAATTGCCATTTAAGTTAGACTAATAGTGGGCCTATACTAAATTGTGGTACTGGTGATTTTAAGTCATTATATTAATATTTATCATATTTGACTGACCTTGATTATAGTCATTAGCAATTCTATCGGATATTATTAATTTATATGGCCTACACTCGGATAGATGGTTTCCAGTCTTTAATATTTAAATTAAATTCTTAAACTATTTACCATAAATATATTCTATGTATGATAAATTTTTATAATTTGCAATTTGACAGTAGATTCTAGCGGTCGAATGTTGTATGTGAAATACAAATATATAATTGTTAATTTGATGGTGAAGTAGTATCCTTCAATTTATCTAAACTTATCACTAAGGGTCGCATCTTCGATTTAAAATCGGATAAATATTTTTTGAGTAGTGGTTTGGATTTCGGCAGAGTCATGCTCAATGGATTGCGGTGAATGCCATTTACTCTAAATTCGTAGTGCAGATGTGGGCCAGTGGCTAAGCCGCTTTTACCTATGTATCCAATAATATCACCTTGTTTTATACGTTTTCCTTGTTCGATACCATTTTTATATTTAGACATATGTGCATACAAGGTAGTATATTTACCAGCATGAATTAGAATAATTGTTCGTCCATAACTGCCTTTGATTCCAACGAAACTAACCTTGCCATCTCCAGTAGCTATAATAGGCGTGCCTTTTGGTGCTGCGTAATCAACACCGCGATGAGGACGTTTAGTTTGTAATATAGGATGTTTGCGCTTAGGGCTGAACTTCGAGCTAATGTATGAAAAGTTTACCGGACTACGAATAAACGTTCTATGCATGCTTTCCCCATTTGGTGTATAAAAATTACTCACACCAGTATCATCAGTATAACGTATTGCTCGTAATATTTTTCCTCTATTGGTAATTTCAGCAGCTAGAACATTACTATCGGTAATTTTATTTCCTTCAAGATAGCTTTCCTCGTAGATAAGTTTGAATCGATCCCCAACTCGTAAGTCGAGTGAAAAGTCAATGTCCCAACCGAAAATATACGATAATTCCATAATTAATTTTTCAGAGAGATTAGCTCGTAACCCTGCCTCAAATAAAGAGCTTGTTATCTTTCCACATGCATGAGCTCTTCTAGATTCAATTTCTCTAATATTTATCTTAGTTTCATATCCAGTTGTTGTTGCAGTAATTATTAAGTTGGTAGTTGGACTTAATTGTAAGTCCAATTGTCTGAGGCTGTTCTTGTCGATAATCTTATTTGAAAAACCAAATTGTATAGTCTGATTTGGTTTTAAATCTAACAATGGCTTAACATTTTTTCCAAGATGAACTATTTTATAGACATCATTTGTGTTGAGACCAACCTGAAATAATATTGAAGAGAGATTATCACCAGATTTTACGATAATCTTTCGCCAATTAAGTTGCTCTACTTGATCTTGTTTTTTTGTATCTATAAAAGAATCATCTCTTGATATTTGGTTATTGGAAATTGTAGTTATGGTATTGGAAGTTAGGATAGGTGATGTACTTCGATTATTGTTTAATGATAGTGGTAATAAATTTCGTATTGGAGTGATCAGTTTTGATAAATTTGTCATTTGTAGCATGTAGATGGTTCCTATGCAGAATAGAAAAGATAAAACAAATAATTTGTAATATTTACTTTTGTCTATAGCAGACAATTTATATTGTTCTAGGTAATTTATGGGCTTTTGTTTTTTCATTGATATTAAATTCTGTATTATTTTTAAATGATCTTCGTAGTATTTATTGGTGACTGAAAGTCTTCAGGATAGTTCTGATGTGATACTATTCAAGTACGCTATATTATATGATTTAATTTGGGGAGCAGTAGAGGTGAAATCTATACACGAAGTATTTACTGAGATTAAGCGTGGATCAAAAGAAATATTAGTAGAAAGTAAGTTTCTTGAAAATCTCAAAGCTGGTAAGTCTCTCAGAATTAAAGCTGGTTTTGACCCTACATCACCAGATCTTCATCTCGGACATACCGTGTTATTAAATAAGTTAAAGCAATTTCAAGACTTAGGTCACAATGTATTATTCTTAATCGGCGATTTTACATGCATGATTGGTGATCCTACAGGTAGAAATATCACCCGTATGACCATAGAGCCCGAACAAATTTTAAAAAATTCGAAGTCATATTATGAACAAATTGCAAAAATTCTTGAGCCATCTAGGACGGAAATCGTTTTTAATTCCCACTGGATGAATAAAATGTCATCAACGGATATGATTCGTCTTGCATCTAATCATACAGTGGCTCGCATGTTAGAGCGTGATGATTTTAGTAAACGATATACTAATGGTCAATCTATAGCAATTCATGAATTTCTATACCCGTTGATTCAAGGATATGACTCTGTTGAGTTAAAGGCTGATGTAGAACTTGGTGGCACGGATCAAAAATTCAATCTATTGATGGGTCGTGAATTACAAAAGGCGTATGGTGAGCCTCAGCAGACTATATTCACTATGCCTATTTTGGAAGGATTAGATGGTGTGCAGAAGATGTCAAAGTCTTTGGATAACTATATAGCTATAAATGATAGTCCTAGGGATATTTTTGGAAAGCTAATGTCTATTTCGGATGAATTAATGTGGCGTTATATTGATTTATTGAGCTTTAAAGATTTATCTGAAATTCAACAATGGAGAAATGATGTTGCTGGAGGACAAAATCCAATTAATATTAAAAAGAACTTTGCCATAGAGATTGTCGCTCGTTTTCATGGCGGAGAAGAAGCCGTTGAGGCATGCCAAAATTTTGAGGATCAATTTAAAAGAGGTATAATTCCTGATCATATAGATGAAATTAATATAACTATCAAGGGAGATGGTCTGGCAATATCTAATTTATTAAAAGATGCAGGTTTAACTTCGAGTACATCAGAGGCCTTTCGTATGATAGAACAGGATGCGGTTAGGATGGATGGAAATAAAATTTTGAATACGAATCTTCGAATTTGCAAAGATGAGCAACACATTTTTCAAGTTGGGAAAAGAAAATTTGCTAAGGTATCTCTTAGATAGTATGAAAAGTTTTAATCCTAAATATATTTTTTGATATATTTGTTGAATTTTAGATGGTAGATTTCCATCGTACATTATAATTCTGGAATCTATGATGTATTTTATTAAAAATAAAAGTTGACAATGTAATTTTAATCCGTATACTTTATATACAACTTGTAAAACAGCTCTTTAAAAATTTGGTATTAAGTAATTTGTGTGGGTACTTGCGTTAGTGAAATTTGTAAAAATTATGACGTTGGTGTTCACCATAGTAATATAGTAATGCACAACGTCAACAAGAGTTCGTATCTATAGTGTTATTTTTATAGATACATAAAGTAGTAATTAAACTGAAGAGTTTGATCATGGCTCAGATTGAACGCTGGCGGCATGCCTAACACATGCAAGTCGAACGGTAACAGGAAATAGCTTTTGCTATTTCGCTGACGAGTGGCGGACGGGTGAGTAATGTATAGGGATCTGCCTGGTAGTGGGGGACAACGTGTGGAAACGCACGCTAATACCGCATAAGCTCGAGAGAGGAAAGCGGGGGGTAATTCTACCTCGCGCT
>JABSQM010000010.1 GCA_013215805.1 Piscirickettsiaceae bacterium
CGATCCTGTCTTAGTAGAAGTGATACGTTCCTGAAGTACACCCATCTCTTCAGCAAGTGTAGGCTGGTAACCTACAGCAGAAGGCATACGACCAAGCAATGCAGATACTTCGGTACCTGCTAGCGTATAACGATAGATGTTATCTACAAATAGCAATACGTCTTTACCTTCATCACGGAAACGCTCAGCCATAGTCAAACCAGTCAAAGCAACACGTAAACGGTTACCTGGTGGCTCATTCATTTGACCATAAACTAACGATACTTTATTTATAACATCGGAATCTCTCATTTCGTGATAAAAGTCGTTACCTTCACGGGTACGTTCGCCTACACCAGCGAAGACAGAGAAACCATCATGCTCCGTTGCTATATTACGGATAAGCTCCATCATATTAACAGTCTTACCTACGCCGGCTCCACCGAATAGTCCTACCTTTCCACCTTTAGCAAAAGGACAGATCAAATCAATGACCTTGATACCTGATTCTAATACTTCATTACTAGACGCTAATTCATCGAACCTAGGTGCCTCGCGATGAATGGACATTCTCATCTCTTCACCAATAGCACCTTTATCATCAATAGGCCTCCCTAACACATCCATAATGCGGCCTAAAGTTTTCTTACCCACTGGCACCTTAATAGATTCACCAGTATTTAAGACTGTGCTACCACGCTTGAGACCATCTGTTACGCCCATTGCTATAGTACGAACAATACCATCTCCCAGGTGTTGTTGTACCTCAAGTGTAAGATTTGTATCTTTAACCGTTAACGCATCATATATTTTTGGTATATCGTCACGTAAAAAATCTACATCAACAACAGCACCGATAATCTGAATAATTTTTCCAAAGCTCATATGCTTCCTCTTTCAATATGTTTGGGCTTCATTTTTACTCCATAATAACTTTATACCGCAGCAGCTCCACCAACAATTTCTGAAATCTCTTGCGTAATCACTGCTTGCCTGGCTTTATTATGAACCAATTGCAAGTCATCAATAATATCACCGGCATTATCAGACGCACTCTTCATAGCAACCATACGAGAGGCCTGTTCACAAGCAATATTTTCCACAACACCCTGATAAACTACCGACTCAACGTATCTAACCAATAGGTTATCTAATACATCCTTCGAGTTTGGCTCATATATATAGTCCCAATGATGAGACAACTCTTCATTCGATTCTTCGGGCTTGACCGGCAATAATTTAACGATATTATTTTTTTGAATCATGGTGTTTACAAATTGATTGTATGCTAGGTATAAACTATCAATAATACCTTCTTTATATGCATCTATCATGATCTTAACTGTACCTATTAACTCATGAACATGAGGAGAATCACCTAACTGTACGGTTTGTCCAATATGGTTAACTGGCAAGCGAACAAAGAAGTTCGATGCCTTCTGACCTATAGTACAAATATCAATCTCTAAACCACTATCAGATTTATCTTTAATATGTTTTAGCACTATTCTGAATAGATTATTATTTAAACCACCACATAATCCACGATCTGACGAAATAACAACATAACCAACACGTCGCTCTTCTGCTCTATCCTGAAGATATACATGTATATATTCAGGATGAGCAAAGACTAAATGTTGAATCACATGATGAATTTTATCTTGATACGGACGTATAGCTAACATGCGCTCTTGAGCTTTACGCATTTTACTTGCAGCAACCATCTCCATTGCGTGCGTAATTTTCTGAGTATTTTTGATACTTGCTATCTGATTACGTATTTCCTTGCCTCTAGACATACAACATTCTCCATTTACCAATTACTCGTTTTTTTTATTTTGTCAATTGCAGAACGCATAACTTCCGAAATTTCGACACCAAATTCACCAGTTTCGTTAATTTTTGACATTAAATCAGGATATTGAGATTTCATATTAGATAATAATACCAATTCAAAGGCACTGACCTTATTAACCACAATATCATCAATAAAACCCTCATTAGCCGCAAACAATGACACAGATATCTCAGCTATCGATAATGGATGATATTGTGGTTGCTTCATCAACTCAGTAACACGCTGCCCACGTTTGATCTGATTTCGTGTTACCTCATCAAGATCAGAAGCAAATTGGGCAAATGCCGCTAGTTCACGATATTGTGCCAAATCAAGGCGTGTGCTACCTCCTAATTTTTTAATGATTTTAGTTTGAGCTGCACCACCTACACGTGATACCGATAGACCAGCGTTAATCGCAGGACGAATGCCAGAGTTAAACAAATCCGTCTCTAGAAAAATCTGACCATCGGTAATTGATATCACATTCGTTGGTACGAATGCAGATACATCGCCTGCTTGAGTTTCTATGATAGGTAGAGCTGTCAATGAACCGGTCTTACCTTTCACTTTGCCGTTAGTAATTTTCTCTACATAATCAGCGCTAACACGTGAGGCACGCTCCAATAGACGAGAATGGATATAAAAGATATCACCTGGATACGCTTCACGACCAGGTGGACGACGCAGTAATAGAGATACCTGACGGTAAGCCCAAGCTTGTTTAGTTAAATCATCATATATGATTAATGCGTCTTCGCCCTTATCACGAAAGTATTCGCCCATCGAACAACCAGAATAAGGGGCAATAAACTGCAATGCAGCTGTATCGGATGCAGACGCTGAAACTATAGTGGTATATTCCAACGCACCATGTTCCTCTATTTTACGTACAACGTTAGCAATAGAAGAGTTCTTTTGACCAATCGCTACATAAATACACCTAATTCCAGTACCTTTTTGATTAATAATTGCATCGACAGCAATGGCCGTTTTACCTGTTTGACGATCACCAATAATTAATTCGCGTTGACCACGCCCAATTGGAATCATCGAATCAATAGATTTCAAACCAGTCTGAAGCGGCTGATCTACTGATTGTCGAGCAATCACACCTGGAGCAACTTTTTCAATTGGTGACTTACATTCGCTGATAATATCACCTTTTCCATCAATTGGATTACCTAATGAATCTACAACACGACCAAGCAAGCCTTCACCAACTGGAACCTCTAAAATACGACCGGTACATCTGACGCTATCGCCCGCAGTTATATGATGGTAAGAACCTAATATTACCGCACCGACAGAATCTCGCTCAAGATTTAAAGCAATACCGAAAGTATTATCAGAAAATTCAAGCATTTCTCCAGACATAGCATCGGATAAACCATGAATACTAACGATACCATCGGCTACACTGGTAATGGTGCCTTCTATGTGTTCATCAGTTGACCCATCAAAATTATCAATTCTTTTTTTGATTAGATTACTAATTTCTGCTGAATTCAGTTGCATCTATTAAGCTTCCTTTATAA
>JABSQM010000011.1 GCA_013215805.1 Piscirickettsiaceae bacterium
AGATTGTTAAACATAAATAAACCCGCAAGTCCCGAGAGTTTGTTTCTCCCCACACCAGGGATGCATTTAACACACCCCACCATTTTTCTGAAATGTATGCAAGTTGTAAAACAACACATTTTAGATAAGTCCGATGATAAAATTGTTAAATACGTTTCTATGAGGGATCGATACAAAGCAAAATCAGAAACCGGTAGACTTTGGCGTCCTATTCGAGTTCTTGATGCAATAGAGGCTGATCTTAAATGGGAAGAAAAATATCAACCTAAATCCACTCAGGTGTTGAGTCAAACAATGTCTTTAAATAACATAACTTTTACTACAGGTACGAAAAAAGAACAACGAGGGTTAATTACAGATCGTTTAAAAAGAAATGAAATTGAAGCAATGCGTATTCGTCTATTTAGCTTATGCCGTAACGGTAACTTTCTTACTTGGGACAGTATCATGGACACCGACCTTACTTGGAAGGAAATGATATTCGATTTATCCGAACAGGTGATTGCATTTCGTCATAACGCAATATCAATGTCTCTCCCAAGCATGTCCAATTTGAGGCGATGGGGTATTCGCAGAGGTGGCGTATGCGCTCTGTGTAAACAACCCACTGTCACAGCTGCACATGTTCTTAGTCACTGTTCAACTAGTTTGTTTGGTGGCCGCTACACATGGCGACATGATAATGTCCTTGCATGTTTAGCTAACGATTTTTACGGATTCGCTTCTCGTGCCAACCGTTCTTTTCGCAAATCACATAATATACCATCTATAATATCTTTTGTAAAATCAGGAGCAACAACGACAAAAACACAACAATCCCACACCATATTTCACAAACATCCCTCCGATGATTGGAATGTCAACATCGACCTACAAAATAACCCAACCATACCACCGGAGACTAATATTGACACCCTTCTCCGTCCTGATATAGTATTCTTCTCATTATTTAACAAAGTACTGTTATGGGGTGAACTTACATGTCCCCTTGAACGGAACATGGTTGATGCTAGGCTCCGAAAGGAAAGACGGTACAACCGCTTACACAAAGACCTATGTCTCAACGGTTGGAATGTTTACCCTATGACTTTCGAGATTGGTGATCTTGGTTTTATTTCCCGGACAACACATGCCTTCTTCGCGAAAGTGTGTGATAAATCTTCACAACGGAAGCACATGATGAAACGCGCCTCCACCGTTGCACTACGATCATCATATTACATATGGATGAGTAGGAGTAAACCTTTATTTTCTCCCCCGACGTTGGTCGCTCGTCCTTCCTCTCGCACCATTACACAATCTTCCCGACAACAAAAATCACAAACAACATACTGAGACACTATTGTACAGTACTGGAAATCAAAAAATAACACATCGAAATCAACAACTACGTCACAATCACAAACACAAATAAATAAAATATCTTCTCCCCATGTAGTTAAATCCCCAAGTGATCTGGATCTCTCATTCGACATTGATTCTGATGTGTTAGATGAACTTCTGGAACAACATCCTGATCCATTACCACAAACTACTGAGGGGAATGATTTGGATGCTATTGTGCCTGTTGTACCACCTGTGAATAACCCTTCAACCCATATCACTGCGGCAGATTTAGATGAACTGGAACGTATTGATTATGATATATGTTCTGACGAAGAACAATTAATGAACGAAGACTTAGGTTGTTGGGACGCTCTACCACCTCCTCCTAATAATATTGATGACTTTCCACAACCTGCCGCATATGATATGTTTGAACGTTTTCATAATTTGTGATGAGCTATATATTATACAAAAAAAAAAAAAAAA
>JABSQM010000012.1 GCA_013215805.1 Piscirickettsiaceae bacterium
TACCTAATGAGTACGTTAATCCAAACCCGATTCCACAAGCTATAATTAAGATCGTTCATGAATACGAAAATGGTGAACTAATTTCTGGGAAATCAGCTATTGTCGATTTTCTAACACGCTCTAAACCTAAAATCAGAGAACACAACGAAAGGTCAATTGCTCCCAGTCACAATCCAAAAGAAAGACTACAGCAGATTATTTATGCCGTCAGAAATCTCGAACATAGCTATTTAACTATTCAGGGCCCTCCGGGGGCTGGCAAGTCTTATATGGGAAAGCGTGTCATCGCTGAACTTATAAAATCTGGCACGCGAATAGGTATTACCAGCAATAGTCATAAAGCAATAAATAATCTGTTATTGAATACCGCTAAATATTGCAAAGAAGAAGGCATCACTGCGACTTTCGGCTGTACAAAAGATAATGAACTGGAATTAGCTAGTTATGATGTAAATATATTGAAGAATAATGAGCTGATTAATCACATTCAGCCATCGTGTGTTATTGGTACCACTGCATGGGGCTTTGCTAGAAGTGACATGGTTGATCAGTTCGACTACTTATTCGTAGATGAAGCTGGACAAGTTGCTATTGCTAACTTAATAGCCATGAGCCGCAGCGCAACTAATTTGATTTTAATAGGCGACCAAATGCAGTTAGGTCAGCCTTTACAGGGCACGCATCCATCTGACAGCGGCCTTTCAGTGCTGGAATACCTTCTACACAAAACACCAACTATCCCAGACGATATGGGCGTTTTTTTAAATACGACCTACCGTATGCACTCCATGGTAAACCAGTATATTAGCGAGCATATATATGAAGGTAAATTAAAATCAGATCCTAATAACGACAGGCGCATTATCGAAGTACCTGTTGATTATTACGGGCCACTTAAGGTTGAGGCAGGCGTCGTATTTATTCCAGTTAAGCATGAAGGCAACACACAGGCATCTGATGAAGAAGTGGCGAATATTAAAGCATTGGCTGGCGACCTAATGGGAAGAATCTTTCATACAGGTAAAAGCAATCCTGAAACTCGAACTATTGGTTGGAATGACATTATTTTTGTTGCGCCATACAACTACCAAGTCAGAAAACTACGTATCGCGCTCGGTGAGAAAGCTAAAATAGGAAGCATAGATAAATTTCAGGGGCAAGAAGCTCCAATCGTTTTCTTAAGTATGTGTGTCAGCGATGTCAGCGAATCTCTTCGAGGTTGTGATTTCATTCTTAGTAAGAACCGCATTAATGTGGCCATATCTAGAGCACAATCATTGGTTGTAGTGGTAGGCAGTCCTAATATCGACAGAACACCGGTGAGTGGAGTCAATCAAATCAAGCTAGTCAATTTATTTAATGCTATCACTAGTCACTAAGTTTAAGTCTATTGCAAAAAATCGCTTCATACCTTAAGATCTACTTTTCCTTTCAGCAATTTGACTATTTATGAGCAACTCCGACTTCAAATGGGAACACTTCGCCTCTGATTTTATCCTCTAGTACATCCGTTGTTATGGCTCTGCCTCCTTAAGTTACGCCAACATTGGCGATATGTTGGCTGA
>JABSQM010000013.1 GCA_013215805.1 Piscirickettsiaceae bacterium
ATGATGATGATGATGCTGATGCTGGTGATGATGATGATTGTGATGGTGGTGGTTGTGGTTGTGGTAGCTCAGGAGTGTCTACATCATCTGATGGGAGGTTGGCCGTTATCATTCTGAGCATCCATTGCTGGAATCTGGCTTTGTATACTGGGTCAGACACCAATTTCAAAGTCAATGTTTCGATGTCATCGGTGTTATACAGCCATGCCAACAGGTGAAGGTGCAATGATCCCCGGCCTTGCGATTCGATGGTCCCATATAGTGATCGCACTGCACCAAATGTGCTTTCAATTGTCAAATACATGGTCGCCCCTTCGTTGGTAAATATCCAGCCAAAGATATGGTGCATTGCTGCCCGGATGAGCTTGTGGAAAAACTCCGCGACTGAAGTAGGGTCGTCAGCTACTAGGGCAGCCCTCACCCTGGCGTTAGGAACTATTCCTTCGATGTCGTCGTATGAGAAAAGTTCAATTGTTTGGTCGCCAAAATGAACCACCATAGTGGAATGGGTATCTGCTGGATTCCACGTGACAAAAATATGAGACATGCCAATGTGGTAGATGAGGCCCTGTATTTCGTATTTACATCTTTGCCGTTCGTATTGTGAGCCGGGGACCCGGCCCCCAAACGTTCTGAGACACTTCAAAAGTTTTTTAATGTTTCCTAGCATATTTACATTGATAAATACATATCAAAAACAAATGACAATATAACACCTGCTGCACATGTGTTTCCAAGTGAAACCGGTTGACCCAATTGTCGACACCTTTCATAGTGAGCTGCGCACGTCCTCAAATCTGCACTTGTGATGGCGTCAAGTTCACGTGCAACTTCTGTGAAATGCGGGGAAACATAAAGATGGCGGAATGTTGAAACAACCGCTGTTCGATGGATATTATTCTCGATTATGAAGGGAAACGAGTGGTGCCTTCGGAAGACTGGAGTTTTAAACCGCAAGACGTGAGCAGCATATTTCTTCATTGTGATTCCTCGGAATCCATCACTCTTCGGCATGCCCCATCCTTTCGGATACAACGCAGGAAATGCATACACCCAAAAAGATGGGTTATTCCACATGGATACGGGGTCTTTGGAACACGGCATTACGAGTAAGTCGTCATCGCCTGACATTTTATTCAATGCCTTCTGAGTTAAGATATTCCTCGATATGTCCAGACCTGTATTTCAAAAAAACGAATTAGTAATTTTCGAAAATATTCTTAATTATCATTTACCCATGTTATCCAGACACGATTTTTTGAATAGAATAGGCCCAGTTTTGTCGAGCTGCAGACTTCCTGGCTCCGGTTTTCCTATGTCATCGTCCGCATAACCCGGTTTTAAAATCTCTTGGCTCCCATCATTCGCCGGCTTCACTGTGGCATGGTGAAAAATTACATCTGGGATACCATTTTTGGGTAACTTGTGTAAGGTGATTTTGTCTATTCGGATATCGTAATACTCCGGACAGTACTTTTGTAACAGCTCCAAACATCGTCCGACAAGCCCTTGACGCACCGTGAAAATCTTGCAAATGGTATGGTAGTCTGGATTTGAGCCGACAAACTTTACATGCAGGCACTTAACTAGGTCATCGTTGGAACGAGGAAGAATCTCAGACAGTTTAACAGCGTCCTGGTTGAAGGTTACCGAGTTTCCAATAACAGCGCGTTGGTCTGTGCCAGCTGCCCAACAACGCGTTTGTAAAGTGATCAATCTGAGCAATTAAATATACGGGATATGAAAATTAACATTCACAATAATAATAGTACGAAATTACGTACTTAGTTTTCGTGATATGCTTGCTTATTAATAACTGCTCGATGTATGTCAGCTCGTTGAATTCAGGGAACACATTCGGTATATATCGCCCCGCAGCGATAGACATATCTGGAACAATCTCATCTTTAATGTCACCATGACAACGGCTGCATATATGCACTTTCTTTTCCCCAGCCTTTCCAAATACGCCATCCACATCAATTGCAATGCCATCGAGGATCGGATAATCGGCAAATTTAAAATCAGCGAGTAAGCGATCTGGAAATATACAGATATCAACTTTCAATAACTCGCCATGTTTCTCTTTGAACTCAGCCAATGGAATCTGCTCCGATACTTTCAGCGTACACCTTTCTTGGCAAACCGCGCAGATTGTCTTCGCGTTCGCATCGAACGACAGTTCCGCATGCATGCCATTAATCATCTTCTTTTCACGTCTATCCAATTCGGCATCGGAATACGGAAACATACCTTTTTCTCTGGCCACATACTCGGCTATATCGCGTTGCCGATCTTCTTTCCTTTTCTTTAAGTCTGCTTCTGCTTTCGCTTTCTTGTTTCGTGCTCGCGCAGTTCGTTTTCCTTTGCATTTGTTGTAGATCGCACTGTTGTATTCTTTCCGCTGAAGCGGTGTCATATTATTGTATCTGTACTCAATATTCACCAGCAATAAAGCACCAGAACGCGGAACAAATGACATATATCGCCAACCGCGAGAAGATCATCCATCGAAATAGTAATCAGTATGTAACACATCAACAAACAACAATTACATAAATGAATCAATATACGCAGTGTAACAAGTTTTCAAAATAACTTACTTGGTCTTCATTCGTTCGCAATTCTTATCTTGCATGCGCTTCTTTTGCTTTGGAGCCAAGTTTTTATACCATTCCTGTCTTTTCATGTTATCTGAGAACTTTTGGTCAGATGATCTTTTCTTTCGACTTGCCACCTTCCTGCCTTTGTCTTTCTTCTGCTCTGCTTCCTTTTCAGCTGCGGGCCTTTTCTTTCTACTTGTCGCCATCCGTCCTTTGACTTTCTTCTGATCTGCTTCCTTTTCAGCTGCGGGCCTTTTCTTTCGGCTGTGATCAACAGTTTCTTTTTGTCGTAATTTTCGTCTCATCGATAGCTCTGCATAACTTTGGATTGGATCTGGCGTGAACGGGGTAATTCCTAAAACAAATTGAAAATCAATTCAAGACAATTGAAAAAAATTGAAAAACATTGAGCGCTAGCCA
>JABSQM010000014.1 GCA_013215805.1 Piscirickettsiaceae bacterium
GGTGTACCTAGTTTATGGAACCAATCGCCACCTTTTTCTAATATTACGGGCACGGATGCTAAACTTTCAGTATTGTTAATAATTGTGGGGCAACCATATAGACCATAGCTAGCTGGAAATGGAGGTTTGTAACGCGGCAGACCCTTTTTACCCTCTATCGATTCTAATAAAGCTGTTTCTTCACCACAAATATAGGCTCCCGCGCCAGGATGAACATACAACTCAAAATTAAACTCCGTACCCAAAATTTTTCTTCCTAAATATCCAAAATTTAATGCTTCTTGCAAAGCCTTATTAAAACGTTCTACAGGCTCAGTAAATTCTCCTCGTATGTAGTTATAACCTATTTGTGCCCCAATAGTATAAGCAGCAATAAGCATCCCCTCAATTAATTGATGCGGGTTATAACGTAAAATATCTCGATCTTTACAAGTCCCAGGTTCCCCTTCATCAGAATTACACACTATATATCTAGCCCCTGATATATTCTTAGGCATAAAACTCCATTTCAATCCAGTAGGGAACCCAGCCCCTCCTCGACCGCGCAACGCCGAAATCTTAACCTCTTCGATAATGTCCTCAGGACATATTTTTTCCTCTAATATTTTTTCAAACACCTTATAGCCACCAATACTACGATAGGATTGCATAGTCCATGGTTGATCGAGATATCGGGTACGAAAACAAACCTGATCTAATAACATTATTTTATTCCATCTAATATTTGATCAACCTTATCAAAAGTCAAGTGCTCATGATAGTCATGATTAACTTGCATCATAGGAGCTCCACAACAAGCTCCTAAGCATTCGACTTCTTTCAGGGTAATTTTGCCATCATTAGTTGTTTCACCTAATCCAATGCCTAGTCGTTGTTTAAGCTGTACAACAATGGACTCAGAGCCATTTAACTGGCAGGAAATATTAGTACATACATTAATCTTATTTTTACCAACAGGATTTAACTCAAACATCGAATAAAATGTACCAACTTCATAAACATTAATAGCTGGCATGTCTAAATATTCGGCAACTGCTTTCATCGCTAATTTCGATAACCACCCATTATTTACATCTTGTAATATATGCAAACTTGGAATCACAGCCGACTGCTTCTGCTCCGCCGGATATTTTGCAATCCAAGAATCTATCTGCTGACGAATATCACCATTGAATAATTGCTCCTTGCTCCCTGTCAGCCTGATATTAATCATCTATCCACCTCACCAAATACAATATCCATTGTACCAAGAATCGCCACCACATCTGATAACATATGCCCCTTAACCATTTCATTCATTGCGGATAAATGAGCAAAACCCGGGGCACGAATCTTAACTCTATAAGGTTTATTAGCTCCATCTGAAATCATGTAAATACCCATTTCACCCTTGGGATGCTCTATTGCAGAATACACCTCACCCTCCGGTACGCAGTAACCTTCGGTAAATAATTTAAAATGGTGTACCAATGCCTCCATATCCTCCTTCATCTTTATGCGTTTAGGAGGCGCAATTTTCAGATTATCTGTCATTACAGGACCAAAATTATTGCGTAACCAATGAATACACTGCTTAACAATATGGTTAGATTGGCGCATTTCTTCAACACGAACTAAATATCGATCATAACAATCACCCTGAACTCCCACCGGAATATCAAAATTTAAAATATCGTAAATTTCATATGGCTGCTTTTTACGCAAATCCCACTCCAATCCTGAACCTCTCAGCATGGGTCCAGTAAAACCTAATTGTAATGCTCGTTCAGGTGACACCACACCAATACCAACGGTGCGCTGCTTCCAGATTCTATTATCTGTTAGTAAGGTTTCATACTCATCTACACATTTCGGAAAGCGATTAGTAAAGTCCTCGAGAAAATCTAATAAACTACCCTCTCGATTGCTATTTTTTTGTCTAATCTCTTTTTCATTGTGCCATTTAGATGCTTTATACAAAGACATCGAATCAGGCAAGTCGCGATAAACACCACCTGGACGATAATACGTAGCATGCATTCTTGATCCTGAAACTGCCTCATATGCATCCATCAGGTCTTCGCGTTCACGAAAGCAATAAAGAAAGATAGTCATCGCTCCAATATCCAAGGCATGAGCACCCAACCACATCAAGTGGTTCAGTATCCGCGTAATCTCGTCAAACATCACACGGATATACTGAGCACGTTCAGGAACCTGTACAGAAAGCAATTTTTCTATCGCCATTACATATGCATGTTCATTACATAAAATGGACACGTAGTCAAGTCTATCCATATACCCAATGCTCTGATTGAAAGGCTTGCTTTCGACTAATTTTTCCGTACCACGATGCAATAGACCAATATGTGGATCCGCATGTTGAATAACCTCACCATCCATTTCTAGGATAAGACGTAAAACGCCATGTGCAGAAGGATGTTGTGGCCCAAAATTCAAAGTAAAATTCTTTATTTCAGACATAATTTTAATCACTATCCTGATAGCGATTATCATCTCGGATAACTCGGGGGACTAGGGTTCTATCTTCAATAGATACAGCCTCATATATTACCCGCTTCTTATCCGGATCATATCGCATCTCTACATTGCCGATCAAAGGAAAATCTTTCCTAAATGGATGACCAATAAAACCATAATCAGTCAAAATACGACGTAAATCCTCATGACCGGCAAATAAAATCCCGAATAAATCAAATACTTCTCGCTCAAACCAATCGGCACTATTCCATATTTTACTTACGCTATCTATTATTGGCTGTTCAAGATTTAAACCTACCTTCAATCGTAAGCGTTGATTATTCTTAATTGATAGGAGATGATAGACTACCGCATATTGACTAATTGTCGACTCGGAAGCCATATGATCTTCATTATTAATAGCCCGACCGAAACCAAAGTCTGAAGAAGACTTAGTTCCCCAAGATGAATTACCATATGTAGAATAATCGACACCACAAATGTCTATTAATTGTTCAAAATTGAATAAATCGCGCAATTGCACACAAACTCTAAGTATCTCCTCTACGGAGATATCCAGTGTTAATTCACCCTTTTTGTACTCACAGGCCAATAATTGTCTTTCAAAATGCCGTTCTAACTTGACCTTAAAAACATCCATCATTGTGATTTCGTTTGGTTACGCCTCTTAGTTTTTAGCTATGGTTTCCGTACGGCGTATTTTTTTCTGTAACTGAATAATGCCATACAATAATGCCTCTGCTGTAGGCGGACAGCCTGGTATATATATATCAACAGGGACTATGCGATCGCAGCCACGTACTACAGAATAAGAATAATGATAATAACCACCACCGTTCGCACAGGAACCCATTGAAATTACCCATCGAGGCTCGGCCATTTGATCATAAACCTTGCGTAAAGCAGGTGCCATTTTATTAACCAAAGTACCAGCCACGATCATCACATCTGATTGACGGGGACTTGGACGAAATACCACACCAAATCGATCTAAGTCATAACGTGATGCACCAGCATGCATCATTTCAACTGCGCAACATGCTAGCCCAAATGTCATTGGCCACAATGACCCAGTTCGAGCCCAATTGATTAATTTATCAGCGGACGTGGTGACGACACCTTCTTCGAGTATACCTTCTATTCCCATTCTAGCGCCCCCTTCTTCCATTCATAGATAAAACCAACAACTAAAATGGCCAAAAATAAAAACATGGCAAATAGACCAAACACACCTATTTGATCAAGCACAACCGCCCATGGAAACAGGAAAGCTATTTCTAAATCAAAAATAATAAATAAGATCGCAACCAGGTAATAACGTACATCAAATTTTATTTGTGAATCTTCGAAGGGTTCGAAGCCACATTCATAGACAGAACATTTTTCATCATCAGGACGATGTGGCCCAAGAATGAAGCCGACAAACAATGGCGCGAAACCAAAGCCAATGCCAATAATCATAAATAATAAAATTGGAAGGTAATTCTCCAGCATACTTCTCTTTTCTAACCTTAAATAGTTTCATAATTCAGCACATCACACGATGTATGCACCTAAAACTCATTTTTATAAACGTCTCAGACTACATGGAGGCTACTTCTAAAGCTACAAATTATTACAAGTGGCTTGAAGTCGAAATTACATAATATTGATTCAAATCACTCAAATCATATAAATAAATGATATGTATACCTTAATATACAGTATCCAAATAGAACAATAGAAATTAATTTCACCATACATCTCAGCTGGAATAAACCATTGAAATACCTTGATGAAACCATAGTCCTATATTATCGCCCTAATGATCATTCACTATAAATACAAACCAAATTAGGAAGGACTGTTCTGAGGCAGAACCAATATTTCACACATAAAACAAAATTTATAATTAATTTGATTATATATTTTCTTAATTTTGCAAAAACACTCGAATATCTAATGCTCATATTACCTAATTGACATTAGGATCATCTTAATCAAAATTATAAGATTACATACGTTGCTTCACAGTAATATTTCAAAATATTTTCGATGAAAAGCAGAAGAAGATAATTGATAAGAACAGTTCATTATAAATGCCGCCTCTACCTATAGCCCAAAATAATTAATAAACCATCCCAATTTTTAAAAGAAATATCATTTAAATAATTCTCATATTTTGATGCCGATGAGCGGAATCGAACCGCTACGGACTACGTCCACCACCCCCTCAAGATGGCGTGTCTACCAATTTCACCACATCGGCAATTATAACAACTACTTATGGTAATTTAGGCAGATCTTTAGGAATGGCTTCCGCAGACTTAATAGAGGATTGAGAGACGGACTGTACCACACTCTCAGCTCGATCAATTTTACCAAAGAAATAAGCAAGTGTAAGACTAGTAACAAAGAATATTATCGCGATAATTGCACTAATCTTACTTAGTAAGGATGCCGATCCCTGGCTACCAAACAGACTGGATGAAGTACCCCCGCCGCTAAGAGAAGAAGCGCCAGCATCAGCTCCTTTACCATGTTGAATAAGGATCAATCCTATAAGTAAGAATGAAACTATTATATGAACCGATACAATTATTGCATTCATCTTGAAATTAACCTAAAATTAGGTTTATACCTTTGATTAATATGAATTCACTAAAATATTTATAGAGATTATCATCTTCCCCACAAGCACCAAATTCCTCTCCGCCTTAGAATTTATAAATATTAAAAATACATAATTTTATTAAAGATCCAATGATCAACTTCCCCTCCTAATAGCAAATACGCAATCAAGAATTATCTCAATAGTAAACATTTCCAGTATATCCTATTGTTAGAATAACAAACAAGATTAAAAAATTTACAAACCTAATGTTAAGAACAAAATTTAAATTATTTAAAACATTATTTATGGTTAAATATCATGGTATAGCACTATTACACTTGAATGGTATCTAATGTCCTATAAATATACCCCACCCAAGTAGATAAAATTAAATACAACTACCAACATTGGATTTAACATTACGAATTTATACTCAACACCTAACTAGACAATACTCGTAACACTCAAATATAAAACATAATACGTCTATAACACTGCATAAATAATAAATTCAGATATATAAAATTATGAATAGATATTCAATTGAATGCTAAATTCGTAAAATAGTTTCAATTAATTTTGCTAGCCTTCTAGCCATATAGTAAATCAAGTCAGCATCCCTACCTTCAACCATTACCCGAACTACCGGTTCCGTACCAGATGCTCGCAATAACACGTTACCTTCATTGCCCAACTTAACCTTAATATTATTAACAGCCTTGGCCACATCATCGTTAGTAGTTAAATCCACTATATTATTTGCCTTAACATTAATTAATATTTGTGGATATTTAATAAATGCAGCACGTAATTCATGCAAACTAGAGCCCGTTTCTATCATCTCTGATAATACCTGCAATGCAGCCACCGTCCCATCACAAGTAGCAGTTTTATCTAGGCAGATAATATGTCCTGAAGACTCACCCCCGACTTTACCGCCAATATTTCTCATTTTTTCAATAACATGGCGATCACCTACATTAGTACGATGTAAATTCATATCGTACCTCGCCAAGGCATACTCCAATCCAAGGTTAGACATGAGCGTTCCAACCACCTCTGTATGCCCAATACCTTTTCGTTTTTGAGAACGGGCAATGATGAATAATAATTCATCTCCATCCACAAGTTCACCCTTATGATCGACCATAATAAGTCGATCACCATCACCATCCAAAGCCACACCTACATCAGCTTGATGCTTTAATACCAGCGCCTGTAATAAACGAGGGGCAGTTGATCCACAATTATGATTGATATTGATACCATTAGGCTCTGCTCCCATAACGATTACATCTGCACCCAACCCTCTGAATATCTTCGGAGTAACATAGTAAGTGGCACCATGAGCACAATCAACCACAAGTTTAACGTCAGTGAAATAAATATCATCTGGTATAGTGCCCTTGCAAAATCTTATGTAGCATCCAATAGCACCATCAACACGATGAGCCCTGCCCAAATGAGTAGATTCTACCGTTCTAAGCGGCTGTTCCAACATTGATTCTATTTCTAATTCAATAACATCAGGTAATTTTGTGCCATATTCTGAAAAAAATTTGATACCATTATCATGGTAATGGTTATGAGATGCACTGATAACAATACCGGCTTGTGCACAGAGGGTACGTGTTAAATAAGCAATTGCTGGAGTAGGCATGGGACCAAGTAGATAGACATCGACACCAGCGGCAGATAATCCTGCCTGTAGTGCTGATTCGAACATATATCCAGAAATACGTGTATCCTTCCCAATTAATACTTTATTTTGATCACCTTTAGCTAGAACACGACCAACAGCCCAACCTAATTTTAATATGAAATCAGGTGTGATAACACCATCACCTACTCTGCCACGTATGCCGTCCGTTCCAAAATAACGTCTTTTTTGTTCAGTCAAAGTCTTCTACCTGCATCACATGATTGCAAATGCTAATTGCCTCAACTGTTTCACGAACATCATGACAGCGAATTATTTTCGCTCCTTGCCAAACTGCTATAGTTGCCAAAGATAAGCTGCCAGACAAACGCTCATCCACTGTTAAATCTAATAAGCTTCCAATGATTGATTTGCGAGAAACTCCAACTAGTACAGGAAAACCCTGGTTAACTATCGCATGCAAACATTTCATCAATTGCAGATTATGATTAACTTGCTTACCAAAGCCAAAACCTGGATCTAAAATAATTTTATCGTATGAAATTCCTACTCGCGCACATGTATCCACTCGACCAATCAAAAATTTACAGACATCTTTGGTTACATCTTCATACTGAGGATTATCTTGCACATTGACATAATTGCCTTGTGTATGCATTAGGCATACTGGTACATCCAAATCTTTTACAGTTCGTAATGCACCTGGAACGCATAGAGCACGCACATCATTGATCATTCCCGCACCAGCCTTAACTGAAGCGTGCATCACCTTAGGTTTACTTGTATCAATTGAGATCGGAACTATAATTTCGGATTTAATAGCTTCAATGATCGGTACTACACGATTAATTTCTTCCTCAACGGAAATAATAGACGCACCTGGCCGTGTGGATTCGCCACCAACATCAATAATGGCTGCACCAGCTTCTACCATCTTCTTCGCTTGGACTAATGCGGCATAAATATCTAAGAATTGACCACCATCAAAAAATGAATCTGGCGTTATATTCAATACACCCATTACCTGAGGATAACGTAAATCTAACATATTACCCGCACAATCCAAAATCATAAACCTACCCTAAGATAATTGATCAGCAGCCTTGCCTGTCGTTCCTGACTCCGATGATTTACTTGCAGATGATGGAGGAATGTCTGATCCATCAACGATATTTGACCAATCTTTAGGCTTTCCAGGCTCGCGATCTTCCATGATTGCATCTATTTGCTCGCCATCAATTGTTTCATACTTCATTAATAATTTAGTCATGCTATGTAACTTGTCTATATTATTAGTTAGAAGCTTTTCAGCACGTTGATAATTACGATTGATTAAAATCCGTACATCCTCATCAATTTGTTTTGCCGTTAAATCAGATACTGCTTTATGCTGTGTTATAGAACGTCCCAAAAATATTTCACCCTCATCCTCGCCATACGACATCGGTCCCATATTATCGGAAAGCCCCCATTTGGTTACCATATTATGAGCTAATTCGGTCGCCCTCTGGATGTCATTCGACGCACCTGTAGTGACCGCTTCAGTACCGAAAATCATTTCTTCAGCAATACGTCCGCCATATAAGCTGGAAATTTGACTTTCTACTTGTTGTTTACTGTGACTATACCTATCTTCAGTGGGTAAGAACATTGTGACACCCAGAGCACGTCCCCGAGGAATGATACTGACTTTATATACTGGATCATGATCAGGAACTAATCGGCCTACGATGGCATGACCTGCTTCATGATAGGCTGTTAATTCCTTCTCCTTATCATTCATCACCATCGATTTCCTTTCTGCACCCATTATAATTTTATCTTTTGACTTTTCCATATCACTCATAAACACCAAACGTTTATCTGACCTTGCTGCAAAAAGAGCAGCTTCATTAACTAAGTTAGCCAAGTCAGCTCCTGAGAAACCAGGAGTACCACGGGCAATGACGCTGGGCTCAACATCAGTATCAGTAGGGACGTTCTTCAAATGTACATTTAATATTTGTTCTCGACCACGAATATCAGGCAAGGGAACCACTACCTGCCGATCAAAACGACCTGGACGTAATAATGCAGGATCTAAAACGTCTGGTCGATTAGTGGCTGCTATAATAATAATACCCTCATTGCCTTCAAAGCCATCCATTTCAACCAATAACTGATTTAATGTTTGTTCCCGCTCATCATTGCCACCTCCCATGCCAGCGCCACGATGGCGTCCTACTGCATCGATCTCATCAATAAAGATGATGCACGGTGCATGCTTTTTGGCCTGCTCAAACATATCACGTACTCGTGCAGCACCTACACCCACAAACATCTCTACAAAATCCGATCCAGAAATAGTAAAAAATGGCACTTTAGCTTCTCCTGCAATTGCCTTTGCCAATAAAGTTTTGCCCGTGCCTGGAGAGCCAATCATTAAAATTCCACGTGGAATACGACCACCCAATTTTTGAAATTTACCTGGATCACTCAAAAAATCGACTAGCTCAGCCACTTCCTCTTTTGCCTCATCAACGCCAGCCACATCCTTGAAATTAACTTTAACCTGATCTTCATTCAACATTTTGGCCTTACTTTTACCAAATGACATTGGATTCTTACCGCCACCACCTTGCATTTGACGCATAAAGAAAATCCATACACCGATTAATAGCAACATTGGAAACCATGAAATAAAAATATTCATTAATAAGCTTGGTTTTTCCGCTTGTTTCGACTGAATAGTTACGCCATTATCAAGCAGATCTCCAATTAATCCTGGATCATAATCTGGACTATAGGTTATAAATTCACCGCCATCAGTTAAATTGCCTGAAATAGTCCGGCCCTGAATATCGACACGCGCCACTGATCCGTTTTTCACATTAGAGATGAAACTAGAATAATCAATCTCATCCTGTTGGGTTCTTTGTGGCCCAAAATTGTTAAATACCGACATCAGCACTATGGCGATGACTACCCATAAAATAATATTTTTTATCATGTCATTCAATGTTTGTTACCTCTAGTAACGTTTAATTATTCTATTTGCTTAAACTACGAGTAAATATTTTTAAATTTTGCGCTTATAACTAATTATGATTACGTGTAATACACTCATATTTAAGGCCTGACGCATGAACCTAAAAGTAGATATCAACTCTTGTCTGAATAAATTGACAAAAAATAGCTGCACCTACTTACACTATTAACATAAAACCTGAAGTCAATTCTGCCAGATATCTAGGATGATCAAATGAATCTATATCTATAATATTGGGGGTAATATCAGATAAAACAAGGTCTCCGTAATTAGAGACTTTCTTAAACGCCAACAGATTTATTTAACGCCAAATATTTATTTTAAGATCACTCAATATTGCAGATATACCCATTCGACAGCCTCACTATAAATACACCTAAAATTTTACCGCTATGCCTTTACCAATAAACTATGAGTAATATATAAAATGACCTGAGCACATTAAGAATAAAACTAAATCTATGGCTACAATACCTTGGTCCTGGTGATCTATTATATTAATATTAATTTTCATATCCATCTTCGCACAGCTTAAATATTTCATAAGCAAATTATGGCTAGCTACTTATCAAGTATGAAAATTATAAGATCACTAATGATATTTAGATTATTCCCTCATGACACTAAAATCAAAGATGATAGGACTTACATTTCAAATGAATATTCTTTATTAATGATTATTCTAGACCATCAATATTGATTGTTTATCTTTGCAACGTATCTGAAAATGATCAATTAATAAAAATCATAGGGACTATGATAATTGAATTTGAAAATACTATAATGATTCTAATTTTAAGAAAAAACCAAGTCTAATCTACCAATAGTGTCAACTCCATTTCAACGATAGTAGATTTTTTGAAAATACTAATTTCTACAAATAATTAGCCGTGGATTATTACTAAAAGATAGATAGCATAATATTTTTAATATATTGCAAAAAAAAAGATAGACATAGAGAAATCTTATACCGCAATGTGAGCGGGGGTAAATTGTCAGCATACATTCAACAATATCTGATTTCATTAACCCTTATAAATAATAGCAACAATTTCATAATCAATAGGTCCACTGGGTGCTTGTACAATTGCGATATCATTAATTTCCTTGCCAATTATAGCTCTAGCGATAGGCGAAGATATAGAGATTCGATGAAGCTTAACATCAGATTCATAATCACCTACAATTTGATAAGTAACCTTATCTTCATCTCCAATATTGAACAAATCAACCGTTACTCCAAAAACCACGCGACCATCCCGGGGTAACATAGTCGGATCAATAATTTGAACATTTGATGATATGACTTCTAGTTCTTGAATACGTCCCTCGACGAAACTCTGTTGTTCCTTCGCGGAATGATATTCAGAATTTTCCTTTAAATCACCATGTGCACGAGCTTCGGAAATTGCTACAACCACTTCAGAGCGTACAGTAAACTTGAGATGTTGTAATTCATTTTTGAGCTTATTTAAGCCATGTAATGTCATCGGCACTGCCATTTAGGACACCTCTATTAATTCAATAATTTTTCTACAAACATTTAGATATATTTAATTGAGTGCAATGTCTTGTAGTTCTTCATGTAAAGATTGCAAACGATTTACCGAACCAGTGTTGACACTATTTAATGCTAGTATGGTCGCGCGAGCTGCTGCTAAGGTTGTAGTATAATTTACTCTATGTTGTAATGCTGCACGACGAATTTCACGAGAATCAGCGATAGATTGACGGCCTTCAGAGGTATTGACAATGAAGTTAATTTCATCATTTTTGATCATATCGACGATATGTGGTTGGCCTTCGGCTACTTTATTAACCGGTTTACAACTTACACCCGATCCCTCCAATATCTTTTGAGTGCCGCGCGTGGCCAACAATAAAAACTTAAGTGCGGATAAATCCCTAGCAATAGAAATCACGCCAACCTTATCATTATCACGTACGCTAATAAAAGCATTGCCTCCAGTTGGTAAAATGACTGAAGCTGCAAGTTGAGATTTGGCAAAAGCCTCACCAAAAGTACGTCCTACACTCATTACTTCACCGGTAGATTTCATTTCGGGGCCAAGAATAGGATCAACACCTTGAAACTTAAGAAATGGGAATACAGCTTCTTTGACTGAAAAATATTTAGGAATAATCTCTTCGATAATTCCTTGTTCTAACAAGCTCTTGCCTGCCATACAATTTGCAGCAATTTTAGCTAATGGCACTCCTATAGATTTTGATACATAAGGCACTGTACGTGATGCACGTGGATTTACTTCTAATATGAATATCTTATCACCTTGAATAGCAAATTGTGTGTTCATCAAACCTACAACACCCAGTTCTAAAGCCATTTGTTGCACCTGTTCACGCAGGCGATTTTTGATATCCTCATTTAAACTATACGAAGGTAGAGCACAAGCTGAATCACCTGAATGTACGCCAGCCTGCTCAATATGCTCCATAATACCACCAATGAATACATTCTTACCGTCGCAAATTGCATCAACATCCACCTCAATTGCATCGTCAAGAAAGCGGTCTAATAATACAGGAGAATTATTTGAGACCTGTATGGCCGTTTTCATATAGCCACTCAATTCGTCCTCATTATAAACAATTTTCATGGCTAAGCCTCCTAATACATAAGATGGACGTACCACCAATGGATAACCTATTTCAAAAGCTGAGGTAATCGCTGTCTTTACCGAAAAAACCAAACGATTTAGTGGTTGCAGTAAATCAAGTTTTTTGACCATTTGTTGAAAACGTTCACGATCTTCAGCGTAGTCAATAGCATCAGGTGAAGTACCAATAATAGAAACCCCTTCAACTTCTAAGGCACGAGCTAACTTTAAAGGTGTCTGACCGCCATATTGTACAATTACCCCATCTGGTTTCTCCAAAGAAACAATTTCCAATATATCTTCGAGTGTCAGCGGTTCAAAATATAGATGATCAGATGTATCATAATCAGTAGAAACTGTTTCCGGATTGCAATTAACCATGATGGTTTCATAGCCTTCATCTCGTAAGGCTAAGGCTGCATGCACACAACAATAATCAAATTCAATACCTTGACCAATTCTATTCGGCCCACTTCCTAAGATCATTATCTTTTTACGATTCGTCGGCTCAGCTTCACACTCTTGATCATACGTTGAATACATATAAGAAGTTTCACTATAAAATTCAGCCGCACAAGTATCAACGCGTTTATATACAGGACGAACAGCTAGATTATGTCGATGGCTACGAACCTCATTTTCCGTACTATTTAATAATCTTGCTAAACGTGAATCGGAAAAACCTTTACGTTTTAATAAAAACATTTCCTCATGATTAATTTTAATTAGATGTCTATTTTTTAGACTATTCTCTATAGTTACAAGCTCTTCTACCTGAGCTAAGAACCACCGATCAATATGAGTCAAAGTGTGAATCTCATCACAGCTATAACCAATACGAAAGGCATCAGCAATATACCAAAGACGATCCGAACCAGGTAGATTTAGTTCACGACGTAAGGTATGAAACACTTCATCCAAACCTACACCAAGATCAATTATTTCAGTTAATCCATCACGATCAATTTCTAAGCTACGCAGTGCTTTATGTAATGATTCCTGAAAACTACGACCAATTGCCATTACCTCACCGACAGATTTCATCTGCGTACTTAAACGGTTATCTGCTTGTGGAAACTTCTCGAAGGTAAAGCGCGGAACTTTGGTGACTATATAATCAATGGTTGGTTCGAATGATGCAGGCATAGAATTTCCTGTAATTTCATTAGATAATTCATCCAAGGTATATCCCACAGCTAATTTAGCTGCTACCTTAGCAATGGGAAATCCAGTTGCCTTCGAAGCTAAGGCCGATGAGCGCGAAACTCGTGGATTCATTTCAACAATGATCAATCTACCTGTATCTGGATGCACAGCAAACTGTACATTGGAACCACCACTATTAACACCGATTTCACGTAATACGGATAAGGAACAATTACGCATGATCTGATATTCCTTATCAGTTAATGTTTGTGCCGGTGCAACGGTTATTGAATCACCAGTATGAACACCCATAGGATCAATATTTTCAATTGAACAAATTACGATGCAATTATCCTTGTGATCGCGAACTACTTCCATTTCATATTCCTTCCAACCCATCATCGACTCTTCAATTAAAAGCTCACAAATTGGACTTATGTATAATCCACGCTGACAAATATCAATAAAATCTTCACGATTATACGCAATTCCACCTCCGCTTCCACCCATTGTAAATGATGGTCTGATAATAACGGGATAGCCAAATTGTTTTTGTGCTACTAATGATTCCTCTAAAGTATGAGCAATCGCAGATTGAGGCATATCAAGACCAATTTTCTGCATCGCTAAACGGAATGAATCGCGATTCTCCGCCTTCTTGATCGAATTAATATTAGCCCCAATTACCTCCAAACCAAATTTCTTCAATATACCTTCACGTTCTAAATCTAAAACACAGTTCAATGCTGTTTGCCCACCCATGGTGGGTAGAATTGCATCTGGAAGCTCAGCCTTAATAACCTCACCTACCGTCTGCCAGATAACAGGTTCAATATATGTAGCATCTGCCATGTTAGGATCGGTCATAATAGTCGCAGGATTAGAATTAACCAGGATAACTTGATAACCTTCTTCACGTAGTGATTTACATGCCTGAACCCCAGCATAATCGAATTCACAAGCCTGACCAATCACAATCGGGCCAGAACCTAAAATCAAGATACTTGCAATATCAGTACGTTTCGGCATAGTCTTCTATCTACCCGTAGATTGTTCAAGTAAATTAATAAAATGATCAAATAAAGGAACTGCATCTTGAACACCAGGGCTAGCTTCCGGGTGTCCCTGAAAACTAAATGCAGGTTTTGTCCTATGATGTAGACCTTGCAAACTACCATCAAATAAGGAGATATGAGTGATCATCAACCTCTCTGGCAATGAATGCTCATCTACAGAAAAACCATGATTTTGACTGGTGATCATTACTGTACCACTCATGATTTCTTGCACAGGATGATTCGTACCATGATGACCAAATTTCATTTTAATTGTTTTAGCACCACATGCCAAAGCTAAGATTTGATGACCCAAACATATACCGAATATCGGTAGAGATTCCTTTAGAAATGTTCGCACTGCATTAATAGCATAAGTACAAGGCTCAGGGTCACCAGGGCCATTTGATAGAAATATACCATCCGGCTTCAATGCTAAGGCATCTTTTGCAGAAGTTTCAGCTGGCACCACTGTTAAACTGCAACCACGTTCATCCAACATCCGAAGAATATTATTTTTAACACCAAAGTCATAAGCCACAACGTGAAAACGTTCAATAGCAGCTTGTGATCTTTTGGGGGAGTACCAAAAATCACTATTTTTCCATCGATATATCTCTTTAGTTGACACATCCTTGGCAAGATCCATGCCCTGCAGGCCATCAAAACTTTGAGCCGCTTCTACTGCCTCATCAATATCAATATTATCCTTGGCGAATATACAACCCTTTAATGAACCTTTCTCACGTAAGCGACGTGTAAGACTACGCGTATCTATACCAGATACACCAATAATATTATGATGTTTAAGATAGACATCAAGTGCTCCCTCACTCCGCCAATTGCTTACAGATGGTGATAAATCACGAATAATAAGACCACTTGCAAATATATTATTTGACTCTGCATCCTCAGAATTAACGCCAACATTACCAATGTGTGGATGAGTCAAAGTAATAATTTGGCGATAATATGACGGATCAGTCAAAATTTCCTGATAACCAGTCATCGCTGTATTAAATACAACTTCACCAACCGATTTACCGGCAGCACCAATCGATTCACCATGATAGACCAAACCATCTTCAAGAGCAAGTAACGCACTAAATTGCAAGGGGAGGAACTCCATCAAATAGAAAAGAATGGAGTATAATTAAATTATTATCTCCAGACAAAAGTTTATAAATTTTATCCTAAAATCTGTACTTCTGTCCACGTAGAAATTAAGTGGTATATTTTGATAGATCAAACTCTCAATTAAATAGAAAAATATATTGACCAACGATCTTCATAATTCAAGGATTGTTGATGAGTGGGTATCTATATTTTTACTAATTTATAATTTAAAAATTGATTAGAACAACATAAACTGTAATTTATAGGCAAAATAAAGCTGATACCTAGTAGATAATCTCCTCTTATGAGCGTAATATAAATTAATTTCATGCCAAACATGTGATTGATTTTCAATCCTTAAAGGCTGAATTATTAGGATATAACTATGATACAACGTAAATTTTTCTAAACACTTAACGAAAAGTAAGGCCTTCAATATTTAATCGTATCTCATGATGTAATGCCAGATATTGATGATCTATATGAAAGAGTATTTATTGAAATACGACATTATATTTCTGAAATTAAGATCTTATGTACAGATCTTCAGAAGATCACGTTTGCATATCAAAACAATTACGGTTATGGTTTATATTGGTCGTATACACCTCACTTTTTGTAAACTATTATAGTTAAACCTAAATTTGGAATCGACGAACACAACTTAGTTTTAAATTCGTATAGTGCGCTTACGATCGATAATTAGGAGCCTGCAATGACTAATTTTTCTAGTTTCCCATCTCAAAGACTACGTCGTCTAAGAAGAGACGCCTTTTCCAGAAACTTAGTATCCGAAAATCATCTTAGTGTTAACGACCTAATTTATCCATGCTTTATAATAGAAGGAATAAATAAAAAAGAAAAGGTAATTGCTATGCCTGGTGTTAACCGTTTGAGCATCGACCTCCTACTTAGAGAAGCCGAAGAAAGTTGCACACTTGGCATTCCAGCCATGGTTTTATTTCCAGTCATTCTCGCCGAATATAAATCCAAAGATGCTCATGAATCTTATAACCCAGAAGGATTAACTCAACGTGCAATCAGAACTTTGAAGAAAGAGTTTCCAAACCTAGGAATAATCACTGATGTAGCCCTGGATCCATTTACTAACCATGGACAAGATGGACTTATTGATAGCAATGGTCATGTTATGAACGATGAAACCGTTGATGTCCTAGTTAAACAAGCCCTATCTCATGCTGAAGCCGGTGCAGATATAGTTGCCCCATCAGACATGATGGACGGTCGTATAGGCTCCATTCGCGAAAACTTAGAGGCTAACGGACATATTTATACTCGCATTCTGGCCTATTCGGCAAAATATGCGTCTAATTTTTACGATCCATTTCGTAGTGCAGTGGGCTCCAACAAAAACTTAGGTATTAATAATAAATATAGCTATCAAATGGATCCAGCAAACAGCAATGAAGCATTACATGAGGTTGGGCTAGACATAAATGAAGGTGCTGATATAGTAATGGTCAAACCCGGAATACTGTATCTAGACATCCTACATCGCATTAAAGAAACTTTCAAAAAACCAACCTTCATTTATCAGGTCAGCGGTGAATATGCTATGCTTAAAGCCGCAGCTCAATATGGTTGGTTAGATGAAAGAGCAACCGTAATGGAAACCATGATTGCATTCAAACGTGCCAATGCAGATGGCATTTTGTCCTACTTCGCCAAAGACGTAGCAAATTATCTATCTGGGTAAAAATATGACCGATCATTATGCTGTTATCGGTAACCCAATTAAACACAGCAAATCACCATTGATTCATACCGAATTTGCTAAACAAACTGGACAAGACCTAGACTACATTGCCCAGAGAGTATCAACAGATAATTTGACAGATAATTTTAGGAGATTGCAACAATCAGGATTTAAGGGTATTAACATTACAGTACCATTCAAAGAACAAATATGGCGGGCCATAAAAAATAAAAGTAACCGTGCCACTCTAGCCGGCGCTGTCAATACTGTAGTGTTTAATCCAGATGGCTCCATATATGGTGATAATACAGATGGTGTCGGGTTATGCCGTGATCTGGTAAATAACAATCAGATATTACTCAAAGAACAACGCATTCTATTGTTAGGTGCCGGAGGTGCAGCTAGAGGCGTCATTCAACCCCTACTGGATTACCAACCTACTGAGTTGATTGTTGCTAATAGAACCATTTTTAAAGCAAAAAAGTTAGCAAAAAAATTTACTGACTTTAACAATGTATCTGGTTGTGGATTTGAAGATATAACCGGATCGTTTGATATTATCATCAATGCAACATCCGGCGCACTGCATGGCAGTATACCACAATTAGCCAATGATATTATGCATGAAAATACCAGTTTTTATGATATGGTCTATAGCAACATGTACTTCGTCAAATGGGCGAAACGACATGGAGCCACTAAGGCTATTAATGGCTTCGGCATGCTGGTTGAACAAGCAGCTGAAGCATTTTATATTTGGAGAGGAATCAAGCCAAATACTCAAACAGTCATTAAAAAATTAGGAATCTTTAGTGAATAAAAATATTAGCCCTGCAACTGATTTAAAATTACATGTTCATATAATTATAATCAATATAATAAAATTAGTCATTCCAACGATTAGTATAACACATATGAAAGGCAATCAGTCATATCTAATTGGTAATACTTATCGTTGATATTATATGTATAATAAAATAACTATATATAGTGCCCTAAATATGAAATTGGATTATGGTCCATATTTTAAGACAACAAATACTCAGATGCTGAAAAGCAACAAATGTCCTGAAAATTTAGAAACAGGTAATATGTAGCGAAGGAAAAAATAAGTTGCACATAACACACTAAAATAAAATAAGCACAATCAATCTATCAAATAAAATTCCATACTCATGGACTCGTATAACCCAAAAATAAAAGAGTGAGGATACAATTTTCATGATTAACTCTCTTGCTATTTAGTCAAATCATCTTAAATGCAAATCTTCGAGCATAAAAAATTACAACGCCGTAGATATCAATTGCTAGATTCTAATACCACAAATGGGTTGCTTGATGCACTCAACAAACTAAATTAATTAATAAAAATAATTTATATTTAATGTATATATTGACATAATTGATTTTCTAATATCATCAAGCCCTAAAAAATACTGACCTGGATAAATAAATTTATAATTTATATGAACTTATGGATGATTTCGCAAAATATGTTTATTCATGGCATCACCAATAATAAATTGTTAATGTCAAATATCTAAACGATTTATTCGGCACGATTATCACTAACATTTACAGGAAGATGAAATAAGAATTAGTCAAATTTTTGTGAATGGCGATAAAGAAGACATGGGCTATAGTAAGGCCGCTTAACTATGGCGGGATGAACATTTAATTTATAATTTAATATCACAGTGTAGTGAAAAAATTCATAGATATAGTTAAACTGCGTATTAAATTTAGGTAATGGAAAGTCGCTATAACAAATTGCTATTATATTACCTGAATGAATATGGGATCTATTGATCGTATTGAAGAAATTATTATTCAAACTATCTTGATATTGGATAGAGACCTGAATTCAGTGGTAATTTTTGCTACCGTGAATAATTGTTGTTATAAAAGTTTTTTTAATTTTTATAAATAAAAATTGCAAAAATATATATTATATAATGAATAATAAATATACAATAGATAAAAATAGGGTTGCACAATCATTTTCTTATGCTGCACAACAATATGATAATTCGACTATATTGCGACAACAAACAGCTGATGAATTGTTGGATAGGTTGTCATTTATAACAGTACAGCCTAAAGCAATTTTGGATTTAGGCTCTGGAACTGGGAGAAACATAAGTTTACTAGCCAAAAAATATCCGAAGGCAAAAATCATTGCTTTGGACATTGCACAAGCTATGTTAAAAAAGGCTAAATATAAATTTCAACATGGCTTAAATGTAAAGCATTGGCTACCAAATTATCAGAATCCTGTATATATAGGAGGTGATGCTGACGCCATGCCATTAGCTAATAATAGCATAGATATAGTGTATGCCAATCTATCGCTACAATGGTGCGATTTTGAAAAATGTTTTGCCGAAATTCAACGTATTTTGCGCCCTAATGGTCTACTAACTTGCGCCCTTTTAGGTCCAGATACATTAAACGAATTACGCCAGGCATGGGCCAAAGTTGATGATTATGCACATGTTAATATTTTTTATGACGCTCATGATCTTGGTGAAGCCATGATAAATAGCCGTCTAGTAGAGCCGGTATTAGATATTGATCGTATTACATTTAGCCATAAAACGGCGATAGCATTAATGAAAAATTTGAAAGAAATAGGTGCCCACAATATTAATAAAAGCAGAAGACATGGATTGACAGGAAAAATGACATTGAGGAAGGTTGCTAATGCTTATGAGCCATTCCGTCACAATGGTCTATTACCAGCCAGTTATGAAATAATTTATGCACATGCCTGGCGTACTAAACAGCCATATGGGGATACTTACGATAATAATGGCACAATAAAGATACCCATTAATCAGATTTACAAACGGACTGCACGATGATAACGATATGATGTCATCAACATTTAATAATATAACTCTGAAAAAAACGTAGACATATTAAATTAGGATGTGTAGCTCAAAAAGCAGGTAAAGTTATATCAGCAATAGATTCAAATATGCCTCAATAAAGATAGCTTAATGCTGAAGGTAAAAATCCCAAGATAAATATAAATACCCTCGAAATGATTAATTAGAGAATAATTCAATTATTTATTACGCCATAATAATCAAGCAATAGAAATACTAAATAAAAATACCTTCATGCATTATTTATGATTAAGGCTAAATATATTTTTGTAATGTATATAAGCTTCAAAATAATCAATGCATACCTTATTGACCTAATCCATAGTAAAGCACTATCCCGGAAAATAATGCTGCGCCCACCCAATTATTGCTTGCAAAAGCCAGCAAACATCCTTCTGGATGTCTATTTTTTGTTAATTTATACTGATATGAAAAGAATATACAAGATACTAATACCCCAAAATAATATACAAAGCTCATATCCAACAAGATGCCTATCAATATCATCGATAAGAGAAAAAAGGCCTGTAATATACCGATTATGCAACGATCATTATGATTGAATAATATAGCCGTTGATTTTATTGTGATTAATAAATCATCTTCACGATCAGACATTGCATAATAGGTGTCATATGACGTCACCCATAAAATATTAGCTAAGAATAACAGCCATGATACAGGTGAAAGTAATTGATTTTGACCTAAAAAAGCCATGAAAATAGCACAACTAAAGGTTATTCCCAAATGAAACTGAGGAAGGTAAGTATAACGTTTCACAAAAGGATAAGTCACCGTCAAAAACAAAGCGATAAATGACATTAGAACAGTAATTTTATTCAAAATAAGAACTAGCATAAGGGAAAATAAAGCGAGGCTAGAAAAGGCAATTAAAACATGATTAACCTTTAATGTACCCATAACTAAAGGCCGTTTTACTGTTCTAAAAACCGACCCATCGATATTTCGATCAACATAATCATTAATTGCACAACCTGCTGAGCGCATCACAATAACACCTAAAATAAACACTATTAAAATACCTAAATCTGGCACACCATTTGCTGAAATCCATAAAGCAGATAAGGTAGGCCACAACAATAGGAAGATACCGATAGGTTTATTTAAACGCATTAAATGCACATATGGCATTACATTGTGATCTATTAATCCCACTAATTACTCCAATCTATAATTGGCAGGAATATTTCATTGACCAGTAATATTTTGCCGCTCAAATAAAAATGTGAGCGCCTAGCCCACAGTTCCTTCGGACGATAATTTTCTCCTAATATCGCCATTTCATATAACTCGTTACCTAATTTCAGACAGGTGATTTCTATTGGTCCACGTTTCACTAATGCCTTGGTAAATAACAATTCACTCAGGGAGTTGTTACCTAAGTTACTAAAACGTTGTCTCATTGCCTGATACGTTGAAAGTGGGATGACCGTCCTAGCATATACGTTTGCTTCTTTACCATCCATCAGTCGCACCTCACGCTGCATTGCTATTTGAGTCATCGGCACTCTCATGGATAGACATTCATCAGGTAACGGCCTCGTCCAATTATTCTTCAATAATTGCACTGAAAAATTGTATTGATTTGATTTTTGCAATTTACACGTCAACGAACCTGCATCAGTCAACCAAGATGCAAGATATGCAGGCATCAAACGCCGCTGTGGCACGTACCATTTAGTCCAATGCCTTATCACATAATACCTATATGTATTTTATATGCATTTAAAATTAATTTAATCTCCAAATTTATTATCGCTATTGAAAACATCTGATACACTTCAGTATGCTATTCAAAAAAGATATTATCGATGATTTAAACAGATACCTATTAATTATGACCTACATATCCATAACGTAAATAAAATTCAAACTAACATTTGGAACAATTCATCATTGCGCCATAAAATGATGCATATACTTAGCCTCATATTAATCATGCCAATGATAACTACAATGCACATTGTATTTATTATAAATTAAGGGTTATCATGAAGAAAGACCATCTCTAACTTGGCGCAAGTAGAAGAAAATAATCTAACAAATATCGAATTTATTGTACAAATATTATTCACAAGCGCTCGAAAATATTTTTCTTGAATATTTTCAATCAATCTTAGGAACCCAATAAATCATATATTACTAATGACCCACCGCTTAAATTATAAGTAAAACTAATTTTCAAGGATGTCAAATGTATTATTATTGATGGTATAAATTAAAAAATAAAGGTATTATCATTCTGATAATCAAGAAAATTATTGATTCAATTGAACGATACCTTTAAATTTACAAATACGGTGCACATAGCGAATTATTCGTGCTAAATACCATCTATCAATCCATACGATGGTAAAACGTCAATTTAGATAGTTGCCGTCATATTCATCGAACGTATGGCATTATTAATGTTAACATCAAATCTTGATATCATTGCCACAATAGGTACCAAAAGCACCGCAATAATTTTTATTACAAATCACAGTATTGGCTAAAACTCACTATCTACATCTGAAGACCACGATACATACAGTTGTTTTTCCGTTTATCACGCAGATTGAATGTTACTTTAAAATCCGATTAATGAATAATAATACCACGGTATCCAATGATGAAGCAATTAATAATGGCCACCAGGAATAAATTGACAAAAACAAAAGATTAAATGCTATACCTTCAATACTAGCTATCAATCAATACCTAATACTTCTGCTTTTTGATATCACATCACATATCAACATTCCGGCAATCGAAATATAGGACAATGTCCTGAATCAATATAATCTAAAAATAGCCTAGGACTTATAAATGTGACTATTATAATGGATCATGGATACGTTGATGAGGAATATCCTTAGATTGAACAGAAAAGTCTTGTGATATTTATATGATAATAGTTTACTTAAAATGATCGCTTCTTTATCATGTAATATTTTAAATAATCACGAATATTTGAGCGTACTTTTGCAAGGAATACAAAATTTAACCTTGCTAGATTGTAATAAGTTGAAGTAGATGTAATTATCCGAATTGACTGACAATTTTAGGCTGTATAATTAACGGTGCTAAATTCATTATAAATACGGGCAATAATACAAGTATGACAAATATCAGGATATACGGTATAATCCAAATCTGCCGTAGTTACCCTCCAGGGTAAATGTAACTTTACCCTTAGGAAGTGAATGCATAAATTTTTCGGAAAATAGATCTATGCTGAAATTCTCTCAAAATCTAATTATATCACTAGAATCTTTGAATATCTCATGAACCTTGCAGACATTGTCTAGTCTGACGATACGCTTGATTACTACTTTAGACATTGACTGTCTTATAAAGCCAATAAGGCCACTACACCCCCGCCTCTGATATATAATCCATATTACCAGCACTAATATATACTTCTATCCGCGGATAATAGAACTCAATAGGACCTTATGTAAGAATTAATGGCCATTGGCTATCGGAATAACGATATAATATTTGAATTTATTATGTACTGGTTTATCTATTTTATGTGATAAATTCAACATAAGATAGCTGGCAGAAACATCATCTACTATAATTCTGCGCACATGTACATCCATAACCTCTAAAAATGATGATCGCTCGTTCACCATTTTATCATGCAAATTATAGAGATTCTTTCACGACCTTCAACATCAGCACTAGCAATCTTCAGTTACACCATATGCATCATGGATAAAGCGATATGATTAACAATTTTATCACGGAGTTAACACGAGCATTACGTATCATATCGGCTACACACGATATCGGATATGACATCCCCACAATACTCTAATCCATATCACATCACATCCATCTTATAATTAGGCAATGAACGCATAAATATCAAGCGTTTAATAGGTAATACGACGACACTTTACTGTATTCACATACAACAAAGTCCACACATGATGCAGTCAATCCGATAATTGTATGATTATCACTCAAATATCATGTTGCATCGCCAACATAATGATTCATTAATTCTCATCTTGTACATATTTACGTGTCCTAAAAACAGTTTGGGAAAATTCACCGATAATAATAACTACAAAACTGCTTCTCCAAAAAATGAGGAGGATAGCTCATTACCACTAATATCTGTATCCTCAATCACATCATGTAGTAGAATATCCATGATGCATCTATAATCCATATGCATGGCAGCTAAAAAATGATCCATAGCAAAAGCTATGTGTAATACACTCCTCACCCGAAGAAGAGTGACTATACTGCATGCACACGTTCTATATAGGTAAGCACAACTGATATCATCAAACTAATCTAATTTCAGATAATCCGATATTGCAAAACATATCCCCTAAATTGACAGCCTAGCTTCTATTCTCATATAAACGCTAGCCCATCGGAAACTGTTGGAGTTGCATTCTAAAATTTTATAATTACTGCTAGCAACTACTAATCGGAGATGACGCTTTTCTCTACATTCTCGCACATATTGGCCTTATCCAAAATATTATGATTAACTAAACCTTTTGCGATTTCACGTAACGCTATCACGGTTGGTTTGTCATTGTTAATATCAACCATCGCATCAGCTCCCTTTGAAATCTCGCGGGCGCGTTTTGATGCAACCAAGACTAATTGAAATCTATTGTCCACATTCTCTAAACAATCTTCTACCGTTGTACGCGCCATGATGAAAATATCCCAAAATAAATTTAAAAAAGTTAAACACATTCATGATGAATATCATAATAATCAATATTGTTTGCAATTACAATCAAGTGAATGATCTTTAGAAGAAATAATGCCCTCTAACCGAGTTAATGCCAACCCAAAATCATCATTAATGATCAGATGATCAAATTCAATATAATGTGACATTTCATTCTCAGAATCCCGCATACGACACAAAATAGTTCTTTCATCATCCTGACAGCGGCCTTGCAAACGCTGTGCCAATGCAACTTTAGATGGAGGAAAAATGAAGATACTAGTGCAATTAGGGTATGTATTTCTTATTTGTCCTGCACCTTGCCAGTCAATTTCTAGAATAATATCTCGGCCTTTATTCAACTGAGTGGTTATCATTCTTCTCGAAGTACCGTAAGAATTGCTAAATACTATCGCTGACTCTAAAAAATATCCTGATTTATACATGTACGCAAATTTTTCCTGACTGACAAAGAAATAATCTTTGCCATTGAGCTCCCCATCGCGTGCCAAACGTGTAGTATACGATACTGATACTTTTATTTGTTGCTGCTTAGCAACTAAAGCTTTTAATAAACTAGTTTTACCTGCACCAGAAGGTGCTGCAACAATAAATAAACTTCCACCCATTCCTATAGATTCCATCCAATATTTCGAATTTAACACCCCTTCAATTTAACCATAATCTTCCTTTGTATACCGGATACGAAGAGATTATCAATAACTAATAATGAACGGATCAAACTTCATAATCTAACTGACACATTAAAAATGTAAATACAATCAACTGATCTTGCCATATGGTATAATATACCTCATACTGTCAATATATATAAATAAAAAGCCTCCTATCCTAATTACATATACCGTCTTTATGGACGGCAATGGACCTTCAATTATTAATTAGCAAATAATCAGATGAGAAAGGCCATAAGAAATATAAAACATCATCCCTATGCAATAATAAATAATATCAGTATAATAAAATTATTGGAAATTAGGGTATCATATTAAGCATCTGTGAAAAGGCTTATGTAAAATCAAGAATAGTAATAAATGAAGTATAAATAGTCAATATAAGAAAATACAAACACGAAATTTTATGGATGACACAGGAGATATAAAAATAGCTTCAATGAAATTAAAATAGCCCCCACAAACGTATTTTTAAATTTATGCTTAATGCTCTAAGACTCACGGAGTATTTTCCAACATCATCTATTATACGGATATGTAGGTAATCTTATTTCACATATAGACGAGGCACTAAAATAAGCATAGCAACAGAATTTGCTTGAACATAATTCGCACATAATACGATAAATATAACACTATCTCAACAATTTACTTAAACTTTTACACCACTACTGTTCTCATACATGATATAAAAATTGTATTCTCATAGAAAGCGCGCAATCATTGTAAGAGCCATACTTTATGGTCCCCATCAATCTCAAATGCCAATAGATGGAATAGTGCGGGTAATCATATTGATATATCGCGAGAATAAATATATATTTGATCTGTCTAAATAGGAGTTTATGCCTAGGATATGTAAAGCCTGATAAGAAACTTATTGTCCCCAGATTTCTCGTCTATCCCATATCCACATGATAGCAATTAATCAACACTCATCTAACAACAATACACCCCGATCTTAATTGATTTCATCTTAATACTAATAATGGATATATTTGAACACTTATAATTTAATCTTAAATAACATGTAAATACATAAAGTTATTTAAATGATTATATTTTAAAATTACCTATCGCTATGAGTACTCTACAGTCAACTTTATATATTACAATAAATATTCGTGCTATAGTAAAGCTATTCACCAAAAGTACAGGTATCGTTAGGATTATTCTAATAAGTAATGAATTAAGATATATCCACCAACATCTTAAGTAAGAAAAGGTATAATGATAGTATAAGTTGTTTCCAGATCAAAGATATATGATAAACTCATTTAATAGGTATACCTGATACAACATGCCTAAAAATTCTTGGAACATCATAATTAAGCATCAATATGAAAATATTTCAACCAATTGATAATCACAATTTATATTTTAGATAAGCAACCATCTCACGTCTCTAACTTAAATTACGTATTTTTTAAACAAATATGAATAATATTCACTATAAATTCTAAGTATAATTTGGTGAATAAGATATTAAAGCAATAAACATAACAGATCATATAGTTACCAAGCAATTGTAGCATCAATATTTCTACCGATCATAATACATAAAATGTGAGATGGTACCAAATTGAAAAGATAAATTTGGCAATGCAAGACCCAGCCAATAGCCATCAATTCTTGCATTTCAATAAAGAATAAATCGCAAAACAAAGATTCTCAATATCGCAACCATAAATAGTCTCATATTAAGACATACAGAGAAAATTAATTACCTATTATTCCATAAAGATAATATTTAGATACTAATGGTTATAAAGTATCTTTTTAGCTCTATCTCAACTAGGGATCAGGTTAGCACTATTTTTTGTATTTCTATTTGCTACAATTATAATTTACCATTCACCAAGGCAAATTATAATGTCACGAGCATACAATTTTAGTGCTGGACCAGCCATGTTACCGCAAGCAGTTTTAGAACAAGCACAACAAGAATTCTTAAATTGGAATAATTCAGGAATGAATATTATGGAAATGAGCCATCGTGGAAAGGAATTCATGTCCATTGCTTCAAGAGCAGAGGCAGATCTACGTGATATAATGAAAATTCCTGACAATTACAAAGTATTATTCCTACAGGGTGGCGCTTCTAGTCAATTTGCTAGCATCCCCATGAATTTATTACGTGGAAAAACTACTGCCGATTATTTTAATACTGGTCAATGGTCTAAGAAGGCTATCGCAGAAGCTGAACGTTATTGTAATGTCAATATCGTGGCATCATCTGAAAAAGAAAAATTTGTCACTATACCCCCACAAGATACATGGAAATTAAATCCGGATGCCGCCTATGTGCACTATACTGCCAACGAAACTATTGATGGAGTTAATTTTCACAACATCCCCGATGTAGGTAATGTACCATTAGTAGTCGATATTTCCTCAGAAATTTTATCTCGCCCCATTAACGTGTCTAAGTTTGCATTGATCTATGCGGGTGCTCAAAAAAATGTAGGACCGGCAGGATTAACTATTGTTATTGTGCGTGACGAGCTAATCGGCACCCCACTTTCAGGCACACCAACCATATTCGATTATAGGATACAAGCCGATAATAATTCTATGTATAATACACCACCCACCTATGCATTATATATAGCAGGTCTAGTATTCCAATATATCAAAAGTTTAGGTGGTCTGAAAAATATGGAAATTATAAATAGACGCAAAGCTAATAAATTATATTATGCGATTGATAATTCCAATTTTTATCAAAATCACGTGAATCCCAAATATAGATCTTGGATGAACATCCCATTTACTTTAAACAACTCATCATTAGATAATAATTTTTTGACTGGTGCTGAAGCAGTTGGTCTACTAACACTTAAAGGTCATCGTAGCATCGGTGGTATGCGTGCCAGCATATACAATGCTATGCCGGAAGAAGGTGTCGACGCATTGATTACTTACATCAATAATTTTGCTAATAACAATGCATCAAAAACAAAAAACAATTAATTCAGGGCGACAATATGCGATATTAATAAATAATTTGTATTGCTAATTCAAAACAAAGAAACAAATAGCAACACTATAGACCTTTATGTCACATCTAATTACAATATACATACGATAGTAGAGGAGTACATGTTTAAAATTTTAACTCTCAATAATATTGCGGCTGCAGGCATAAACCAAATGCCACGTGAACAATATGAAATCACCTCCGAATCCCAATGCCCTGATGCCGTACTGGTACGCTCCTTCAAAATGCATAATTGGGATATACCCAGTACTATACAAGCCATTGGTCGCGCTGGTGCGGGTGTAAATAATATTCCTGTAAAGATTATGTCTGCCAAAGGAATTCCAGTTTTTAACACCCCTGGTGCTAATGCGAATGCAGTACAAGAGCTAGTTTTAACCGGTATGTTACTTAGTGCCAGAAACATCTGCCCAGCTTGGAATTTTGCCAGGCGACTTAAAGGTAATGACACCGAAATTACCAAACAGGTTGAGGCTGGTAAAAAAGACTTTGTTGGCTTTGAATTACCAGGGAAGACCATTGGTGTAATTGGCCTGGGAGCCATAGGCATAAAAATTTCTAACACTGCTATTGCCTTGGGCATGAATGTAATCGGTTACGACCCTAAAATCACCGTTGAAAGTGCCTGGCAACTATCCCACGAAGTCAAACAAGCTAATAGTACTGACAATTTGTTAACAAATTGTGATTTTGTCACATTACATGTACCTCTGATTGAAACCACCAAAAATATGATTAATGCGGATAGATTAATGCATATGAGAGATGGCGTTACAATCTTGAATTTTTCTCGCGCCGGTATTGTAGAAGATAACTCTATTATTGCAGCACTGGATAGTGGTAAAGTTCATGCCTATATCTGTGACTTTCCAAGTAATAAAATTCAGCAACATACGAATGTCATTGCGTTACCACACCTAGGTGCCTCTACCATCGAAGCCGAAGAAAATTGTGCTATTATGATTGTTGACCAAATTAAAGATTACTTAGAAAACGGTAACATTAAAAATGCCGTTAACTTTCCTACTATTAACATGGTTAAAATTCACAATCAATTCCGCCTTACAATCGCCCACAATAATATTCCACATATATTAAGCTCTATCACCAATGCAATAGCTAGTGCCGAAATTAATATTTTAGATATGCTGAACAAATCTCTTAATAATACAGCCTATACCTTAATTGATACCGAAATAAAATTACCACAGCTAGTTATCAAAAAAATTGAAGCTATTGATGGAGTATTAAAGCTTAGATGTTTATAGTAATATTGATAATCACACTAATCTGTTAAAGACTACATTGATAGTGATAATCTTCTGAAAATAGAAATGATGATGAAATGATAATATTTTATATCCAAATTGAAGAATACAGCAATGAATGAATTGTAATGCCAGAGCCCGCATAATAAAAAGCCACAATTGTCTGGGTGTTCAGAAGATAACCAAGCTTACTCTAAGTCTGGAATATATGAAAATAAAAATATAAAATATCGCTACTGCTTTAATTTTCTCAAATATTATTTTTTCTTATTAAATTAATTTAATCACAGCAGTGATTTTAATTACATAATATATATACCCTTATAAAACAACTGTCCATAATAGATCATATGTAAATTCACTCCTAATTAATAAATATATTCTTCCCCCACTCTGCTTTTCATTTAATTTTATTAATGAATGGCCATCTATAGTACTTTATGAGATTTAGTATATTCTATATATTACTCACAGATAATCAGGCCAACAACATCCTATTTCTAATTAGATATTTTATCAATTTTAATTACCCATTTAACACCATCAAGAATAAACTATAGATCCATTTTACTGCTAAAATGACATGCTACTACCATTCTCAAAGTACTACCAGTTATTCAATATGTGAATTATTTATCCCTTCTGCTAGAAGGGATGGCTGCTACTTTAATGCCACTGCAAGCTATATGATTATTATTACATATTATTTTTAAGCCAACCATCGAAAGTCAACAACTAGATTTATGACACTGCTACCTAAAAAAAGCCGAAATGTAATTTACAATACATATAATTAACTAATCACCGGAATCGCTAGACAAAATAACATCACTAACTGCATCTAATGTAGCTTCAACCGTAACTATTCGTGATGTACCGCTCTGTTGAATAACAATATCTGGATCCTTTAAACCATGACCAGTCAATGTACATACAATCTGACTACCTTCCGGAATTTTTCCTGCATTGATCTCATTAATTGCGCCGGCTAATGACGTTGATGATGCAGGTTCGCAAAAAATACCCTCATATTTGGCCAAAATATTTTGTGCTGCCATAATTTCTTTATCACTACACTCACCAAACCAGCCTCTAGATTTTTCTTTGACCTTCCAAGCCTTTTCCCAACTTTGTGGATGTCCAATACGAATAGCAGTGGCCATTGTTTCAGGCTTATCTACCATATGCCCACGCATAAATGGTGCGCTACCAGCGGCTTGAAAGCCTAACATTTTAGGACAATCAGCAGCAATACCATCTTTAAAATATTCAGTATACCCCATCCAATGTGCGGTTATATTGCCGGCATTACCTACAGGAAGGCAATGAAAGTCAGGTGCACATTTAAGTTCCTCTACTATTTCAAATGCTGCTGTTTTTTGACCTTCTATCCGATAGGGATTAATTGAATTAACAATAGTGACAGATGCACGTTCAGTAACATCTTTAACTAATTTCATACCTTCATCAAAGTTACCTTTTATTTGGATAATAGTTGCGCCGTGCATCATTCCTTGCGCTAATTTACCTAAGGCAATCTTTCCATCAGGAATTAAGACAAATGCAGCAATGCCAGCTCTAGCTGCATAAGAAGATGCAGCTGCAGATGTATTACCCGTAGACGCACAGATAATTGCTTTACTTCCCTCCTCAACTGCCTTAGTAACAGCCATAGTCATACCACGATCTTTAAATGAGCCTGTCGGGTTTAATCCCTCATACTTAACATATATTTTTACGTCTTTACCTAATAAATCTGGAATATTATTCAATTCTATTAGAGGTGTATTACCCTCACCTAGGCTGATTAATTTGGTCTTATCATCTACAGGTAGACGCTCTCGGTAACGTTCTATTAGTCCTGTATAATGTGGTCGAAATCGCACAATTATAACTCCTTAAATTATGTGTTTCTCATTATGGTATCGCGGTAAGTAAGTATGAGATGTAGGAAGTTCATAAATTCCTTAAGATTTAAATATGTGAATAACCATGCTAAGGAAATAAAATATATCCTAAATTTAGGAGATTATAATTTTTCACATCCAAGATATAACAGAAAATAAGAGATAGCGCTCAAATTACTACTTTATGCATCCATGCCTTCCATCACAAAGTGACCATGTTTGCAGATCAAACCAATAACTTCAATTTCAGTATCGAAATAACATTCAAACTTTTGATAATATCACATCCATCAAAGATAGATATATGAAAGATGATTCATCTCTTGCTTACTAACAGATAGATCTCGATTTAAAATTCATACAGATAATATGAAATCAACTAAATGATTCTATCCGTATACGCATCACAGGATCTTCAATCACCGTTAATGCCTCAATTTGTGTGATGGCTATATTCATATATTTTTCCGTAACTTGTTGCGTCAAAATAATCAACGATAAAGCACCATCATCATGTTTAGGTTGTTTCTGCAACATCATCTTAATGCCAATACCCTGTTCAACCAAAATTTTCATAATATCTACAGATGCAACAGACATATCTCGAAGATTAATACGCAAATAGTACGATGTCATCACTTCAGACATTGGTACAATAGGATTATCAACCAGAGTATCCTGTTGAAAAGATAGATACGGAACCCTATCATCTACATGACATGTTAATGTACGAGCAATATCAGAAATATCAGCCACTACTGCTGATGCTGTAGCAGCAGAACCTGCTCCAGCACCATAATAAAGTGTCGAACCTGCAGCATCACTTTTAATAAATACCGAGTTCATTACCCCATCAACATTAGCAATTAAAGTCTGATGGGTAATCAAAGTGGGATGAACCCTCAACTGTACTCCCTTCTCTGTTCTTCTAGCGATACCCAAATGCTTAATTATATAACCAAGTTCCGCGGCATTGCACACATCCTCTTGAGTGATTTTACTAATACCTTCAGTGTAGACTTTATTAAACTTCAATGGCATGCCAAAAGCAACAGAGGCCATAATAGTTAATTTATGAGCTGCATCAATACCCTCAATATCAAACGTTGGATCGGATTCAGCATAACCTGATTTCTGTGCTTCAACTAATACATCGGCAAAATCACGCCCTTTATTACACATCTCAGTCAAAATAAAATTGCAGGTACCATTAATTATACCTGCCAACCACTCAATATTGTTGCCTACCAAACCTTCACGCATAGCTTTGATAATGGGGATACCACCAGCCACAGCAGCTTCAAATGCAATGGCAACTCCTTTGCTCCGTGCTTTAGCAAATAACTCATTGCCATGAATAGCTATTAAGGCCTTATTAGCAGTCACCACATGCTTGCCATTGGATATTGCCTCTAAAACCAATTCATGTGCAATGTCGGTACCGCCAATCAATTCAGCTACACACTGAATCCGAGGGTCACACACAACATCGTATGCATTTGTTGTCAATTCAAAATCTTCGGCATTACAATCATTCAACTTCTTGAAATTACGATCAGCAATGCTTACTATCTCAATATTTTTGCCCAATCTCCTACTTATCTCAGATGAATTTCGTATCAACAAATTAACCGTACCACTACCTACGGTACCTAAACCTAAAATCCCAATTTTTACTGCATCCAATATGGTTCTTCCTCAATTACTTTTAAATGGATTACGGATTCCGCGAAATCACCTAACAGGGTACAATTTTTATTTGCCATTAGGCCAAAACGTACATGGTCTCATCACTATATTAACCAATATGACATACCTGGCAATACTAACGTTTCAGTATTACTGCAATAATAATGTACCAAATTACAACAAATACATATCACGGATATATCTCTATAATTTTGCCCAGACAGGCATAGTGGCTTCAGTATTTGCACCTCCAAACCAAGTGTATTAATACCTTCACATAATACATTTAGACAATTCCTGTAAATTTCTAAAATATCTAAAACATAATATTACATACCCTCTGCAATTTTGATAGCCGCCCACTGAATTTAGATAAATATCCCGCAACCAAGATAGGATCTTATCCCAACCAAGACAGATACTGAGGTTAAATTACTAGAAATAAAAACTACGCACCAACCGCAGATATTATAGATATTAAATAAAAATAAAATTATACTGCCATATACTTAGTACCAACAACTTGTTGGATATATTAAACCTTGCAGCCATCGAAGGTGATTTCACCATAAGATAAATCATGTATTACATTAATTTTGCGTTCCTCAACAAAGGCTACTATAAATTAGAAAAATTTTAGAGCTACAAATTTAGTGGTTGGCTCATTGATAAATTTAATACTAACATTTTTAGATTCGGTCATTAATTTTTAATAATTTATCTAGTTTTACAAGATAACTCCACCTAACGAACAGAACATGACTAATATAATCTCCTGAGATTATAGATCCATACAGATGCATGGGACATGCTAAATTAGGTACTAAAATAGCATCACCAGGAATATGTAGATTCCTCACAACAAAATCCATAATGTCTTCACCACACGCACGAAATCACACCTTAAAATAATTTACAATATTAAATATATAAGGTGAAAGATATTTAATTCTGAGAAATCCCTGTTTGATTCAATAACTGTAAAACCATATAAAATAAATAAAAATTATCACTACTTAAAATCTAATAAACGTTTAGACTACAACATTTAATCAATTTTTGGCCGCATGTATGGAAACAACAACACATCTTTAATAGAGGCTGAATTTGTTAATAACATCACCAATCGATCTATGCCAATACCCTCTCCTGCTGTTGGTGGCATGCCATATTCTATAGCGCTAATATAATCATTATCAAAATACATAGCTTCATAATTACCAGAATTTTTTTCTGCTTCCTGAGATCTAAAACGTTCGGCCTGATCCTCAGAATCATTAAGCTCCGAGAAACCATTGGCAATTTCACGACCGCCAACGAAGAACTCGAATCTATCGGTTAAAAAAGCATTGTTATCACTGCGTCGTGCCAGAGGAGAAGTTTCTGTAGGATAGGCAGTAATAAATGTAGGCTCTAACAATCTATGCTCAACAGTTTTTTCAAAAATTTCGATTATGATTTTGCCAAGGCCATAACTCTCTTTCAACGGAATTCCCAAATCCCTAGCAACGGCACTCACCGCCTCAATTGTAGACAAATGCTCTGATTTTAAATCAGGATTAAAATTAAGAATTGACTCATCCACCGTCATACGGCGGAATGATTTAGAAAAATCTAAATCTACACCTTGGTAATGCAGATGTAATGTTCCCAATAAATCTTGGGTCAAAGTACGAATCATGTCTTCGGTTAAATTCATAAAATCATTGAAATCAGCATAAGCCTGATAGAATTCGACCATCGTAAACTCTGGATTGTGCCATGTAGATAACCCTTCATTACGAAAGCTACGGCTGATCTCAAACACCCTTTCAAAACCACCGACTACTAAACGCTTTAGATAAAGCTCTGGCGAAATACGTAAAAATAAATTTACATTCAAAGCATTGTGGTAGGTGATAAACGGTCTTGCAGTTGCACCACCAGGAATAGATTGCATCATCGGCGTCTCAACCTCTAGGTAGTCTCTAACCATTAAAAACCGACGAATACCATCAATAATACGGGCACGCATAATGAAGATAGCGCGACTACTCTGATTCATAATTAAATCTACATGACGTTGACGGTAACGTGTCTCTTGGTCGGATAAGCTATGAAATTTCTCAGGCAATGGTCGTAAGGACTTAGTCAATAGATATATGCCATCTACCAGAACTGATAATTCACCCTTATTAGTACGAAAGATTACACCCTCAGCTGCAATAATATCCCCTAAATCCCAACATTTGAATTGAGCATAAACACCTTGGACTAAATAATCACTTTTAATATACAGCTGCATATCTCCAGACATATCTCTAATATGGGCAAAGCTTGCTTTGCCCATGACACGTTTAGTCATTAGTCTACCGGTAATCTTGACACGAGTTGGATGTTTGATCAATTCTTTGGCTGTAGTTTCATTATGTTTGACGAACAACTCTGCATTAAGAATAGTACGACGAAAATCATTAGGGAAAGCGTTTCCCTGTTCACGTAATTTAGCCAATTTCTTACGACGATGGGTAATTAATCGATTCTCATTTTGTTCAACTTCATTTAACATAGATCATCTCTACCCTTTCCTTTAAAGTCCTAATTTCAGAGAAGCTTGAATAAATAGGTCCAAATTTCCATTTAGAACAGCCTGGATATTTCCTGTTTCCACATTGGTACGTAAATCTTTGATTCGTGATTGATCTAATACATAGGATCGTATTTGATTTCCCCAGCTGATATTATCTTTACCATTTTCTAAGAATTGCTTTTTTTCATTTTGTTTTGTTGATTCAAATTCGTATAGCTTTGCTCGTAACAAGTTCATCGCAGTCTCTCTATTTTGATGTTGCGATCTCTGATTTTGGCACTGTACTACAGTATTGGTCGGTATATGCGTGATTCGAATCGCAGAGTCTGTTTTATTGACATGTTGACCACCTGCGCCGCTAGCACGATAAGTGTCAATTCTCAGATCTACCTTATTGATTTTTATCTCGATGATGTCATTGACTTCTGGATAAATACACACTGAAGCAAATGAAGTATGTCGTCTAGCGCTGGAATCAAATGGTGACTTGCGAACTAAGCGATGGATACCTGTTTCGGTACGCAATAAACCATAAGCATATTCGCCTTTGAAATGCACAGTAGCACTTTTGATCCCAACTACATCGCCATCAGATACCTCTATTAATTCGACTTTGAAGTTTTGAGAGTCTCCCCAACGTAGGTACATACGAAGTATCATATTCGCCCAATCTTGAGCCTCGGTACCACCGGATCCAGCCTGAATATTTAAATAAGCATTATTTACATCTATTTTTTCAGAAAAATTACGCTGTAATTCTAATTTTTCTAAACCTTTTTTTAACGTGTTAAGATCAGCAATTACGACATCTAAAATTTCCTGATTCTTTTCTTCGGAAGCTAATTTTAACAGATCGATAGAATCATTTAAAGTAACGCCATAGGTGGTTAATGTTGTAATAATTAGCTCTAAATTGGCACGCTTGCGCTCCAATTTTTGAGCACGCCTAGGATCATCCCAAATTTTAGGAAATTCTAATTCGCGATTAACCTCTAATAGCTCCTCTTCTTTACCTTCATAGTCAAAGAAACCTCCTAAGATCGTCAATGCGAATTGCAAGATTTTTTATTTTCTGAATTGTTGCACCTAATTCCAAAATTAAGCCCCTTGTTGAACTTAAATCTCACCATCCATGATAGACACAAATATAAAAATTATAACTGAATATTAATTCAATCATTTATTTTCTGGCAAGAAGAGTATTGGATCCACAGGCCTGCCGTTCCGTCGTATTTCGAAATATAATCTATTTTTCTGAATACCGGTTCGACCTAACAATGCAATTTTTTGTCCTACCTCGACCTGCTGGCCCTCTTTAACTAATATAATTTTGTTATGAGCATAAGTACTTGAATATACATCATTGTGCTTAATAATTATTATATTACCATAATGTGTAAGCCCATTCCCACTATATAAAACTTTGCCCGATGATGATGCAATAACACTTTGACCTGACCTACCGGATATATTAATACCTTTTCTACCTGCAGCATCTTTAGAATAGGTCGATAATATTTTTCCTAAAGTTGGCCAACACCATACTAATTTTTTATTTAATGATGTTATCATCTCCTTACCCACTAGTTTGGTTGCTCTAGTTACCTTTTCAATAGACCGGAACCATATGTCTTCGTTTACATAAATTGTATATGGGAATTCAATTCCATTAATTGTAGCTAAAATTTTATGATCATATCCATGACGCAAACTAATGGAAAATAAGGTATCGCCTCTTTTGACTCTGTAAGAAGAAAGAGGTATAATCGCCACTTTAAAATTTTTATTTTCTTGATTATTGTAAGTACCAACTGGCGCTACAAATTGAGCGCTGCATAAAGTCCAAGACAGTATGAAAAGTATCAATGCCACCTTCATAATTTATCAAAAATATCCTTAAAATGATCAGAATAATATAAAAAATATTAACCAATTAATGAATGCTGTTAATTAAGGTGAAATTTGATTTCTCATTAATCTAAACCCTAAATATGACAATTAGAGAAAACAATAAACGAGAGCATGATCTTAATAAAGATTACCTATCTACGACTAATGAAGTCGTAAATTTTAATAAAATATTCATGCAACAATTAACTCGCATGATTGTACAATACCATTCACACTATTACTAAATAAGCTAAGATATCACCCATAATTTACATGCATACATCTTATGGATAAAAAGTTTGATATTGAACTAACTGTGCATTAAATTATGAATAAAAATCGGTATGGTTCGATACGATTTAACAGAGTTATAGTGAGTAAATCGCATGCTTGAAATAAAAATATCTCATAATACAATACATATAAATTGTAAAAGAGCTCATATTAACATGAACTTTTAAGGAATGACAAAGCACTACATTAAATCCCAGTATATACATAATCATCACCATCAAAATCCAATGGCGCACAACCATTAGGAGTATTTTGAAGAAAAATATTATTATTCCAAAATAGACTTTATGGCCTATCCATCCCTGGTATATACATCATAAGATAATACCCATCTATCAAAATTTGTGTTGATATTCCTCAATCCTAGTTTTCCAATTTAAATCTGATAAAAGCGTTCATCACATTTCTTCCTGTGGCGATAGAAGTATTGTACTTAAATTAATTTAAAAAGTAATATAATAAATATACTGACCCTTAATACGAATGAAGGATGTATGTATACAAATAATAAGACAACTTTTGATTTTTATTAGCCGTGCTCAATACTCCAACATAGAGATAAACTGGATAACTCAACAAATTCAACATAGAATGGCCTATATCATGAATTCAGCATAAATTTCTTCAATTGTTTGATAACTGAGTTGATAAAAAGGTAGTATCAGGCCTCATGAAAAATGATATCTGAAAAGTAGCAGCCGTGAACTTCATAAATTAAAAATTATCATTAAAATATCCGATCTTAAGTGTTTAAGTGAAAATTAATCTCAAGTTTATGCAAAAATAATTAGATTGTTTGCCAATTATAATTATTGATATCTATTAGATAATATTAAAATAACCATAGCATGGTATCAATGTACCATATCATGTAGCTTGGCCCTATTCATTGTTTTTGGATTAAAATGATCAGGTATTAGCTAATATTTATTCCTATAATCATTTCTCCTAAAAATGCAGTATAAAATACTATCTAAAAATTTAATATGATAGTTACAGTTGGATAATGAAATACCCAAAAGTAATAATCACAAAAAAGTTTATCACAACAAAACAAAACATCCTCATTCTGAGCTATTAGTTTCGCATCATAACATCAAATATAGATTTGTTCGTATATTTTACTACCATATAACTTGACTAATATTTTAATAATTAGAAGTAGATTACTAGCCCTCATAAAGCACATAGGAAATCTTTTCTCGCATTGTTTTTTGCTATGTGACTATACTGACAAATTAATTTTTAATAAATTATATTAATGTACATATGATAATACTTATACCTTTTATCATTACATGATCACACAATAATATTGGCTAGTCTCTAGCAAAGATATTCTTACCTTGATGTAAGAAAAATGTAAATCTAACTTTATTTTTCAAATCTAGTCTTCTTTCTAAATATATGTATAAGCAGCCCATATTAAGTTGCTCATTAATTTTTATTAAGCTGCCACTGAAAATATTTTTATAAAAATGATACGTATGTGCTTTTAGCATTTATAGTGAAAATTATCAATAGAGAATGACCATTAATTTATCTTTATTTAATACGAATAATTTGAACTAGACTTGTAAAGATATAGCTTGTTCGAGGCTTAATTTTAGGTATAAATTTTATTTTATCAAATTTATAGTATTAGAAATATATATTCAACAGCATATCTTCGTGTTCAGTTATTAGCTAACTTTGGAATAGGAGATCTTTAAGAACCCCTATAAATTTACGAAAGATATATCCCTGCTCCAAAAGCAACCGATATAGTCCATTATACTAAAATTATTTCTGCCTTCTGGATAATCTGATACTTTACAGATAAAATATCAGATGACTTCATTTTCCTGCATGACTGTTAGGTAGCTACACATGGAGATAAACACTTTCAATATCATCTAAAAACTTTGTATAACACGCAACATAATTAAATTAATTTTAGAAGCTTAATGATGTCACTAGATATCATATAAAGATACTAATTTTTAAGATATGAATAATAACCATTATGTCCTGGCCAAGAAGGACAGTAGGTAAAAATTTTCATGATTCCCATCTATAATATATCATTAACTACTAAAAGTTTTATTCCCACGCCAATGCATTAGCTAACAATAGGTTCTAGATATGTTTGAATTTATAAGAAACTATTATTGTTTCACTTTTCATCCTTAAATTTTAGGATGCCAAATTGATTGCACGATAATAATATATTATTTTATATGGCTTTAACTATTTTATGTAAAAACCTAGATTCAGTGACATCAGTCATGATTGATGAAAATCCTTAATATTGATATAATTGATGCCTAACATTTTAAAAGAATTCCTTAATGAGACAGATAACATCAATACAGCTACATGATATCCTAGACATAGGTATGAAAATGAATTTATTAGATGTACGTGAGACGAACGAGTTGAAATATGGTGTAATAAGCAATTCAATTCATATTTCTATGAAAAACATAGCAGCAAAAATGGATGAATTAGGACAGCTTAAAAAAGATCCTATAGTGATAATTTGCCGTTCAGGTAAACGTAGTAATAAGGTAGGACAATATCTAGAAAAAGCTGGGTTTAACGATTTGATCAACTTGGCTGGTGGCATGAATGAGTGGGCAACAAAAATTGATAACAGCATGACGGTCTACTAATAAACATCAATACAATTTTCTTTTTATTCATGTCATCATTATGCAAAATGGCATATAAATTTTAAGTTCATTTTACTATGAGATTAGGCGTCAATGTGACCAGTTGATAACTGAATGGTTACAGATAAGCATCTGTACAATATTAAGCATAAAATTGTAAATAATTAGTAGATAGAAATATTAGAGCTGAATTAGTTGAGGAAAATTAATTTTTACATGGGAGCCCATACTTTCTATTAAAACACAAGATGATATTAAAATATTTATAGTCAAATATAAGATATATAATTAGATAAGACAAACAGATGGATTGATACGTAAGCCAAAATTAAAAATTAGGTCTGATTCTAATGTTGAAATAACAAAAATATTATACTAAGTTGTGAAGATTGATAATATATGTCTATTATCAAAATATATGACGTTCAATTATTAAGACCTATTAATCACAATAGAAAATTAGAATAGCCATAATATGACAATTACATATAACGCTTCTACAATTGAGGCCTTAACAGGGTTGGAGACAATGAAAACGCAACCAAGCCTGTATAAAGATATCTCGCACCCCAATAATTTGGCACAAGAGATTATTGATAATAGTATTGATGAAGCTGTTGCTAGCTGTACCAACAGGATTCAAGTGATTTTACACACCGACAATCTCATTGAAATAACCAATAATGGCATAGCATGCCAGTAGATTTTCATCCTCAAGAAGGCATTTGCAGTGTTGAGGTCATTTTAACTCGTATTCATGCCGACAGTAAATTTTCAAGAAAAAATTATCAATTTTATGGAGGTCTTTATGGTATGAGTATTTCTATTGTCAACGCCTCATCATTCAGATTAGATGTGACAAATAAACGAAGTAGTAAGAAGTATTTTATAAAATTCGAACATAGTTGATCAGTTGAAGGTTTACAGAAATTGGTAAGGTAGGTCAAAATAATACCGGTAATAATCTACTATTTAGGTTAAATATTAAATACTTTGATGTTCCCAAATTCTCAGTAGATGATTTATGCCATGTATTATACGCCAAGGCAGTACTACGTCCTCGTTTGGCAGTGCTTTTTACAAGCTCCAAGTAGTGCTAAAGATACAATATGATCGATATTATAAAGATGGGGTTGAATCTTATTTATCCACTTTTATGATTGACCAACTTTGTGTACCATCTACCCCCTTTGTTGGTCACAACAAAGGTAAACACGAACAAATTGATTGAGCCTTAACGTGGTAACATAAAATCGGTGTACAGTGAAAGAGAGTTACGTTAATCTAATCCCGACAGCTCATGAAAGAACTCACGTACATAGATTACGTTCTAGTATAGTTAAGGCTTTGCAGAAATTTTATAAGTTCCGTAATTTATTGTCGAGGGGCACAAAACTATTACCAGAAGATATTTAAGAACACTGCTATTATGTGTTATCAGTTAAATTAGATGCTCCACGATTATCTAGTAAAAATAAAGCGCTTCTATCATCACAAGAATGTGCAACCCTTCTGTCTAATTAGATTAAGGATGATCTTATTTTATGGCTAAATAAACATGTAGAGAATATCGAGCTAATAGTTAAATCAGCTATTCATAACTCGGACTCAAGGCTGAAAAACTAAAAATATTATTCATAAGCAACCACGGACAAGATCTAAATTACCAGGAAGATTATCTGATTGTACATTCCAAAATATAAATTTAACTGAAGTATTTTTAGTTGAAAGAGACTAGGTAGGAGGCGGTGACAAACAAGAACGGAAGATAAAATTTCAAGCAATAATACCGTTACGAAGAAAGATATTAAATACATGGGAAGTTGAATTAACACGAGTATTGGCATCTCAAAAATACACAATATTGCAATTAGAGTAAATCTGAGATCAAATGACCTATCAGGTCTACGATATGGAAAGATTTGTATTTTGGCTAATACAGACTCAGATGACGATCATATGGCCACTTTTATACGTGTTTTATTCGTTCGTCATTTTAGACCCTTGGTTAAATTTGAGCATATTTGTATATCCATGCCACCTCTATATCGTATTAATGTCGGGAATAAGCTCACTTACGCCTTGAATGATAAGGAACGGCAAATATATATTGATGAAATTGAAAAAAATGAAAGGAAAGATTAGTATTTAACTCTTTGAGGGCTTAGGTGGGATGAATTCAATATAACTTCATGAAACTAGTATGGCTCCGGATACTCACAAATCTATGAGACCAAGAATTTCATCCAATGATGGTACTATTATAATGACGGACAAGGCAATTAGGGGTCTATAGATGATCCTAAGTCTTTCGCGGCCATGCGCCATACCGCGTCACGTCTAACTGTTTGTTCAAAAAATTTATTAAGCGAACTAGGGGCGAGGTATTGTCGAATGGTTATCCAATCTTGATGACACGATGGGTGAGCCATCATTGTTGCCGACACGATGCCTAATATTCCACTTAGCGGCAGCAAATTGTAGTGGGTATGTCTACGAATATCCCTCCTCATAACCTATATGAGGTGGTTAGTGCATGCTTACAATTATTAAACAAAGTATCCACAATTCTAGATGAGCTGCTAAAAAATATTAAAAAACATATTTTCCAACCAGAGGTGAGATGATTTCATCGCGCAAAGATTTGATAAAATTAATAATACAAAATATGATTCTACAAATCAACGTAGTTGTCACAACCTAGAAGACGATACGTTAAATATTAAAAATATACCATATCAGATTCCAGCAACTGAAATAATTAAACAAATAAGTAATGAATAATTATTAATAGTGGCACTCCACGAGATGAATATGATCATAAGCATACAGCAATAATTGTGGTCATACCTCGATATAGTCACATTAATTCAGAGACCTTAATGTTACATTTGTTTGCAACAACAGACCTAGAACGCAGTTGTCATGTCAACATAAATATGATCGGTCTAGATGGCCGACCACAAATTAAAAACTTACGTGATGTGTTACTTGAATGGTTGGTATTCAGAAAAGAGACCATACGCCGCCAATTGCGATATAGTCTAAATGAAATACTAAATCGCATACATATATTATCATCTCTCCCACTTACCTGTTTTAATATTGATGAAGTTGTTACTATCCTCCGGACAGAAAATAAACCAAAAATAATACTAATGGAGCGTTTTAGTATTAGTAACTGTCAATATGACTATATATTAGATTTGAAGCTACGTCACTTGAATGCATTAGAAAAAATAAAAATTTGTGATGAAATGAATGCGCTTACCAAGGAAGAAAGTTTTAGAGTTGGCACCTATATTGGATAAACATTTGAAAGATTTTGTTTGCAAATAATTGATGATAGATACAAATAAATTTGATGATAAGCGTCGTCTGGCAATAATAAAACGAAATCTGCGAAAAATTAGATGCATACGAGTTACTACCCACCGAACCATGGACAATCATTTTAATATTTTCAGTTAATTAATTGCCAGACATGAATAAGGGGCAGGTATCCTGTTGATCAACATTCCTACAGCGCAATTAATTGGTGAATAAAAAGGATTTAATTTGGCTAACTTGATAACGAAATCTAGCGATTTGATTGTGCATGCGAGCCAACGTTATTTAACATCCAAATAATCCGATCTGGAACTTTACGTTAGAAAATGCAAAGAACATAGACACATGTTACCACACGGATCATAGAGTATGAATAAGGTAAAAATATAATAATAGTTATAGATCCATATTATTTGCAGGTTCTGTTTCATAGACTTAAAAATAATTCCTATATAAAACCTCAAATTTTAATATCTTGATACTAACTTCCAATATATATGATTCGCTGTACAAATATTCCTTCGAATATTATCCTTCAAACGATTCACTGCTATATTTCTTATCAATTTTGTCATGTGATAATCAATAAATACATGCCGGATGCAGTATTGAAGTAGACCATTCAACGATTAAATTGGAAATATTATCTAGTTTACTCCTTATTGTGTAGAATCTTTTATATATTAAACTATCAAGTTGACTATTTGTGATGAACGTCGAATCGGTAAATAATCAGTGAAAAACTTGGACAATGATAAAATAAAATTAATGACATATCATTGCCATATTAAAAGCATTATTACGAACTCGTAGAATAATTATATCTGAAAAAGATACCCTCATTGATCTCTATGAAAAATCTGCGAAAGAACTCTATAAATTAAATTAAAGTTCCTCCGATAGTGAACTCGTCCAAAGACGGATAAAAGATAAACAAAGGATAAGTTCATGAAAGACTGGTTAATAGGTAATTTCAATAAACTATTTTTAAAATTATTAATTGTCAAGACTTATTCTAATTAGAAACATATCCGTAATAATAATTTATGAATGATTATATCTGTATACCAGCAAAATCGGTAACATAGAATCAAATTTAGATGAAATATGCGGGTTGGAGCACTATATTAAGATATCTACACATATTGTCAATGGAGATAAAGACTAATATATGGATGGAAATATAAGAAGACACGTTATGCCACATATCGTATAATATTTAATAAATATTCCTATAGTCAAGAACTTCAATAATTAATTGATAAGTATATATTATAAGTTACATCCTTCAATTATAGTATCTGTACTTTAATTCTAAATTTAATCAAACAATTAGTTAACTTATCATCTTCACAATAATTATATTTATATTTAGTAAAAATTAATTATGTCATTTGTAAAGTATATAATTTGATACTATATTTAGCTAAGACTTAGCTAAACTGGCAAAAACTTGCTCTGCAGCATCTAAGGTTTCATTGATTTCTTGATGACCATGCGCAGCAGAAACAAAACCTGCTTCAAATGCAGACGGTGCTAAATAAATACCTCTATCTAACATGCCATGAAAAAATTGTTTAAATTTATTTTGATTACTTCCCACTACTTGATTATAAAAATCTATCTGATCTTCATGAGTAAAAAATATTCCAAACATACCACCGATCTGATTTGTTGCCAGGCAAACACCAGCCGCATCAGCACGTTGTTGCAAACCTGTAACCAATACATTAGTGATATCCGATAGTTGTTCATGAAAATTGGCTACCTGCATTAATCTAAGTGTTGCCAGTCCAGCAGCCATTGCAACTGGATTTCCCGATAATGTTCCTGCTTGATAGACTTGACCAAGAGGAGCAATATGTTCCATAATTTTGCGTTTGCCACCGAAGGCACCCACAGGCAGGCCACCACCAACTATCTTGCCTAATGTGGTAATATCTGGTATCACATTATAATAATATTGCGCTCCACCCAGGGAAACACGGAATCCTGTCATTACCTCGTCAAATATCAATATAGCACTATATTCATCGCAAATTTTACGTAAGCCCTGCAAAAAACCAGAAACAGGAAGAATGCAGCTCATATTACCAGCAACAGGTTCAACAATAATGCAGGCAATATCATCACCTAGAGAAAGAAAGCACTCACGAACAGAATCAAGATCATTATAACGTAAGGTTAAGGTATGTTTCAACAGGGATTCAGGTATACCACTCAACCGCGGCACTCCAGGATTTAATGCATCCGAATGCTCTTGGACAAGCAATGAATCAGAATGGCCATGGTAACAACCCTTAAACTTGACAATTCTATCACGACCCGTATAACCACGCGCTAAACGGATAGCACTCATCGTAGCCTCAGTGCCTGAACTGACCATACGAACTAAATTCATGGAAGGAACTAACTTGCAGACGAGATTGGCCATCTCTGTTTCTATTTCAGTTGGTGCACCAAAACCCAAACCATGGGCAACCATATCATACACAGCACTTATTACCTCAGGATGAGCATGTCCTAAAATCATTGCCCCCCATGAACCTACATAATCAATGTAGCGTTTACCTTCAACATCAGTTAGCCAGGCACCCTTACCTTTTTGAATAAAAACTGGATCTCCACCTACACTATTAAAAGATCGAACGGGCGAATTTACCCCTCCTGGGATATGTTGCTTGGCCTGTTTAAAAAGGTCGTGATTAATACTCATTTATATATATAAGGATATAAGCTAATATAATATTTAATATATTATATACTAATATCTATGAAATTAAATAATTTGCTAAAAATTTAACATCTTAACATAAATACTCCACAGTAATCATCAATACTAGCGCTAACCTTTAATATAGGACGACCACAAAATAATTATTAATCAATTATCCAAAATCCAACTCCTTATTAGGATGAAAAAAAATATCATGTAACACAGCATAACAAATTGATCATATGTAATGTGTAGGGTTTAATATCCTGCCATCTTTATAGAAAATAGTATAATAGAATACTTAAATATCAATTTGGATTTAAAGTGTCCTTATTAAAGTTTCATTATTATACTAACCTAAAAACATATAACTATTGAAACCAGACAAATTATCAAAGATTAACAATATTGATTCATAATGTATGACGAGATTTAAGATCTTGACTTTAGGCCATTAAAAAATTTATATAAATAAATTATTTATCACTGCTGAATATAAAATTATAATTAATCGTACATATGCTACAAAATAAAAAATGATAAATCATATTCTGATGATCTTGCATACTCACATATTAAAATAAAATACAATTAAATAACTAAAAATGAAAAATTATTGAACTTTAAGGCCGGACTAGATATATCCATATAATCGACCATCAGTACATACCGCATAATATTTAATAATTGGTACATCATAACTTAAGACAACTATCCATTAATAACAAGTAGTAATACTTTATTAAATAGATTTAAATATTAAACTTAATAGTTTTTATTTAAATCATTCATGTATTAGCAGATCTAATAAAACATATAATTAATAATCTAAACAATAAAGGTCAGCATATAGACGTAAATTGAAAGCTTAAAATATATATTAAAAAAAACCGCCACATTAAAATCAACAAAACATTAAGAGGAAAAACCTGATTATATAATCTACCAAGCAGAAAAAATAGACCAATTAAGATAATATAAACCAAGAAAAGCAAAAAAATATAAGACAAGTGTGAAAAAAGAAACGAAATACGCAAAACCCTGAATGTTCCTCCGTTAGCAATGAATGTAATTATCGTAAAATTAGTTGTATGTCTAATGACAAAGAGCTTAATTTTGATGAACAAAAAATGAAATAGTTGACCATAAAAGGAGAGGATTTATGTTTCTCAAACTCCAGTAGCAATACAGCTTAGACAATTACTTAAGCAGTAAAAAGCTTTAAAAAGATGAATTAATATTTTACATTTAATAATCTAAATGATATTCTGGAAAACAAATAACAAAGGACTAAAATTGAAAAATCTAGTAACATTTAAAAAATTATGTTTTAAAATCATTGTGTGAAGATAAATAAAATGTTAATGAAATCATGATGCTGTGAGATATATAAACATCTATATTATAGAGAAAATTAGAAATGAATATGATTTTACACAAAAATATACGTAGCAGAATGCTACAAACAGATAATCTCACAAATAAAAATTATTTATTGCCCAATAACCAAGTGAAAAATTTGATGTAATAGTTACTGACATGCCTTTTATCAAAAATAACTAAAAATACAACATAAATGGCAGAGCCGAAATAAAAACGATATCTCAACCCTTTGTTAACATCTAATTGCAAAGGACATTGGAGACTATACTCTTATTCTGCGCTAACTTAAAACCTCACAAGAATGATAAAATGGCTTCAGTTATACCGAAGGATCTTTTTATTTAGAAAATATATTGCTAATGTTTGCAAATCATCATTGTTAAAAACAAACCACAAAATATTATATATTTACTAAGGTGTTTTCTCAACATATAAAGGGATAAAAAACAGATATCCTTTATTTTTTCGATGTCCATAAAACAGATAATCAAAGCAATTATAAATTTGTTAAAGCTCAAAATATCAGCATTACCCCTGACAATCACAAAAAATAAAAGATGACAATGACCTCAAAGAATAGAAAGATCCAATGATAAAAAATAAATACACTAAGGTTAAAAGGCAATATGCTTAAGATTGATTTTTAAAATTATGAGTATATAAAAGGTTATAATAATAATTTTCATTTAGTCAGATCGAAATATAGGAGCCAATAGCCTTATCTTATGTTTCAAAAATTAAAGGATATTAATCTGGAAATAAAAATAGTATTGAGACTGCAAAATATAAAGCTCGCAGAATGAAATATATTTCAAATGGTTATCTTAATATTAAAAAAAATTAAGTATATAAATCTTGATTAGATAAAACAAATTTTTCTTCAAAAGCGATATTGTATCTAGTCATACCAATATCTGCTTAATATAACAAAAACAGCTACCTCTACCGCAAAACCATCATTATACTAAATCAAGATATAACTATGCTAGAATGGCTTTTATTAGTGATTAAAAGTGAGATTTAATTAATGTGCAAAAATAGCGTACATTAATAAAAAATTTAAGTCAAGTAAAATTAAACAATTATAAATTCCATTACCTTTAATTCAAGGGCAACAAGAATAGTTAATACAATGAAATAAAAAGAAAAATCAAAGATGATGAACAATTTATAAATAAGAAAAAAAGAAGACAAGCTTAAAAATCATGAAAGCAAGCTAATCAATGGCTGATGAGTTAGTTGCAATATGCTTATTAACGGAGCTCCCAAAGACTTCATGATGATTTCACAAAACAAAGGCTGTATATCCATTACTTCTAATTATAACGATGAGCAAATTAGTTCATATAAATAGCAAATACTTAAGGCACAAAAAGTAACAAGCGCCATTAAGCGATCTTTTAACCGACTTCCAAATTCCTCTAGATCATTTGTGCGAACATTTATCTGCCCTTCCTTACACATTTTTTTATTACTATAATACAATGTATCGTGATACAGCTTCATTTTTATCAGTCATTCATCAGGTACATATTTATCTGTTCCAGCCTCGACAGCAATCTTAATATTGTCTCTTAATGAGAGTCTTAATTACTTAATTTTTAGTATTTACAAAAACTATTAACAATGATATTGCTCTTCCCTTTAGCTGCTCAAAATAGGAGTTTGAGTTTTTGTTGATCTGACTTGAATATTTTTGATCTTTTTGACTTTATATTTATTTATTTTTACACCACAATAAATTCAGTTAAGTGCAATTACATCACAAAGATAGGTTATATATTCATCAAACAGACCTTAAATGTACTTAGATATTCTGCAGACCAGTTCATAAACAACTCTCCATTGTCTTTCTAATTATTTAACTGCAACTATATTTTTAAAGATAGAGAAAAATAAAATAGCATAAAATAAATTTCTGAAAATCTATTGAGGATCCATGAAAAACTGTATCAGCTAGAGGATATAATTAATGGCCAAAATCAGGCACAAGAACAACCTTTAAAATCTGAAACCTTACATAAAGATAAAAAATTTTAATAGCATGGACATTTTTAGATTTCAATATCCATTCAAAAATATTTCGTGTAAAAATATTGATCATCCCAATATTTATGATTAAATTTCTCAATTGTAAATTTTTGTTTTATTCATAGCAAATGAAAATTAATTTTTTGTAATATGAATACATGAGAAGAGAAATTATCCAATTAAATCATATACCATGAAGGTGATAATCTTGATCCTACCCAACTGTCCGCAAAATTATTTGAAATAGGGATTCCACGTCCTGATAATAGCCAGTAGTGGATATAACTATATCTACTATAGCATACATGAAATAAAATGAAGTTGCACCCGAATAAAAAACCTTTTATCCTTAGAATATAAATCTTCCATAAATTAACAAGGACAAGAGGTATGGCAATAAATCTAGACCATGCACATGCTAATATGGTAGCACAACAGGTAAGGCCAAACGATGTATTAAATCCACAAGTACTAGTGGCGCTAAAAACTATTAAACGAGATAAATTTGTTAAGGAGAAATTTATCAAATTCGCTTACGCAGATATGCAATTACCTATGGACTTCGGCCAATTTATGTTATCGCCAGTACAAGAAGGACGTTTCTTAGAAGCATTGAACATAAAATCTAATGAACAAATATTAGAAATAGGTACAGGATCCGGTTATTTCACAGCCATACTTTCTACACTAGCTGATCAAGTTTTAAGCGTGGAGTTAATACCTGAATTATCTCATCATGCTCAGAAAATTTTAGCCAAAATGGGAATTTCTAATATAACTTTTGAAGTAGGAGATGCCGCATACAAGTGGGAGCTAAAAGAACGTATCGACATAATAATAATAACAGCAGCATTAATAACTATACCAGGCGATTATTTACAAGATCTAAAGGTGGGCGGACGAATGCTTGCTGTAGTAGGCAAGCCACCAGTTATGTCAGTGCAATTAATATGCCGTATTAGTGAATGTAAATGGCAAACTAAGATAGTTTATGAAACCTTAATTCCGGCGATGATCAATGCAGAGCCTGCACCTGAATTTACTTTTTAAAGTGCATTATAAGTATATTCCATTATCCGTTAGCATTGGATGTATACTATTATTAGCTATTCATTAATGAAGTTGGATATATGATTAAATTGATAAAAGATTCTAATTATCAAAACTTAAGAAGATGCTATCTACTCCCAAGCTACTCCATAGTATATATTGTTAGTTCCTATTTATAACTGTTCAATGACGTAATATAATTATAAGCTATTACATACACCGGTTGGTGCAACATTATTGGTTCTGTAGCAATTTTACTAAAAATAAACAACAGTACTTTATTAGATGCAAGAATCCTATAAGCGTGTTAAAACGCTCCTGAGCTGACAATTAGGGATAATTAACTTGAATTTGGTTTATTATTATCCAAATTTCTAACTGCCCATTACTAATTATACATCCGCCACAGATTGCCAACCCATGGGTCAATACAATATTGAGTGACTTAAACAAATGCTACGCTAAGCATCAATTTTCTCGATTTACAAATAACCGAGTCATCGGAGACATGATATAGCACCACCTGCAAATAATATATAAAAAAATCATACATATCGAAATTGATAAGTGGAAAATAATCATCAAAATATTACAATCTGAACGTATAGATGATAATTAATTTCAGCTCCATCCGACAGAACCAAAATTTTTACGGGAAATTCACACCATATCTATCTGTAAATCTCAAATTTAAAGATCTACTGTTTTAATTTAAAAAACATTATGATCAATAACTTACATTATGTCATAGTAATATTATCACTAATTACACATGAATTAAAAGTATATAAATATCATATATTACTCACCATCTAACACCACCATCGGTGTATCAATGGGAGTTAGCTGTATCAAAGCACCTAGCTTTGGATGATCAAAAAAATGGAGTTTGTTGCTGTAGATACGACGCGATTCCCGCAAATTGGGAGTGCGTGTTGCACTAATATGCGTATTTTGAGGTAAGGTACCAGACCAAATATTTGCTAACTTGATGTTTCTTATTAGCCGTATATCTAGCTGTACATGAAGATAATTTTCTCTATAAAAACAAATATTGCCATTAATCAGTGCATCTTTGGATTGAACGGTGATAACTTGAGCAAATACTTTTCTTAATACTGGCTGTCGCCAAGATTGATGATAATAAACCTGATAGTCAGGAGAATAATCTAGTCGTTGTTCTGCCACAACCAAACTTTTATTCATGGCTGGTTGTATTAATCGCACAGCCATATTAGAAATTGACGGTAATTTTTTTAGATATTTGATTTGTGGCCATTGTTCATTGATGAGAGTATTAGTATGCTCAAACACAAGAAGTTCGACATGATACCACTGCTTAGAACAAGCATTAAAACTAAATGCCAATAATAGAAAATTAATGAAAATTTGAACAAATAATTGTTGCTTACACATAATAGTCGTGGAATTATTTAATGTGGATCCAAGCTCTTATCTTGCACTACTGTCCGCTCTATTTAAGTCTATATTAAAAATAATAGGGAATTAAATTAATTATGCAGACATATGGATAGTATTTCGTGAGAATACCAATAGATAATTCAAAAGCACTAGATGTACAATTATGAAAGATATTATCACCTCATACTCCGTTAGGATAATAACCTTAATAACAATATTAAAGAATTTAGTATCTATAGATATATCGGTACGTTTATAGATCGATGTATGTTTAACTTATCAACATCTTGATATAATCAGACTGTATCTAGATGTTTATGAAAATATAAGGTATTTTGCTACGCAGATGAATTATTTAAAGCTATTAATAAATTAATAAAATAGGTGAAACGTCAGAATGTAACAATATTAATAATAAATTAATTATAGCATATTATTTATGAGAAATTTACCACGGCCTACAAGACAATCACCATTTCCAAAATATAAGATATACTATGTGGACTAAATTAAAAATTCAAATTAATATATACTTAAAACAAGGGATAGCAAATATACTATTATAATACCACCGTTAATGACCTTAATTTTTGCGGCTAAATTAGAAAAAATATAAATAAATATTATGTTTCAAGAAAGGTAGAATTGGCTGACAAATGGCTATGATAATTGATCTAATTAACAATGGGAGAGCCTGTAGGAGGTCGTATATAGAGGTCAAATAGACCACCTGTTATTCGGGGCTGGATGGCATCATATGAATAACGCTATTAAAGGTCATAAACCTTGGAACAAAATCATAACACCCCCCCCTAAGTTGCTGTGCGGAATGCAATCATATACTTACTCAAAATTTAAATACCCCAATGCAAAAAGAAACTAATTCTATGGAAATGGCCCTAGGTACGTGGTAAATAAAATATACACAACAATCAATGCTGTAAAATAAAATTTAATTTTACGCTTTTTTAAGATGATCCTGTAAATAACACTCCTCCACAGACAAAGTCATTGCTATCATTTAAAAAACTGATAATCCCGGCTTGGATTGCACTATTAAATAAACATGTCCTAATAGTTAGTCACCTATACATGATACGGATGATTATCAGCTATGTGTTACGAATGCCTTCAGATTCAATGTATTGAATTAATTGGCCACATATCAACTGCAAGAAATGGTGATAAAGATTAGTTCTCAGTTAGTTTTTCACTCAAGAACTTCATGGGATCCTGGCTATCTAATATATATGAATGATAATTTAGACAAACAAACATATACGAATAATTATTCTACAGAGAAGAATGATGGTCCAGTCCATCATGATAAATATAAAATATTTGTATTTCACCCCCCCTTCGTTCAGGAATGCAAAAGTTGTCACCCTGATTCAGGGTACAATCATCAATAATAATCTATGTTTTCAATAATATTAATAGTATCTCCCTATAAGCAAAATCAAACTCTCAGTTATAATATAAATTCGAATATTGTCATAAATTAATATTTCCGCCACCAAAATTAGTGTTAATCATGCTTTCTAGAATAAACGAAGATATTTAGAATATCTTTGGCCTCATTATTACAGTACAGACTCTGTTTCGATCACCCCTAATATTAAGTGATCATTCAATATCAATGAGGCATCACAGAACGTTCTAGAAGATACTAATCACAGCATGAATCACTCTGAGTGTATTTTAAAAAGCAAAATAACTCATTTTATATAGGTCTGTCACCATTTAAACAAGCTTTAGATTAAATTAGATAATATTATATTAATAATACTTTAAATAACAAACAGTTGATGTTCAGATTCAGCGAGCACGATAGGTAATACGCCCCTTGGAAAGATCATAGGGAGTTAATTGTACAATCACCTTGTCACCGGTTAATATTCTGATATAATTTTTACGCATTTTCCCTGAAATATGGGCGATAACTATATGTCCATTTTCTAATTCAACGCGAAAGGTAGTGTTGGGCATCGTATCAATTACGGTGCCTTCCAATTCAATATGTTCTTCTCTAGCCATAAGTGACTACTATTATCCTAAGTAAAACTGTTAATTATGCCGTAAATCTATCAATCATTCAAAATTTCTTAATTTTATCAGCTTTTGTAATATTATTAATTTGCATAGATCTTATAAGTCAAAGACATGATTGTAAGGCGTCCTTGTTTGCATTATGTAATATTAAAAATACATTGCTCAAATATAGTCACTTGATACTAGTATTAATACATACTATGCTGAAACACCATTACTAATAATCAATAAATGATACTCAACATATCTATGATGATAACCAGATTCTTATGGACCACTATTACTTTGAGCCATAATCTGTAAATATCATGATTATTTGTTGATTTTAAAAATATGACCATGGATCATGAGGCATTATTATTTTGATGTTATCACACGCTCATATGCTAATTCAGGGTGAAAATTATTAAATTGCCATGTATTAAGTCTTTAAGCTTACAAACAAAATATTAAGATGATTGATGAATCCATAAAAAAAATAATTTATGCCCTTAGACCTTCTAAATACTCTGGACATATTTAATAACCTATCATGAGTCTACCTAATTATTGAGTGCCGACGCAATGTTATCAGTGTAATTTCAAAGTTATCTCGAACAACAATAAACATAAACTTACCAAAAAAATACATTACCTATTACTATGCCACATAATTAGCCAGCTAGTTTAACTTGCTGATATATACGCAGCAATCATTCAAGGATGGAGCCAATATGCATTTTCATAATTTAATTATTAGCTCGATATAGATTGCGAACAAACTTCTAATTACTTGATTAAAACCTAAATCAAATAAAATACGTATAACTATACGTACATAACATATTTTTTAAGATTTTGGATGTCTTAATTCATCGGCAAATAATACCATCGACAGGAAAGAACTACAAAAATAAGACAATTTATACTGTAACATAGAAATGTACCATAAGAGATTAGATAATAATTATACGATAAATAGAAGAATATCCGCCAACGAACGAAAGGATATTATCACAGGTTTGCTCTACCTATAGGTAAACCTGATATCTGATAAAAATCCATCCGAATGATAGGCATCATATCCAATCCACAACCAGTTCGCACTTCAAATAATTATTTATAACACACCTAAATTTTTGAGTTATTAAATTTAAATTTAACTTCCTCCAACCATAAATATAATCTTTATCATGACATGATTAATGGCTTAGACGCTACCTATATGAAAGAATACTCTTTAAAAAATGAAATATGTTCTTAGCAATTAATGTCACTCATTTGCGGGAAGACATAGACTAATATTATTAATATAATATGATTATCACAGATGCCACCAACATGCCTCTAATGATATAAGACATATAATCTACACACTGTAATATAAATCAAATTCAGAGGGGTGGGTTTCCATACGTAAGCGAGTAACATCTTTCATTTTCAATTTAATATACGCATCAATCATATCATCAGTAAATACGCCACCTTCTGTTAAAAAATTACGATCTTTATTCAAGGCATTCAGGGCCTGATCGAATGAATAACATACTTGTGGAATTTTAGCTGACTCATCTGTAGGTAAATTATACAAGTCCTTATCCATTGCCTCTCCAGGAGAGATTTGATTTTTAATACCGTCAAGGCCGGCCATTAACATAGCACTGAATGCTAAATATGGGTTAGCAGTAGAATCTCCAAAACGCACCTCAATACGGCAATTATCTATATTATTTACAAATGGAATACGAATTGATGCAGAACGATTACGTGCTGAGTAGGCTAGCATGATAGGTGCTTCAAAGCCTGGAACTAAACGTTTGTAACTGTTAGTACTTGCATTAGTGAAAGCATTCAAAGATTGTGCATGTTTAATAATTCCTCCAATATAATACAAGGCTATTTCTGATAAGCCACCGTATTTATCTCCAGAAAATAGATTACCATCATCTTTAAATAAGGAAATGTGCACATGCATACCATTACCATTATCTCCTACTAAAGGCTTAGGCATAAAGGTTGCAGTTTTCCCATATGTATGCGCAATATTATGCACAACATATTTAAAAGCTTGTACTTCATCAGCCTTCTTTGCCAATGTGTTAAATTTGGTGCCAATTTCACATTGTCCAGCTGTTGCAACCTCATGGTGATGTACTGTTGCTGTTTGACCCATGTCCTCTAGTGTCATACACATAGCAGAACGGATATTCTGCAAGGAATCAACTGGAGGTACAGGAAAATAACCACCTTTCACACTCGGACGATGGCCTTTATTACCATCTGGATATACCCTTTTGGTATTCCAATCTGATTCATCAGAATCTATTTTGTAAAATGAACCCGACATATCATTGCCCCAACGCACATCGTCAAAAATAAAAAACTCATTTTCAGGACCAAAATAAGCAGTGTCAGCTATTCCTGTTGATTGCATGTACGCCTCAGCGCGATGCGCAATACTTCTAGGGTCACGTTCGTAACCTTGCATTGTAGATGGCTCGATAATATTACAATTGATAATCAATGTATTGTCGTCCATAAATGGATCCATTACTGCAGTACATGAATCTGGCATTAGAATCATGTCTGATTCATCAATATCTTTCCAGCCAGCAATGGACGAACCGTCAAACATATTGCCTTCAGTGAAGGTAATCTCATTTATGGTGTGAGAAGGAAAAGAAACATGCTGCTCCTTACCTCGTGTATCAGTAAAACGGAAATCAACAAACTTGGCTTCTTCATCTTTAATCATTTGAAGTACATTTTCGACTGACATTGAATTCTCCAATAAAAATACTGCACTAATTGAGGTGCAAAATATGAATACAGTACATTAAAAATAAGCTAGGTCAATTCCTACATTATTAAAAGGCGAATGTAATTAAATTTAAGATACGCCAATAATACATATTAAATACAATAAGATGAGTATATACTATATAAGGTCAATACTGCATTAATTATAGCAATAGTTATTTCATATTTATTCCTTGTCAACTAAGTTACTCTTTGTGATAAGTAAATGCTTTGCTAATCCAAAATACTGATATGGGTACCTAAATTAAAGCAATATATCATCAATAGTGAGCTCAACTCACCAGAATTGTAGTGTGAATTGCAACTGTCAATGGTGTTTACGTGTATATGGCATCTAAGAATTCGTACCCATTAATATTTGGCCAATAAGATATTCTTACTGTATAAAAATTTTAATTATATAACATTCGGGCACATTTTTATACTGATCTCTATAATATCATGCTGTGCCACCTACTGTTAAGTTGTCTATTTTTAATGTTGGCTGTCCAACTCCCACTGGTACACTTTGACCTTCTTTGCCACAAGTACCAATTCCAGTATCTAACTCAAGGTTATTAGCTACCATACTTATACGTTGCATAACTTCGGCTCCATTACCTATTAATGTTGCCCCCTTCACTGGATGCGTAATTTTACCCTTCTCAATCATATATGCTTCACTAGTAGAAAATACAAATTTACCCGAAGTAATATCTACCTGCCCACCACCAAAATTTACTGCATATAATCCCTTATCAACAGATGCAATTACATCTTCTGGTTCACTTTTTCCAGGTAACATATAAGTATTTGTCATCCTAGGCATAGGTAAATGCGCATATGATTCTCGACGACCATTGCCTGTACTACGCGTTCCCATTAACCTCGCATTATGTTTGTCTTGCATATAGGAAATTAATCGACCCTTTCTAATTAAGGTTGTATGCTCAGTTGATACTCCTTCATCATCGATATTAAGGGATCCGCGACGATACGGCAATGTACCATCATCAACTACGGTGCAAAGTGTTGATGCTACTATATCACCCATTCGCCCTGAAAATGCTGAACTACCCCTGCGGTTGAAATCACCTTCCAATCCATGTCCAACGGCTTCATGCAACAATATACCAGACCAACCAGAAGCCAATACTACCGGCATAGTCCCTGCAGGAGCATTAACGGCTTCCAAATTTACCAATGCCTGTCGCACAGCTTCCTTAGAATAATTTTCAGCTAAATCATTGTTTTGAAAATAACTATAGTCCAAACGACGGCCACCACCAGCGCTACCTCTCTCACGTCGACCATTACATTCCACTATTATACTAACATTCATCTGTACTAGAGGTCTAATATCTGCAGAAAATGTACCGTCACTGGCTGCAATGAGTATCATGTCCATACTGCCAGATAGACTTATATTCACCTGAATTACTCGTGAATCTGCCTGAAGTGCAGCATTATTAGCTCGTCTTAATAAATCTAGTTTTTGCGCTACCGATGATGCAGTTAACGGATCATTGCTCGGATAAAAATTAGGAATATCAGAAGATTTAAATACTTGAATTTGTCTCTGTTGGCCTTGGCGTGAAATAGAACGAGCAGCCTTGGCTGTATTTAATAACGTTGGCAAAGTCAAATCATTCGAATAAGCAAAACCAGTTTTTTCACCGCTGCAAGCACGAATACCAACGCCTCTCTGAACATTGTAAGCACCTTCTTTCACAATGCCATCCTCTAATTGCCAATTTTCATAACGGGATTGCTGAAAATATAAATCAGCATAATCAATTCCATTGCCTGAAGTTATGGCTATAGCCTTTTCCACATCATGTTCTGTTAAACCAGCAGGTGCCAGAATTTGTTCGTTTACTTGTTTAAGTACGCAAGACATTGTTGATGACTACATTAATTAATGATTATTTATCAAAATAGTGGGAAGCATAACAGATTTTTACTTAAGTATAGGATTAATAATATTAAGTTTAGGATTATACCAGGCACCTGTGAGTCTATGGCTATAACTAATTAAATTTAATATCCCTTTGCCAAATAATTCATTAATTACTCTATCAATAATAAGAAGCATAGTACCTATGCCTAATCCCATCGAACCACCAACTACTGCTCCAGCTACTGGTAAGGTTGATGATATATTTGGTGTTATTGTTAATATCTGGTTATATGTTTCTTTTATTATATTAATCGATCCAATAACATCTATGTTCATCGATTGGCCAGTCATGGATAAATAGTCAGTATAAGCGATACCATCGCTCAAACCGAATTTACCATTAATTGACATAAAGTTGATATTTTTATCGAATAAACTTGTAAAATCTAAGGATAAAAGCCTTGGTATAGAGGCTACGCTTAACAATCCAAACATTCGACCTACAGTTCCTATATTAATGCCCATCATCCTTCCTTTGCCAACTTTAATTATCAAGTCACCTACAATATTATTACGAGAAAAATCAGTGGGACTATCAGGCCAAGTCAAATCTATCTTCATATTAACCTTATCCGCTTCCATCGTTGGCCGGTAACCAAGATCCGTTAATAATTTATGGAAATTATTACTATCTATAGTAATATTAAAATAACTTTGCCTACCAGTTGGTAATTTCTGCCATTGACCCTGAATATCTGCATAGATAGTTGCTGGATTAAAAATCAAAGCATCAACATCCCAGCTAATTCCGCGATTAACAGCAAGTAATGTAATTTCGCCGAATTGTATATTACCAAAATATAATCGTTGTACATGAAAATTAATATCACGAGATAAATCAATTCTTCGAATGCTATTTTCTATCGAATTGCCCTTCAGATTATTATTTTTGGGAGTTTCTAAATATATATAATCAAAGTCCATAAAAAGAGAAGTTGGACTATTCGAATCATGTGGGAAGATAATATCACCCGTAACCTGATTTGAGTAAATTCTGACTAGCCAATTCTTGTCTTCACGATTGGCAGTCAATAATAATTCCGCAATCTGTTGGTCATACAATTTTATTTGGCTAATATATATTGAAATTACATCAATGTATTTCAAAATTGAATTATCAACATTTTCAAACCGACTCTCCTTCCAAGATAACCAGTCATCAATGGATATTCGATCTAATTTTCCTTTAATTACCATGCCTGCATTTGGTATAATAGCTCGCTCCCCACCAAAACAAATTTCACCACGCCAATCTTGGTTTTTTAGTCCAGGGACAATAACTGCGTGTAATTTATCATCGTAATTTATAAAATATGATAATACATTTTCACGATATTCTATCGATAATGAAAAAGGTATATTTCGATATTTTTTCTTCCCTAATGGCGCTGGCATATCAATACCTATGCCTATGAGATCTGATTCAAATGTGACGTCCACTTCAATCTGACCTAATATTTTTTCATACACTGATAATTTTGCTTTATATGCAGTCTGACCGGAAATATATCTTGGCAATACCTCATTCCAAGCTTTATCTAAATTACTTATTTTGAGAATACCATTAAGATATATGGCGATCTTTGAACCTTCAGAACTTATATTGATATTTACATCCTGGTCTAACAATTTAGCTTTGATATCCTTTGCTAATATGCCTATATTATTAAATTGCACTTTGCCTGTAACATCAGATAATTTAAATTGCAGACATTTGAGATTAACAAATTCACTTTTATTAAAATCAATATAACCATGCACTTTAGTGTCATCGGTATTCAATAATGGTACAGTTATGGCTAACTTAACATTGCTTTCGCCTGTGGCTGAAATAATGGAATCCATGTTCCTAAACCTTAGTTTTAAAGGACTATGTTGCAAAAAACTTAATGCCTGTTGAGTAGTACCTGTTAGTAACATATTAGCCATTAGTAATGCTCTGCCATCAATATAATTGTTGATGTTTATCACTACATCAGAAAAACAAAAACCGGAAATATTACCACGCTTACTCTTAATAGTAAGCAAATTATTATTGCCGGTAACCGTACCTTTAGTAATAGTCATCTTTGGCCAATTAGGTGCATAATTTAAAATTATATTCTCAACATTAAGAGTCATATCATATTGGCCCTGCTCGGGCTTTGATTCAAATGGAAAATCTGCTAAATTTCCAGTTAAACTAATATCACCATCAATAATATTACCATCCATCAATGCACTGCTAAACCAAGATTCCAATCCCCTACTCAGAAGATTTCGTGGAATATATTGTTGCCAATTTTTTATATTGACATGATTTAATTTTATTTTAAAATTTGCATCTGTGATTCTGTTGTTATGTTTGAGTGTACCGTCAAATTGTAGAGCAAAATCATTATTACACAAACGTAATTCAGATACTTCTATTTGCCAATTCTGATCATATTGCCAACGTAGATATCCTGATGCTGTATTAAAAAATATTGATTTTTTCAACCACTTATCTAAATTCAAGGTCATATTATGACTGTCTAAATATATGGTAGTGATATTATTATGCCAATTAATTGAGCCACTAAATCCATTAATACCAGGAACACCCCCCCATGGTGAGCTCTCAAAATTTTCCAATGTCATTTTTACGCTATGGATGTAGTTTTCAGCAAAATTATATTCTAAACGCATGGACATCATATCTCCTGCTAATTTTAGATCTTGTAAAGACCAAGGAGATGCATATGTTAGTAACATTACAGACCTTAAGTCACTCAACCTAATATAGTCCGCTTCTACAAATAAATGTCCAACTTCATATTGTTCAACCATGAAACTTGTTACTGGCCATGAATAGTTATTAATATCGAGCTCAATATCTTTGCCAGTAAACCGCCAATTACTTTTTTTTCTATGCCATGCAAAAAATCCTTTTATTTTATTTATCAATACATCTTCAGCATATACAATTTTATCCGAAGCGACTAGATTGGCCTGTTTTAAGACTAAATCACAATCTAAGTCACTAACTTTCGAATCTATACCATTAACATTCACAAAAACAGTCATACCACCTTGAGAAATTTGCATTCCCTGAAAACTATTCTGCCGCAACAACTGTTGTAGCAAAAGATTAACGGTTCTTAATCTGTATCGCCAATGCATTTGGGAAGTTTCCGCGAACCATTCCATCTCCCCATGTAATGTAAGTATACTACCTAATTTATCAGGCAACTGTATTTTAGCCTTCGTAATCCAATGCATATCTATATGCGATATAAAGACATTATTAAATTGATAATATCCTGATAAGTTAGTATTAATTAAGTCGATATAATGAACCGATATTGCATCTAAATTAATATCATTTAATAGAAATATATATTTGTACCAATTCGTTGTAAATCCTGTTGGAGTATGTTGATTGGCTGATTTAATTAACTGAAATTTACCGGTGCTTAATCTAATAAGGCTAATATCCAAACCTGTGAGGACGATATCTTTCAACACAGGTTGTAGCTGTTGGACACTGGCTAATAAATCTACATTAATATAAATATATTTCAATAGCTGCCATACATCTGTGCCGGTCCTTCCGATATAATCGTCAAATTTTTTAGTTACCCATCCAGGAATGTCTTTTTCACTATTTTCTGAGCTCTTAGAGATGTAAAGTATTGAACCTGTGGATATAATGGTAATTACTAACACTAAAATTAATAAATAACTGATCTTATTATTAATGACATGCAAAAAACGGCAAAAAATATACATAAGATGTATCAATGCTAAATTAAGATTTCATACTTATACTAATACTTGAGGAATAAATTTTCATCTACGAAATATTTTATATCATTCGAATTTATTAAATTTTTTAATATAATCTGCAGATTATATTTGCAATATTAATATTTAAAAATATACATTCTGTACCTACCTTTTAATATCATTATTTCAATATTTTTACTGCAATACATACTGTATCGCAACTTATGCTAGACAAACCAAAGATACTAAATAAAATATTATCTTAAATAACGTTTCGATGAATTAAATCTTCTACATATTTATATATACCCTACTACCCAAACGCTAACACCCCTCATTACTCTCCATAGCATCAAACATATCCAAAACATTAAAACTAAATTTGATAATGGCACAATAATCAGGCTAATTTACAATTATCTGTATTAAATTAATCCTTGCTATCGACAGGCATGGCAAATTAACGAACCAATATTACTTATCCTCCACCTGTGATTTCTTATGAAATATTTTTAAATGTATCATACCCGCTTTATATTATGTACGATAGACTTGATTGCACTATTCATTATCTGATTTCATAATAATACAGTTATTAGCAATAAACAACAGATACAATCTTGTTTATCCTCTGCCAAAAACCTATTTTCTAATTTTTGGAATGCTCCACAATTGACCAAGATTATAAACGGCACATGTCCTTGATGTCATCACATGAGTTACCACATCTCCTAAATCTATTAAGGCCCACTCACCAATATTTTGACCCTCAACCCCTATGGGTTGGTTACTAACTCTCTTAACTTGTATAACAACCTCATCGGCAAGTGCTTTTACCTGGCGTGTAGAATTACATGTAGCGATAACCATATAATCAGTTACATCAGTCATGGTTCGTACGTCTAGGACCTCTACGGCTTTAACCCTAACATCTTTCAATACACCCATCACCAACAGCTTTAGATCTTCACCCTGCATCAACTATTAACTTCCATCATTGATAAAAATATACATAGTGTACATCACACCACCTTGATTCGCTGATTTTAAATACCTTAACATTATAATTAAACATCAAATGAAAATATTAAGATCTATAAATTTTATAATATATCTCAATATTATAGTTGTTAAAATAAAAATACAAGTTTATATATTAAAAATATATATTCATAGATAAATATGAAATAGCTAAAAAGATAAAATTTATTATCAATCTGTTAGCATTTACTTATACCCGATTGTGATGAAAAATAATTAACAATGATATAACCAAAAACAGAAAATTTATATTTCTTTAATCTAAAACCCTTACATACAAAACCCACATCTTATCAATATAAATTTGCCCTCTATTTAATAACTTAGAAATAGATCAGCTATAAATATACTTAGTTGAAATTTATTGAAATATCGATCACTGACCTTCCTATCAATCATGCTCATAAACCTTAAAAAAATTAGGGAATAAATTACCATAACTTAAGATTCAACCAATTGCACTCTAAAACTTAAGATGATGCTCATACTATCAGTATTACATAAATTATCTCTACAGATACACAAGTTATTATTTTTTATAATAATATATGCTTGCCATGAAATCAATTAGTATTGCATTTATTTGATTTGATAAAGACAAGGACCTGCAATATAAAATATATAACTTTCAATAAAATTATTGTAATAAATCAATAGACAGGAAGCTATGAACTTTTTATGTTATATTGTACCAAAATTGAAGGAACGTAGAATGTAGCCAAGAAAATAAATTCTACAATTATATATACATCTGGATGCTCTGTCAATAGAGGCCAAGTATTTTGATAAAACTAATCACCGCATCAGGCATAAAAAACCTTAAATTTAAACCTCTAGCTATTTTCTTTCTTATTTTGGTTGCTGAAATCGCAATTTGAGTTACATTTACAGGCCAGATATTTCCTGAAATGCAATATCTACTTTCCCTAGCAGCCAAATGGTCCTTATACCAATCAGTTAATTCATCGGACATAGTTAATGATTCTCCTGGTCGTTGCATCACAACAATATGAGTGAAATCTAATAACCGTCTCCAGTTATACCAAGTATTAATACTAACAAAAGCATCCGTACCTAAAAATAGGTATAGTGGATTTTTGACAAACTCATAACGTAGACTAACTAAAGTGTCGACAGTATAAGAAGGTCCTTCACGATGTAACTCTCGATCATCAACTATAAAATATTGCTCATCTCTTATCGCAAGCCTCATCATTGTTATCCGCTGCTCTGCCGTAGCAATGAGTTGTATTTTGTGCGGAGGAATACCACAAGGAATCAAACGAACTTGATCCAATTTTAATTGTTCTATAACGTCTAATGCAGTTCGAAGATGGCCAATATGAACGGGATCAAAGGTACCCCCTAATATTCCTATTTTTTTTAGCATATCTAAGTTCGCACTTGACCGTTACCTAGTACAATCCATTTTTGTGAAGTAAGACCCTCTAAACCAACAGGGCCTCGCGCATGCAATTTATTAGTTGAAATACCAATTTCAGCACCCAAGCCATATTCAAACCCATCTGCAAATAGAGTAGACGCATTTACTATCACAGAGCTGGAATCTACCTCTGCCATGAAACGACGCGCCTGCGCATAAGCTTTAGTAACAATAGTTTCAGTATGTCCTGAACCATGTTGATGGATATGCTCCATTGCCGTCTCTATTCCATTAACAACACGGATGGATAAAATTGGGGCGAGATATTCAGTATCCCAATCTTCTCTAGTCGCTTTATTTATATGAATTAATAGCTCCTTGGTTTGTTCGCAACCTCTTAACTCAACTCCTGCATCAGCATAACGTCTCCCTAATATGGGTAATATCTTGTGAGCGATTGACCGATCGACCAATAAAGTTTCCATGGCATTACAAACACCATAACGATGACATTTAGAATTAAATGCGATTTCTTCTGCCATCCCTAAATCCGCTGATTCTTCGATATATATATGGCAAACACCATCAAGGTGCTTAATAACCGGCACCCGAGAATTATTAATAATGTGCTTTATTAACCCCTTGCCACCACGAGGTATAATAACATCGACATAATCAGGCATCCCAATAAGTTGTCTCACTGCTGATCTATCTGTTGTTTCAACAAATTGCACCATTGTAATCGGCAATTCTACTTGTAATAGACCGCGATGTATGCATTGTACAATTGCTTGATTCGACTTCATCGCCTCACTGCCACCACGTAGAATAACGCTATTGCCTGATTTCAGACATAGCCCAGCAGCATCTGCCGTGACATTAGGCCTAGATTCGTATATTACCCCTATCACACCTAAAGGTACACGCATTCTACCAACCTGTATGCCACTTGGACGATAGCACATATTGCTAATCTCCCCAACAGGATCTGGTAGACCTGCGACCTGTTCCAAGCTTTTAGTCATCAATTCTATACAATTATCCGTTAGTTCCAATCGATCTAATAATGTCTCATTCAAGCCTCTATTTTTACCTAACTCTAAATCACAAGCATTTTCCTTTTTTAATATTTTTACCGCAGTTCTAATTTCATTAGCAATGGCTATCAAGGCTCTATTTTTTGTATCAGTATCAATACAAGTTAATAAGCGGCTAGAATCCCTAGCCTGCTGACCTAATGTCTTCATATATTTAGTGATATTCAATATTTGTTGCTCACTTTAGATTTGTAACTAACGCGTTTGTACCAGCTACTTCCATGCATAAATTTTCAAGGAGTACCCATGGACATTCCTTCAAACTGCCCTTAGCTGCTTGATCCACTAAAGTCATTTTTTGTAGAAATGCCTGCCATTGAAGGTTATTGTGCCGAATTAAAGCTTTGCGAATAATCTCTTGATCTTTCTGCCAAATCGTTGGTTTCTGCAAGTTAAATACCTGATCTACACTTTGACCATATTCGAGTTGATTCGCTATATCAATAACACGATGTAACGACCAAGACACCAATAAAAATATTGACATAAATTCTAATCCTTCAGTTCTTATACGCGCAATAATTTTTGGTATCTTAGTAAGATTCCCTGAAAAAACAGTTTCTACTAAATTACATGCCTTGAAACGGGAACTATCTGATACAGTTTCTAACACCAACTGCTCATCTATCTCACCATCAGGACTTAATAATGCCAGTTTTTTTATTTCTTGCACAGCAGCAAATAAGTTTCCTTCCACTAATTCTGCGATTAATGAAGTTACTTGTCGACTCACATGTAAGCCTAGTTTTCGCATACGGTGAAAAATCCAAGGTGATAGATTAGCTGAACTTACCGACCTAATTGGTATGATTACACCTATTTCGTTTAATGCAGTAAACCACTTACTTTTCTGTGCAAGAGCATTGATTTTTCCACTTATAATTAGTAATGTTGTATACGGTGAGGGATTAGTGGCATATTCACGTAAAGCTATGCTACCTTCTCTACCCATAGTTCCGGTAGGAAGCCTAATCTCCAATAAACATCGACTAGAAAATAATGATAATACTTGTTCTTGCCGCTTCAATTGTGACCAGTCGAAATTATTTTTAACATGCCAAACTTGTCTGTTGTCTGCACAAATGCTATGCATTTTTTTTCTGACCAAATCGCTAGCTTCCTCAATCAGCATCTGTTCATCACCAAAAACAAGATATACGGGAAATAAATTTTTCTGTAAATGTTTTTCTATTTGTTCTATCTGTAAACGCATTTAAGGGGTATCCCAATGCCGACAGGTATGGTTACATAAATTCATAATATTTATGGTGCTTCATTAGCACGAGTAACGATTGACCTGCTGCAGACAATTTATACAACATACTATAAAAACAAATCGTTATAAATTAAAGATAACTTTAAAATAAATTGGAAATTGTAGTTATATTAATAAAGGTTTCTCATATCTAGAAAAGAATATTGCAAATAATTAAAAATAACATCAATCCATTGTAAATACTACATGTAATACAGGCAAACAACAAGGTATAAATATTTGTTCTAAAGGTAGTGCTATCCAACATACTCATCTTTGCTAGTCCATTACACGACGATTAAATCAAAATATACCTAATTAATTTGCAGGTATAACAACTCTCACTACAGTGGGAGCTAAATGCTTATTCATGTATTTTTAGTCTGACAGCTATGCTAATTTTTGAGCCACCTTACATGCTATCATTGATCATTTGTTCTGGTCACGATCCTACTTCTCTCAATAAAAGATAGCATGGACGTAGAATATCATTCTTATCAGCAATTTAACATTTTGATCTGCTTCCTTAACTGAATCGGACATTTTAGAACAACATCTAATAATTATATTACAATATGCCATTTCAATATATGTTCATTCGTATTAATAAATTTTTTTCTCACAGCCCTTATTATGAGTACATGGAACATGCATAACTATTTTCCTCTTACCTCATGTAAGTTCTGTCAAGATACTACAATTAATTTGTACGAATATATTTATATCATCAAAATTTTACGTGATCTATGTAGATACTCGATGAGCCATTTTTGACATAATGGAGCGGTTAACCAGGATGGTTATATGATATATAGCTACAAGTAGCTATAATTAGATTAAGCTTCAAAAACTACACCATGGTGAAATTCATGGATAATTATCAAAGATAAAATACCTCCAATAAAATTTTAAGTTCATAATTAATTTTATAAGTTATGTTTAAATAAAATATAGATAAATAATTAGGATGAAAATTAAATTTTTTGCAACAGCCATCCCTAAGATATTGATGAATTCGATAATTACTAATAGCTCCTATAATTTTACGATAATTATGTACTATTAAAATACCCACATAAACTTACCATTGAAATGGTACCAATATTGGCCAGAATTATACTAATTACTATTAATTTATATGATAATAATTTTTATTATTAAGATATAATGGTAAGTAGATATCCGCAGTTTGATTCAATTTTTGAAGAAAATTATAAAAAATAGATACCGTGAACATCACCGAAAATAAATAACAGTCAGAGCAGCTATCAACAATCACTCAGAATTATTTACTAAAAAATATATATTGGAATGAAATTATAGGTGAAATCAGCCTGCTAGCTAGATTAAGACAGGATATAGGTAAATCGAGTACTAAATTTACCAATAGTCTATTATCATTAATTTTGGGTAAGAAAATTATTGATAAGGCATTGCTGGAAGAATTGGAAGTACTGCTACTTACCGCAGATATTGGCGTTGAAGCAACACAAGCTATTATCAATAATTTAACTCAGCGTATTATTCGCAAACAATTAGGTAACACTGAAGCTCTATTTGATGCCTTGCGCAAAGATATGATTTTGCTATTAAAATCTAGTTGTCATCCCTTGATTATCCCAAAGCAAGAGGAGCCTTTTGTTATTTTGATAGTAGGTATCAATGGCGTTGGCAAAACTACCACTATGGGTAAACTAGCAAAACAATTTAAAAATCAAGGTAAATCCATCATGTTGGCGGCTGGAGATACATTCAGAGCTGCTGCAGTTGAGCAACTGCAGATATGGGGAAAGCGTAATAAGATTGATGTCATTACCCAACATAATGGCGCTGATGCAGCTTCCGTTATCTTTGATAGCTTAATAGCCGCAAAAGCAAGAAAAATAGATATTTTAATTGCTGACACAGCCGGTCGTCTTCATACTCAAACTAATTTTATGAAAGAATTAAAAAAAATAAAATCTGTCATGAAAAACCTTGATCCAAATGCCCCGCATGAAATCATGTTAGTGCTTGATGCTGGAACTGGACAAAATGCACTTGTACAAGCAGTAGAATTCAATAATGCTGTTGGGATAAATGGATTGATATTAACTAAATTAGATGGTACAGCCAAAGGTGGCATAATCTTTGCTATCTCTAACAAAATAAATTTGCCTATTAGATATATTGGTGTAGGTGAAGACATCGATGATATTCGCATTTTTGATGCTGAAAATTTTGTTGATGCCCTATTAGGACGATAGACATCAAACCAATGATCAAATTCATCAATGTTTATAAGCACTATCACAATAATCACCAAGCCTTATCAGGACTAAGCTTCCATATAGATGAAGGTGAAATGACCTTCTTAACCGGACACTCTGGTGCCGGTAAAAGCACATTATTAAAATTAATTGCATTGATTGAACGCAGTTCACATGGGCAAATCTTAATTAATAATAGAAATATTAATGGTTTGCCACAAAATAAAATCCCATATTACCGACGTCAGATTGGTTTAGTATTTCAGAATCATTACTTGCTTTTTGATCGTACGGTATTTGATAATGTGGCCTTACCCTTGGTCGTTGCTGGAGAAAATCATCGAGAAATCGGCCGCAGAGTTCGTGCATCACTCGATAAAGTTAGCTTACTTGGAAAAGAGCGTAGTCTCCCTATGGTCTTGTCTTGTGGTGAGCAACAACGTGTGGTAATTGCTAGAGCCGTAGTTAATAGGCCGCCAATATTACTAGCAGATGAGCCTACCGGTAACTTAGATTGCGAATTGTCAAACGATATTATGAAATTATTTGAACAATTTAACCAGGTTGGTGTAACGGTATTCATTGCTACTCATAATCATGACTTAATCAGCACATTACCATACGGGCGAATAATATTACAGCATGGTCATTTAGCCCAGTAGGTTTAGCAGTATGAATCATATACGATTTAATTTAAAGGTATATTTATTACGTCATTTACAGGTGATGTTATTTAGCCTAGGACAGCTATGGCGTCAACTACTTACCAGCACTATGACTGTATTAGTTATAAGTATCTCTCTAGCTCTACCAGCTGGATTGTATATTTTGCTGCAAAACATTAAGCAAGTAAGTAATCAATGGAATTACGTTAGTCAAATATCTCTATTCATGGAATATAACTTCTCTGATCGACAAGCGAATACATTCACCAATAAATTACAATCATGGCCTGAAATTGACGCTGTTAAATATCAGACATCCAATAAATCCCTAGAAAACTTTAGGAAATTATCAGGCTTAGATGATTTGCTTAATAATTTACCAAATAACCCTCTTCCCGCTACTATAATAATTAATATTAAGAAAGACAGCCTAAATCCAGATACAATTAATAATTTATTAATTCGTTTAGAAGGCTTCGCTGAGGTAGAGCAAGCACAATTTGATATGGAATGGCTGAAACGTTTACGAAGTATTAACAAAACAGGACAACTGGGCATTGGTATTTTAACCACCCTACTGTCCTTGAGTGTATTACTAGTCATTGGCAACACAATTCGACTATCTATTATAAATCGACAATCCGAAATTAAGGTGATTAAACTTGTGGGTGGTACCAATAATTTTATTAATAGACCCTTTTTATACGCTGGATTCTGGTTTGGCGCACTGGGTGGCATCGTTGCTTGGTTCATATTATTGCTTACCATGGCATTATTAAGTGCCCCAATAAATGAATTAACACTATTATATAATAGCCAGTTCAATTTTCAGTGGTTTTTGAGTCCCATGATTATCGCATTACCGATATCAGGCATAATATTGGGTATCTTTAGCTCTTGGATAGCAACAAAAAGTTATTTAAGCAATATAGAACCACATTAATTACAGTGATCAGTGAAGTGACTATATTATTGATATTAATTAACTTTGAGTGGTTGACTTACATATTACTTATGAGGTTAAATGCTATGATTTATCCAATACAAGGCACGCAATGACAGCATATATAGCCCAATTAGAATTCGCGTTGGGACCAATTAGTAATCTTAGTTCTTATAATAACCTTGTACATCAGACTCCTGTATTAACAGCCGAAGAGGAATATGAATTATCAATGCGCTTACAAAGGGATGGTGATTTAGAGGCAGCTCAAAGCTTGGTTTTATCTCACCTTCGTTTTGTCGCACGTATAGCCAAAGATTATAATGGCTATGGACTACCTATTGCTGACCTAATTCAAGAAGGTAATATAGGACTCATGAAGGCAGTTAAACGTTTTAATCCTGACAAGGGTGTACGTCTAGTATCCTTTGCAGTGCACTGGATTCGTGCAGAAATTCATGAATATGTGATCCGCAACTGGCGCATTGTAAAAATTGCGACAACTAAGGCTCAACGAAAACTATTTTTCAACCTTCGTAGTGCAAAAATGCGCTTAGGATGGTTAAATCAGAAAGAAGCGAAGGCGGTAGCGGAAAATCTGGGTGTTACGCCACATAATGTACTTGAAATGGAATGTCGTTTAGCACAACCAGATACTTCGTTTGATTTATCTGTTGATGTTGATGATGAAGATAATAGCTGTCCTCCAGCTGCCTATATATCTGCGCCAGATAATTCAGACCCATCCCTCAAGTTGGAGCATGATGATTCTTCCAACTATCAACATCAAAAACTGACCAATGCGCTAGCAAATTTGGATAGCCGTAGCCGAGATATTATTAGTCGGCGCTGGTTAAACGATGATAATAAAGATACGCTACATAACCTCGCCAAACGATACCGAGTATCAGCAGAACGTATTCGCCAGATAGAACATAATGCCATGAAGAAATTAAAGATCCTAATGGCTTGATATTATCTGATTTTTGAGATTCTATAATTAGCGCTCCAGCAATGGCAGTTTCCCACTTTTACAATCCCATTCATCAGCATTTTCTAAAGCATCCTTCTTTTCTGCCAATACCGGCCATACACTAGATAATTCTTCATTTATACCAACAAATTTTTTTTGATTGTCTGGTAGATCATCCTCGAAAAAAATAGCTTCGGCAGGACACGATGGCTCACACAAAGTGCAGTCAATACATTCATATGGATCAATCACTAAAAAATTAGGGCCTTCATGGAAGCAATCTACAGGGCAGACCTCAACACAATCCGTATATTTACATTTAATACAATTTTCTGTGACTACAAATGTCATAATAATTTCTCCTAAAATTATGATTTTAGATCCGAGGGATACCAAAAGGTAATAATCGATTATAATTTTACATCATTTAAAATTAATCGGGGAAAGGATCATTTTCAAGGTATGATTATTTGCACTAAACATATTTCTCAAATGCAAGATCAATACCGAAGAGTATTCAGTTATAAGAATAATATTCACCGTTGCTATTTTTTATTCATTTTAATTTTCAGTACCACCTTTTCAAAATCGATAATATATCTGCAGATATTAATCTATTACATGCACACATGAAATACTTACCTGATCTATATCTTCTAGTATTTTTTATCATTACAGAGGGATGATCAGGCACCTTAATATTTTCATCGATATTAATACGAATGAATGATGAGGGCCGTTAATTAATAAATAAATTTTTATGTCTAAACAAAAATAAATAATTTACGTATCCTACCTGTAGAGATATTCAATAAAATCAATACCCATGTCTGAATGGTTATTATCTTTCATATCCATGGCAACATTGTTTGGATAACTAACTACCCTAGCTCATTATAAAATAAATGTTGTCCTCAGGACATAAATTTTAACACTGAATATTTTAAAGGCCTACAGTATTTACTTAATGAACAACCAGACAAGACGATCGATCTATTCATTGGTTCACCAAAGGTAAAATCGTAAGAATACCCCTTGCACTTGCAAATTTATTTGGTCATCGTGGCAAGGCGGATCGTACTATCCAAATCTATAAAGACTGAATTTCTCGAACAACATTGAATCACCAACAAAGCATAAAAGCGTTAGTAGATCCAAATTTAAGTTATAGAAATACTGGTGTACTTGATTGTGCCAAACTATTTTCTTAAATTATTACAACAATTTTTCTACCCAAATAGCTGTAGAGTAATTTTTGACACATATACCAATAGGGAAAGTATTGGTATCAAGCCATTGAAATAACCAAACGTTTAGGACCACAAAACATCATAATATTGAAATTTTAATAGCTCAATTTGACTGTGGAGTCAACATAGCAACCACTTAAAAAATCCAATCTCCATTATCCCATCATTCAGACCAGATAATTTTTATAACAATAATTGTGTACGTGCTGGATTAATTAAGATCAATGTCCATATTTCGGCATAACATTTTTCTGAAGCACTGATAATATCGCAGCATATTGAGCGACAAAATAATCACTACATTCCAAATATTTACCTAATTTATTGATATGCTATCAGAGGGTTAGAAATTTCAACTCCTTCCTGATATTATTAGAACAATAGCCTAATCTTCACACTCAATTAACTAGTGCTAAATTAATGTTTACGCAAATTATTCAAAGGCGCAAGGCAGTCGAACAGGCCGGGATTTCATTTACCAAAAGCTTCATACCTATCTATCCATTGATGATCTACATGAATTGTAATGTTAGGTTTCAGCTCAACCCAAACAATCGTGCCTCTATGTAAAATTATTAATAAAGATTTTATCCGTAGAGGAAACTATTATAATCACCATGATTACGGATTTTCCTATAAAATACCGCATTAAAAATATACCAGCTATAGCCCTTGTGGCAGCATTAGTTCAAATAAAGCTCAATCATCTTCATTCATGATGAAGTACATAAAATCCTAACAGCATTTGAAAATGAAGGACAGTTCACAATTTACTAGTTTCGGCAATTATCCGCCATAAAAAACATTTATAGAATAGCCAAAAAATACAAGACATAATTAATATTGGCTATTTGGGACATCTATATTAGATGTTATAATATAAAATGTTTTTTTAATAAAACCTCTAGCTATAACATTTCAATTTTTAAATAAATGGAAGCTTTATGTGTAAAATTTTAAATGGATAAAGTTCTTGATCGTTACGAGAGTAACGGTACATCAGAATTTCCCATCACTACCGAAAGATCGTATTATGAATTATATGATTAATTCATGATCGAAATTTTGGTTTTATATTACAGTATCTCCGGTCATGTCTTGCAAATGGCAGAGCATGTTGCAAGAGGCGTAGGAGGGATAGATGGTTGCTCGCCAAAAATAAGAACAGTGCCAGCAATATCATCTGTATGTGAAGCAACTAAGGATAAAATACCTTCACATGGTCATCTGTTTGCTGATAATAACGATCTCAAAAATTGTGCAGGTTTAGTTTTAGGCAGCCCCACTTGCTTCGGAAATATGGCATCCCCGCTAAAATACTTTATAGATCAGACAAGTGATATATGGCTTTCGGGACATCTTATTGGCAAACCTGCAGCGGTATTCACCTCATCTGGCAGCCTACACGGGGGTCAGGAAAGCACCCTGCTTTCAATGATATTGCCTTTAATACACCATGGAATGATTCTAATGGGTATCCCATATAGTGAACAAGCATTGATGACCACACGTGAGGGTGGAACCCCTTATGGTGCTAGCCATTTTTCTGGAAGCAATAATGATCACCCTTTAGGCAAGAATGAAATACAATTGTGTAGTACTTTAGGTCAACGTATAGCTAAAACCGCAAAGATATTAAATGCATAAGTTGATTATATCTCTAAATAGACATATATCAGTGATAGTATCTAATTACTACTATAATGCATTATTTTTTCAGCACGTATATAATCTTTTTCAGCGATACATATATGAAAATGCTTTTACTATTATTTAACCATAAAGATATGTGATAGAGGTGATATTACAGTCAATTTGATACTAAATTTATATTTTATAAAGACACTTAAATTATTTAAAAAAATTCATATTTTCTACATCATTTATTCTGGATATGATTCTACAGGTATGAGTAAAAAATTATATAATGTACCCAATAAATACCGCAGTACCTTGTACTCTTTAGGATATAATAACAAATTACTGACTCATTGAAATTAATTAATTGACTTAAATTAAAAATAATAAAATTAAAATGTTACCTAAATTGATTATTATTAACATGATTGAATCAGATAATAGATGTTAGAATAACCGCATTGAGCTACATATTAAAAATTTAATCCATTTAAAGTTAGTGATTTCATTGAGCAACATTTTTTTTATAACCGCAAGTATACGGATTAACCATATAGCCCCCATTATGGTAAAAATTACCTAACCTACTAATAATGTTATTTATTTGAGGCATACATTGAAATATTTACGAAACATGAAAACGTTCATATATTTTAAACATTTAATCAATATCAAATTAACTCATTATGAAGAAAGAGAGTCCAAATAATGATAAAAACTCTATTTTACCAACATTCACCAGTAGTGCTTCGTTTAATATTTAAGATAATGAGAAGGGCCAGCTGAAAGTCTCCGTATTTATATAGCTAATTACTAATAACATCTCAATAATTTTGACTTACCATTTATACCCTCTACTATCTAAAACTAAGATTCAGTCTGCTATGGATAATGATAGCCTTAACAAACTTGATGAAATTCTAATTTACTCATCAATAAAATCAACAAATGATACATTATGGCAACGTCTTTTCAATGGAAAATCCACTCCGGCGGTCTGTCTTGCTGAAGGTCAGACTGCCGGTCAAGGCCGTCTTGGAGACGTATGGCATTCTCCTGCAAATGGCAACCTATATTTATCTCTTTTCTGGCCATTTCCAGCTAAAATGGCTAGAAATGGATTAAGTATCGCCATAGGCATCAGTCTAATAAATACTCTTAAATTTGCAGGAATCAATAATTTACAGCTAAAATGGCCAAATGATATTTTGTATAAAAGACATAAGCTTGCGGGTATTATAGTAAAATCTCATTATGGAAAACAACAAAATACCGTCATAGGAATTGGCCTTAATTTCAATCTTCCGACCCAAATAAAAAATCTCATAAATCAAAAGACTACTAGTCTGCAACAAATTTGTGAGGAAGTACCTTGTCGCAATCAACTGGCGGGAAAAATAATTCAAAATATGATGAAAACAATAGAAATTTTTCAGTATCATGGGTTAAGTGATTTTTTACCTTTATGGCATCAATATGATGCTCTTGAAAATCAAGCCATAACCATGATCGGCAATAATTATCAATTCACAGCTCTAGCTTGTGGCATTAATGAGCAAGGAGAATTACGTTATATGCGTAAAAACACAATAGAAACCTTATCTAACAGTCACATCAGCATTAGATTCTCATCATGAAGCTATTGGTTGATATCGGCAACAGCCGAATTAAATGGGCCTGTATTAGTCTTGTAGGTCTAACTAAAAGCCAAAATTTCAATCTAAATAAAACTGAAATTAAGGCTTCCTTAACTAGGCACTGGAAAGAAATATCTGATGTTGAAGCTATTTTTGTTTCCAATATTGCTGGTGAAAAAATTGCTCAACAATTAAGCGAATGGACCACAAAACAATGGGAACTTGAGCCTAAATTTGTGACCAGTGAACAGAAGCGTTTCGGCGTAGTTAATGCTTACAAGCAACCGGAAAAGTTAGGCGTTGATCGATGGCTATCACTTATAGTAGCCAGGCAATATGCACGAATGGCAACTTGTGTCATTGATTGTGGGACAGCAATAACATTAGATATAGTTACTAAACATGGAGAACACCAAGGAGGTATGATTATCCCTGGACTTAAACTCATGAGACAAGCCCTCACACATAACACCAATGCTATTAAAAATATTTCCGATAAAGGAAGTGAGTTTAAAATCTTAGCTATTAACACTTTTAGCGCTGTTCAATCAGGTACACTTTATAGCATTACCGCAACTGTAGAACGTCTTATTAGCGATCTTAGGCAGCAATTTAATAATCGTATTCGCTTCATTATTACAGGCGGCGATGCTGAAACAGTATTACCACTTTTATCTACAACTGTTGCGCATTATCCTAATATAGTATTGAAAGGCCTTGCCTACTATGCACGTCAGGATGGTTGCAAACAACATCATCCAAAGTCAAAGACTGAAAAATCAACAAAGTCGGCAGAAAAGGTAATTTGAGGTAACTGTTTCATCTCTAGGAGAGCTGGCTGAGAGGCTAAAGGCGCACGCTTGGAAAGCGTGTATAGGTAAAAGTACCTATCAAGGGTTCGAATCCCTTGCTCTCCGCCATTAATGACAAAAATTCCTGCCATCAATTTAAATACCCAGCACTTGACGTGTCTTTTTGCTTCACACAACTGCAACTTTGTTCAACAATATCATTGAGGTATTTAACGTCCAATATTTCCATTGAAGACAACATGAAAAGACCTGATAGATACAGCTGTAAATTCATTGCATGAATTGCTGCATGATTTGCACTACTAACATAAATAACTATCTAATTTGGCAATCTATTTTGAAAGATAGCCTCATTAAAAAAGGCTTCGCCACTTTCTCATCACACTTCAGCTTAGATAATGATCGACAATATGTCTAAATTTATCAACTGCGCAATGGCAGTCAAGCACTCACCTTTTGTTTTTATATGAGTTTCATCAATGCGTCAGAAGATACAAGTCTCTTCCCAAATCTTAGGTCATGCTCTAAAATTGATATAAATTTAATAATCCAACCATTAATTGTCGCATAATCGACCCTCGCACCGCGTTTAGATTTAATTTTTTCGTCCTCCCAAAGCTGAGTTTGTAGCCAAGGTAGTAATATATAGTTGCTAGGATGGCTCTAAATGAAAAATAACTTCCTGTAAATATGGCAATTAGTGTATTGATGTGAAGCGTGGATAAGAGATGTTGTATATTTGCGAAAAATTTGCCACAAAACCAGCATAGATGCTCCCTGTGAAAGCATCGAAGCAAGCAGGATGATTAAAATAAATATTTGACCTTGCTTAAACAATAGTTCACTACACCCTGTAATGATGAGCAATCAATCACTGAAGATAACATCCTTGTACCTTACGATGCATAGATATATTATTTGCCCTTCATCCTGCATGACAACTTAAAATCATATTGTTGAATGAATTAATATGGCTAAACATGTTGCTGACTAGTATGAACATTTTCAAAATCCATGAACTATGAACAAAAATCACCAGAATTCTTCTAAACTTGTATCATTATAAATAAATTTTCATCTTAAATATCAGACAACTATCTATATATCCACCTGATATATAGCAATAATTAATTGTGAAGAACTGAAATAGCCCATCAAAGCTAATAGATCTATCATATGGATATAGGTAAATCCGCAAGAATAGAACACAAACTTTTAATTTCAAATTATTAACAAATAAATTTCAGAGCATTAAGACAGTATCTCATAAGCAATTATAAATTGCCAAAGGCAATGATCCCAAATACAACAAGATATCAAAAGGCAACATCTTGAACATCAGCTGATTTCCAATTATTAAATTCTGCAATATTATTGGTAAAATCAATAAAATATTTACGTCCACTCAAACCGTAAAGATACCGATCACCCACCAAAATGATACATCACTTTACAGGACATAACTCTAAAGGTGAAGAGTTGATATCAAGCCATGATATCACAAAACAGCGACGTCCAATGTATAGACCATCTACATCCAGTTTATGTAATATTCAATAAATCGCTTAAAAATTGCTATATGGTCAATACATACGTATAAATTAAGCGTGATAGATATATATAACTGATAAGAGTGAGTATGCCCAATGATGCTGTTAACAATTACGGCAGATACCATGAATACAAATTAAAAATAACTGTATACCAATTGCTTATCTTTATTTGGAATAATTACACCTAATCATTGATAGTTTACCTAACACACCCAGAGCAAATAAGGGATACTCCTAAGACCCATGCCATTGCTATATTAAACAGAGGTACAGCAGGTGAGAATGTACTCAATGTCCAATATAGTCCTTTGAATAACAAAATCGAGTCTAATATAAATTCCTATGAAATGTATTAAAACTGATAGTAGTTGTAAAAAAAATAAGGAAGCAAGATAGATCTTAATATCCTAATATTTGAATGATTATAGATGATAAATTGAGATTAAATAGATTTTTAGTTGCTTAATAAATCACCAAATAAAGTCCCAGGATAAATATCCCACATGAATCATACTGTTCAGTATGGAGAAAATATTGTCTAATATTAAAGTTTATGAATAATTATCTCGTATTCTCACTATCATTCATGATAGTCATTACTAATGATAACTACAATTAAATTTTTGCCATTAGATATTACGTAATGAAAAAATATTCATAATATTATCTTTTAAGATTCTAAACATCATGAAATGCTATGATCTATCATTAAACGGTAATGTAAATTTAATATCTGAAAATTAAAGACCGAGACTATGATAAAAAATAAAAAGAATTTAATTTGGATCGATTTGGAAATGACTGGACTTGACACTGATAATGACGCGATTATTGAAATTGCAACGGTGGTTACAGATAGTGAACTCAATATTTTAGCCGAAGGTCCAATTCTGGCCATCACACAATCTGAAGTAGCGCTTAAAGCCATGGATACATGGAATACCCGCCAGCATGGGAAATCTGGTTTAACCGAAAGGGTACGAAACAGTACATTTAACGAAGCCAGAGCAGAACACCAAACCATAGAATTTTTAAAAAAATATGTGTCTTCAGGTGTTTCTCCAATGTGTGGCAATAGCATTTGCCAAGATCGTCGTTTCATAGCACGTTGCATGCCTAAGCTAGAATCCTATTTCCACTACCGAAATTTAGATGTTAGCTCATTAAAAGAATTAGCTCGACGTTGGGCACCCACAATAGAAAAAAACTTTAAGAAACAGTCATCACATCTGGCTATGGATGATATCAAAGATTCAATCAATGAACTAAAACATTATCGAGAATACTTTATCAATGTACCAGATAAACCCAACTAATCACTAATATCATACCTAATTTCAAATCCCGCATGACACCTAGTTAAATTAATTTTCATATTAAAGATTTCTTGGAGCCCATGCGAATTTATTAATAATTATAATTATTAACACCATATTTTAATAAATATATAAACGCTATTAAAATCAAAATATCTAAATTTTATTGATGAAGAAAAGAGAATGAAATTCTTAATTTACATCCCGCAAAATTGATACACAACCTCATTAAATCACTGGTAAATTATGGACATTATGACAAAGTATTATGATTAATAACAACCTACCTTATGATCTATATTCAGTAAATCAAATTCGAAAATTAAATAAGATTGCCAATGAATGGTACAATATTACACCATCTGATCTAATGAAGCACGCTGGAGATTCTGCACTCAACACAATTAAAAATCATTGGCCTCAAGCTGAAAGATTATTAGTCATATGCGGTACTGGTAATAATGCTGGTGATGGATTTTATCTGGCAAAACAAGCATTGGATAATGGTTACCGAGTGGTGGTATACCAAGTCGGTAATAACGAAAAATTAAATGCCAATGTAGATCACGCAAAAAAGAAAATACTTGCCGCTGGCAACAAAGTTTATTCATTCAAAGACTCATTGCCTTCCACTGATCTTATTATTGACGCCATACTAGGCATTGGAATTAATCGCGCAGTGACAGGGAAATACAAGAAAGCCATCCAAATGATAAATGAAGATAAATATACATCAGTGTTATCGATGGATACTCCTTCTGGTTTAAACGCCGACACTGGTAATACATTAGGAATAGCGGTGAAGGCTAATGCCACCATAAGCTTTATGAGTTTAAAAAGGGGACTATTTACAGGTGAAGGTCCTAACTACTGCGGTACTATATATTTTAATTCATTAGAGATTCCATGCGAAATTTACCATAACGTGTTCCCCATTGCCCGCCGGATCAACTTAGAAAATAACTCTGCAAGTCTAGTACCTAGAGAACGAATTGGACATAAAGGCTCGTATGGCCACTTATTTATCATTGGCGGTGATTATGGTATGTATGGCGCAGCACTTATTGCAGCAGAAGCAGGTGCACGTGCTGGAGCCGGATTAATAAGCGTTGTCACACAAAGCACAGAGGTCCTAGTGAATTTTTCAAGACCAGAATTGATGTGTCATAGTGTGGAATATGATGATGATCTTAGTAGTCTACTATCTATTGCAAATGTGCTTTGCATTGGCCCAGGATTAGGTCAAAATAAATGGGGAGAATCATTATTCAAAAAATCTATAGAAACCAACTTACCCTTAATTGTTGATGCAGACGCATTAAACCTTCTTAGCAAACATCCAAGCCATCACGACCAGTGGATTTTAACCCCACATCCTGGCGAGGCGGCACGTTTACTCAATTGTAGCTCTCAAGACATCCAAAATGACAGATTTGAGGCAGTCAGAGAACTACAAAGCCGTTATGGTGGTATAGCTATTTTAAAAGGATCTGGCACCCTAATTTATGATGGTAACTCACCCATACGACTCTCTAATCTGGGTAACCCAGGAATGGGTAGTGGAGGCATGGGAGATTTGCTTGCAGGAATGATTGGAGGTCTATTAGCACAGCATTTATTCCCAATGAATGCTGCCTGTATAGGTGTAATTATCCATGGTATGGCAGCTGATCGAGTGGCAAAAAAAAATGGTGAACGCGGCATGTTAGCAATGGATTTGATGCCCCATGTACGCCATTTAGTAAACTTAGCTTACTAAATCTGGCGGCATGTCTTGAAAATTTTTCTGGTAGACGAACTAGCTACATTTAAACTGGGGAAGAAACTTGCCCAGCTTTGCCCGCATACTCAATTCATAATATTTTTAGAAGGTGAACTTGGTTCGGGTAAAACAACTTTTAGCCGAGGTATATTGCAAGAACTAGGCACAAACAGAGCAGTTAAAAGCCCAACTTATGCACTCACCGAACGCTATGATCTGGCTAAGCACACAGTGTTTCACATTGATCTATATCGCATTTCCGATCCGGAAGAATTAAATTATTTAGGCTTAGAGGATTATTTTAGTAACAACGCTATATATTTAATTGAATGGGCATCAAAAGGCGGTAATAATCTGCCAAATCCTGATCTTATTATTGACATTATATACCAAAATAATAATACTCGTATTGCCAATTTAAGAGCACGTTCAACATTAGGAGAAAAAGTACACCAAAAGCTTAAATAATAGTTACACTATCAATCATATAATTACAATATATCAATCTATATATTCCAGGAAATTGCACAATTAATAAAGTGTAATGCATAGAACATTATCATGCCGTATATTCTACTAAGCCTATTATTAACAATAACTACATCTAAAATATGGTCTGCAACAGTTGAAGGTATGCAATTATCACATTCCAATCACGGTACCTGTATAGTATTCAATATAGTTGGGAATATTAAATATGACGTATTTACCCTAATTGCTCCTGATAGACTCGTGATTGATTTTGACAATTCGCAGCACACTACAAACCTCGCTATTCCCAAATTCAAAAATGCACTAATTAATGACATTCGTTATTCCATGTGGAAGAAGACTACCTTGCGCTTTGTATTTGAACTTAATAATACCATAAAGTACAACATTGAAGAGCTCAGCACAGATCAAAAATATCAACATAACCTTATCATTAATCTATTACATAAAAAAAAGTTAGATATAGTTAACGATAATAATAAACATACATCCACAAAAACACAAATAGAATATAGGATAGCAAAGTTGCCACGTACCATACCGATGATAAAAACTAAAAAGCCTAAAATACGGAGCAATATTATTATTGCTATTGATGCAGGACATGGCGGACTAGATTCTGGAGCACTAGGTAAAGGCGGTACCAAAGAAAAAGATGTAGTATTATCAATAGCTAAACGTCTGGCACAACTAGTCAATAATGAAATAGGAATGAAGGCATTTCTCATTCGTGACAAAGATGAATTTATTACTCTACGTCAAAGAATCAAGCGTGCCCATGAAAATAGTTCGGATATGTTCATTTCTATACATGCCGACTCCTTCTACAATCCACAAGCAAGAGGAGCCTCAGTATATGTTTTATCCAAACATGGTGCCAGTAGTGAGGCCGCACAATTGCTTGCTGATAAAGAAAATGCAGCCTATTTATCTGGAAATATCAGCTTAGAAGATAAAGATGATTTACTGGCTTCCATATTATTAGACTTATCCCAAACCGCCAGCCTCGAGGGAAGCATTAAGGTCGCCAATACCATACTTTATGAATTAAAGCGTGTTAGTCATATGCATAGAAAACATGTTGAATCGGCTGAATTTGTCGTATTAAAATCACCAGATATACCATCACTACTAGTAGAAACAGCATTTATTTCAAATATAGATGAGGAACGCAAGCTAAGAAGTACCGATTATCAAAATAAATTGGCGCGCGCCCTAATGAACGGTATCTATAGTTATTTTAAACATGATCTACTGCTAAATATTACGCCTATACGAAAACATCTTGTCCAACGCGGCGACACCCTAATATCTATAGCCCAACGTTACCAAGTAAATTTGAATGAAATTAGAGTGAAAAATGATCTACAAACTACCACAATAAGAATGGGTGACATGCTATTTTTACCTTAAAAATATAATTGTTAGAAAGATAGCATGAAAATAAAATGCCAACAAAAGGATTAAGGATGAGGAACGCACTTGCAATTCAGGTTAATACTATTACAATAGTATTGTGACAAACAATGATCGTATCCATACTTTATCTTTACACCTCTCAAATCAGATCGCTGCAGGTGAGGTGATTGCAAGGCCAGCTTCCATTGTGAAGGAATTAGTTGAAAATAGTATCGATGCGGGAGCTTCGCAAATTGATATTAAAATTTACGGTGCCGGTAGCAAACTCATCCAAGTTCATGATAATGGCAATGGCATTCATGCAGATGATCTAATACTTGCTATAAGGCGTCATACTACCAATAAATTATATTCCAGTGAGCATCTAAAATACATTGATAGCCTAGGTTTTAGAGGTGAGGCTCTACACAGTATTTCATCAGTCTCTATGTTGAGCATAACATCACGACGAATTGATAGTAATTGTGGCTGGAGAATATCTGGAGATCATAATAAAATTGGCTCCGCACCTCACCCATCAGGCACCACCATTGAAGCCAACGATCTATTTTTCAATCTGCCTGCTAGACGACGCTTCTTGCGAAGTAATAGAACAGAACAATATCATATTTTAAAAACTATATATCACTTGGCATTAAGTAATTTTAATATATAATTTGCTTACAAAGTATCTGGCAATAATAGACTAAAATTGCCCATTAGCAAATCTACTATCGAACAGCAACAACGTATTGCGAAGATCTGCGGCCAAGAGTTTATCAACAACACCTTATATATAAAGAAAACTTACCATAACATCAGTATATCTCGTTAGATAGTTAAGCCTAATACCCACAGGCCTCAGAATAACATACAGTACATATTTGTTAACAGTCGAGCGATTAGAGATCGTGTCATTTGCCATGCCGTACGTCAAGCATATGATAATCGGATTCCCAAAGGTCGTTATCCTGCTTACGTTCCATATTTAACAATACCTCCAGAACATGTTGATGTGAATGTTCATTCTACCAAACATGAAGTTCGCTTTAATGATGCCCGCCTAATTCACGGTCTTATTACTTCAGCATTTAATGAAATCCTATCACAAGAGGACAGTATTAGTACTTATTACGATAAAAAAATAGATCTAAATCGAAATTTTATTTCTATAAAATCTAAGTCACATCGAATTAAAGATACAGATAATACGTTTTCTGAAAAAATAAATCACCAGAACCTACAATAAAATCAACTGATATCCTATTATATCAACGCTATATTATAATTCATTATAACCATCAACTACTCTTAATTGACCTCCAAAGAGCCGATTTGCAAATACGTCAACAAAATTTATTGTGCGCAATAAAAACTGGGACTCTTAAATCTCGTCCTATTCTAGTACCTATATCTGTGTCAACAGAAGAGAATCTTATTGCACTATATGAACTACATCAGGCAGTATTACGAGATTTAGGTGTTGAATTTATCGTTCAATCAAAAAAATTTCTCATCAAGCAAATTCCAAGTCTGTTAACCCAAGTTAACATTCAACAATTTGTGCAAAAAATCATGCGTGCTTTATTCGAAAATAAAACTAGCTTCGAACAGCTAAGCTATGTCTTACAGCAACAATTACCACTGTTTGAAATTTTATCCTTAGAACAAGCAGAACTGATAATACGACAGCTAGACAAGCAACTAAATGATGCCCCTTGGAGCAAAGGACTTGATCTGCAGATTCTAAACAGCCTATTCTATCCATAGATATATTTACTACAAAGATCGTCAACCTATAAATTATAATATGGCTAAATTAAATTTGCTATATTTTTTATACCATTATTGCGAATTTATGTTATCCATGTTGATTTCATCTAGTTATTTATTATTTCTCGGCCTAAAATCTGAACATATCAAGTAAATATTGTACCTCCCTATTATAAACATCATTCAAACACCCCCCACACTTCTAACTTGCATAGAAATAACAGAATGCCAAGCAAGGTATTTATTGAAATACCCAACATAACTAAAACCTGAAGGCATGATAAACATGATGGGTCCTATTATACCCGCCTAAAATTTACTATTGAGATAACTACTCGATAATTAAAAGGGTTGCTGATAAAATAAAGCAAAATTACTTATTCCAATATGATATATTTTTCACTCCAAATAAATCTTACTGATAAAATCGGTATATAGTATGATATCATAATCACTATTAAAGAGACTGCATGGACCTTTGATGTCGCCAAACCGATGAGCTAGAAAAATTGGGCAGCCAACTTCTGATAAGCTAGATAAATAAGAATTATTACTCAATAAAATATCTTATAAGCAATAAAATTAGATAAATATAGTCATCTGATATAGACTTTATTTGCTACTGTCAACCATGGAGAACAAGACAATAATATTGAAATATAATGCAATCAGGCTGAATAGATAAAAATTAGCATATATACACGAATAATTGCTGATGTAATTTACCAGGCATACGAATAATCATTTGAGACAACTTGATTCTGAAATAGGAGGAAAATGGACAGCTTTACATAGAAAGTGTCAGACCAAAATTAAATGTTGGTATCAGTTGTATTCTTGCAAATATGGGCGGCTACAATAAAAATTAAATGAATCCTGACAATAATTTCATTACTTACAAAGTATACGTAAAATTTTAAGATGATTTATCCTGAATGACAAATTATTTTAATATATTGTTTTTACTAGAAGTAAGTAAGATAAATTAAACAATTCTCTCAATAAACATAATCGGAGCATAAAAACATTGGCTGTCATAGATTAATGATAGATCTCATATTATTTGTCCTAGTGATCATTATTATTGCTATTGCATTATTGATTCCACTAAATTAGTGTAATTTGATATGTCAATTACTACCATTAAGCACTGAACGTATCAGAAATACTATAAAAAGCTAATGTTATTGAAAATCATGATGAATGCCCCATTTTTCACAAACAGGTCTTATTAATCCCAGGATCTAAAATTCATCAACATGGAGATAAGCATATAACGACAAGCGACCAATAGTATAAAATATTGATGTAAAACTTACTCATGATAATAAATATATTATTGAATAACTCAATAAAAAATAATGCTACTAATATAAATTAAAAATCTATTTATCATATTTAAATCAGAATGGAGAGTGCATAATCAATAAAAATATATAATTTATATGGCGAAATTAAAACAACTAACTAGTATTCAAATTTATTATTAATATTTGCATTATATGTTTCTCCCTATCTAACCTCGCAACCGTTATTTCGGTAACATATACACTGAGTTAGATTTCAAGTAATCACTCACAGTGTATACCAAAGTTAATTTAGCTAGATTCATTAATACCTAACTCAAACGCACCGATATTAGCTTGATCCTAAATATATATTGCTTTTCCAGGCAAACTATTGAAGTGTCGCAATACCTAACTTCACTAATCTTGGCTGATCACATACACAACCACTATCGACCATAGATTATAAAAATGGAGTTCTCTGCATCTTTGCAATATTTTAAGTGATTTTCTTAATATCGGAGCCTGTAAGCACAAAACCCTGGAATTATACTGTTCTAAAGAATATTATTGTAAAATGACTTCTGTATATATTTGTGAAGACGGCAAGCCTGCAAACCATAGAGCGCCTTAAATTAATGAGTGAAACAATATAAAAACAAGCGCAACAAAATCAACTTCTAGATTTACCTCTAATACCAGCAATAATTAAATTTGTTTGGAATTATTTTGATATCAAACAGAACTTTATATTGTAGCACTTGCGCATCAATAGTAATATCACTCATATTTAGGCAACGAGAATTCTAGAAAAAGCTGAGGGTTCATCAATACAAAACGCACGCTCATTTAAGCCTTCTTCAATCTTATAGATCAATTTCAGGTCTTATATATCATGCAATGTACTCTCCGAATTGTTATGAAAATATAGAATACATATATAATCCGCCCTCTTCTCGCCCCCCTTATTGCTTACTCAGACATACCCATTACAAATAAAAATACTATAAATCAAACCATATTTCACTTGACAGTATAACTATACGGAGAGTCTAATATGTACTTTAATGGCTTGATAGCTCAGTCGGCAGAGCAAGGGACTGAAAATCCCTGTGTCCCTGGTTCGATTCCAGGTCAAGCCACCAAAAATAAAAAATATAAAACTTTATTGTAGTATATGACTATCCCGGTTTTACTATATTGTATATTTATACTATTTGCCCAATTTCAGTTACAGATATATTTTTTTAGATAAAAATAATTTATTATCATAATAATATCACCTAAAATTTTTTATTTTTGTGAGTTTACATACCTATAAATATATAAAATTATACATTAATTAAATCTGTAACTTATCAAGTTGATTGCTGCATAGAACCAATAAGTTAGCGTATCATTATTTAAAGTTGAATTATTTTAGAGGAGCATATTGAAGCTTAAATAAAGTGTATATACTCCATGATACTATCCTTATTAATCTCTATATCAAAATTTGCTCCCACTCAGTAACTACCACACTTCCTTGCAATTACATGTTATGTGAAACATATAAATTTCACTTAATGATAAAAATGTATATTTTTTGTTGAAAAAGAGTTGCAAAGTCATTCTCAATGTGGAGAATACATGACTGATGGGTTCCAATAATCCAGTCAATGAAAATAAGCTAAGCTAATATGTTAATAAATTTAAAGGTATATAAAATGATATTTAATAAGACAGCCATTGCGGTCTTAATTGCTCTAGCAGCAACGAGTGCAGCTAACGCGAAGATCATCGCTAGCATTGAGAATGGCTGGCAATTATCCGTGACTGGTAAAATCAACCAATTCATGATTATGACTGACGATAAAAACCGTGATGATTATAATGAAGTCCGTGGTGGTAGAATAGCAGGATTCATAAAATTTAATATTAAAATACCAAAAACAAATGGTCTTAATATAAATGCTCATATTTCCTTAAGCCCAAGTACCAACAAATCTGGTCATCAAAATCTTGAACAACGTGAGATCTACTTTACGGTTGATGGTGAATTTGGTCAAATATTAGCAGGGAGAGCTTTAGGTCTTTACGGCTCACATAATATGGTAACTGAACAAACTTATAGGGGGGTAGGCTATGGTACTGGTGGTAATGCTAATAGCACCTTAGGTGGCATCGGTATAGGTCATGACTATGCTGCATGGCGTCAACAATTTAGATGGACCTCGAAGAGGGTCAAAGGCCTCCAGATTGCCTTCTCTATATCTGAGAATGGTGGCGGAACCCAAAGACTGCAGAATAAATTACCTACAGGTAGTATGCAGACAAGTCAACGTGATTCTAAAGATCGTAGATATGAAGGTGATGTAAATTACAAAGGTGTTATAGATGGAGGCAAGTACATGTTTTGGTTCTCCGGTATGAACACAGGAAATGATATAGCCAATAAAGCAGATGCACCTAAAGGTGAACAGGCTATAACAGTCGGAGCTACTTTGCATATCCACGGTTGGGAATTTATGACTCAATACTCTGATTCTTCGGGCTCCACTGATGCTAAGCCTGAAAACGAAAATGAAAATACAAAAGCTAAAAAGGCTCAAAAGGTAAGATGGGATCAGTATGTCCTCCAAGGTGGTTATCGCTTTAAAGAAAAAACATTAGTATCAGTAAACTACTCTAGAGTTCTGGAATATAGTTTAGGTGCAAAAGGTAATGCAAATGAAGCTGACCGGTGGACTTTTGGTATTTACCACGATCTGACTGACAACCTCAGATTAATTGCTGAAGTTTGTAAGGTCATAACTGAAAAACGTACAATCCTCTATCAAAAAGACATCTCTTTCGGAGCAGAGGTCCGTTGGTAAACAAATTAATGTTTGAATAGCAAGTGAGAGCCTCGAATTTTTAAAGTCGGGGCTTTTTTGTGATTTATATAAGCACGTGCATATAGATTCAGTAAATAATATCACCAAGAATAACAAATAATGCATATAAAAACTAGTTTAATTTAAAGACATAATAGACTAAAATTAATATTAATTAATAGTGTTAATTTGTTTAAAAGCGACCGATATGACTGGTAAGCTATCTATATTAATTTTCTTATAATTTTTATAAATCTGTATAATGGATTTTTTATACATTTCAATACTAACATGACTCAAGATAGAACTCTTTATGATAAATTATGGGATCAGCATGTAATTAGCAGTAGTTTCAACGGTGCCTCCCTAATTTATATAGACCGCCAACTTATACACGAAGTGACTTCACCACAAGCTTTTGAAAGTCTGCGCTCATCAAACCGAGTCCCTCATCGTCCTAAATCAATATTGGCCACACCAGATCATAATGTTCCTACAGATGATAGAAGCCAAGGTATTACTGATCCAATCTCTCGCCTTCAAGTAAAAACTCTAAATAAAAATTGCAGAGATTTTGGTATCACTGAGTTTGGTCTATCGGATAACCGCCAAGGCATAGTACATATTGTTGGTCCAGAACAAGGGTTGATATTACCCGGAATGACCGTGGTCTGTGGTGACTCTCATACTTCGACTCATGGTGCTTTCGGAGCTATGGCATTTGGTATAGGCACCTCAGAGGTAGAACAGGTATTGGCTACCCAATGTCTGATCCAAAAAAAAACAAAAAATATGCTAGTGCACGTTGATGGTAAGTGCAGACCTGGAATAACAGCTAAGGATATCATGTTGAATATTATCGGTAAAATAGGCACTGCTGGAGGCACAGGTTACACCATTGAATATGATGGAACTGCTATTAGAGAACTTTCAATGGAAGGTCGCATGACTATTTGTAATATGACTATTGAAGCTGGTGCACGTATAGGCCTTATTAGCGCTGATAATATTACTATCGAATATCTGCGTGGAAGACCCCTCTCACCATCAGGCGAAAATTGGGATAAGGCTATTTTATCATGGTCTGAATTATATAGCGATACTAATGCTACATTCGATAAAATGATTAGAATTGATGCTTCAAATATCAAACCGCAAGTTACATGGGGGACATCTCCAGAAATGGTTGTTGCTGTAGATGATAAAATACCTAACCCTGCTAAAGAATCAAATTATATTAAACGTAATAGTATGGAACAAGCTTTAAAGTATATGGGGTTACATGCCAATATGAATATTACTGATATTAAAATTAATCGTGTTTTTATAGGTTCTTGCACTAACTCTAGAATCGAGGATTTACGTCAAGCTGCCAATATAATTAATAATCGACATGTAGCAGACGACTTGATACAGGCTTTGGTTGTACCGGGTTCAGGATTAGTAAAACAACAGGCTGAACAGGAAGGATTGGATGATATTTTTATTAATGCGGGTTTTGAATGGCGAGATCCTGGCTGCTCAATGTGTTTGGCAATGAATGGTGATCGGTTAGAGCCAGGTGAGCATTGCGCATCAACATCAAATCGTAATTTTGAAGGTCGTCAGGGATCAGGAGGGCGTACGCATCTAGTTAGTCCAGCAATGGCTGCAGCTGCAGCCATTGCTGGGCATTTCGTTGATATATCGCGATAAAGTGCATTACAATAATAAATGACATTTAGACATGATAATAACCGCTAAAATATATAATAGCACCGGATTATTGAACAAAAATTAATATAACATTGTGATGGGCAACGTATATATATACTGGATCTATACTTGTGGTGGGATGATTGGCATATTGGTGGCCACATCAATATTTTGAGCACGGTGGCGTAACATGTGATCCATCAATACAAGCGATAACATCGCCTCAGCAATAGGAGTAGCACGAATACCAACACAAGGATCATGCCTACCATTAGTAACCACCAGAACCCTTTTGGTTTGAGTATCGACACTATGGCCAGGAATACGAAGACTAGATGTCGCCTTCAAAGCTATGCTTACCAAGATATCTTGACCACTAGAAATACCGCCAAGTATACCACCTGAATTATTACTAAGGAAACCCTCTGGTGCTATTTCATCACGATGATCAGTTCCTTTTTGAGTTACTGATTCAAAACCAGTGCCAATTTCAACTCCCTTAACAGCATTGATGCTCATCATAGCATGAGCAATTTCGGCATCTAGTCGATCAAAAATAGGTTCCCCTAAGCCTGGAGGTACATTTCTAGCAATGACCCTTACTCGAGCGCCAACAGAGTTCCCCTCCTTGCGTAAGACATCCATGTAATTTTCTAATTGCTGTTCCTTGTCAGGATCTGGACAAAAAAAGGCACTATTTTCCATATGCTCCCAATCTAACTTTTCGATGACTATGGGACCAAGCTGAGATAAATAGCCCTTAATTTTAATGCCATAACGTTGATACAAGTATTTTTTTGCTATGCCACCAGCGGCAACACGCATAACAGTTTCACGCGCAGATGCTCGACCTCCACCCCGGTAATCACGAGAACCATATTTATGGTGATAGGTATAATCAGCATGTGACGGACGGAACTGATGCATAATACTACTGTAGTCTTTTGAGCGCTGATCGGTGTTGTTGATAATCATCCCAATGGGTGTACCTGTGGTAGCACCTTCAAATATTCCAGAAAGAATTTGTACCCGATCTAATTCACGACGCTGAGTTTCATGACGTGTTTTGCCGGGTCTACGACGATCTAAATCTCCTTGCAAATCATCCTCACTAAGTTTTAATCCTGGAGGACAACCATCAACGACACACCCTAAAGATTGGCCATGGCTTTCACCAAAAGTTGTGACAGTAAAAAGTTTTCCAAAGCTGTTACCAGACATATTAATTTCCGGTGTTAAATAAGGGTACCACTAATGAATAAAAGTGATAGTGATTTTATCAAATTTACAAAAATAACTATAGGTATAACGAATCATCAAATGCCGCAATATCGTTCATTATAATCGATCGATTATATAAGGTATATGCCTTGAAAAGGAAAGCAAGGGTGCCAGATTATAAATTCACAAATATCTTAATGTAACCTTTAATATTAATATCAATTATAGATATTATTTTGCTTAAATAATATTTATTTAAGCAGTAATATGGATAAAAAGGAGAACATGTACAGAGAATATAATAATCAAAATTTATTGTGATGTAGATGATTATCACCCGCATCCTGATCGCATGAGATATTGACAAATAAATTATTCTACATATTTTAAAGTATTGTGATATCCTCCATAGCTAAATATTAAGAAATCCTCATTTCATGCAACGATAGTCTTATAAATAAAGTTTCGTCTTCATAAATAGATTTTATATCAACAATAGTTTCGAGTCACAATTAATTTAAAATGTCCCAGACATCTACCCACCGACATAGCATGCATTAATTTTGGATTATCAACTAATTATATTACACTCGATCTGAAAGACTTTATATAAAAGAAAATACCTTTTAGCCTACATCCTTATGCGAGATCAATTAAATCGATACACAATAATTTGTACCTATTGATCAAATAAACATGCTTTACAAACATATCCGTACATACTGTGCTAAGGACAATCTCGAGTATAGCACCAGCTTCAATTCGATTGTAATACCATAGGATTTCCTCATACAGCTCCTACTTATATTAATATTAAATCATCTATAATATCTTATACAAGCTGTGTCAATATCAACCATAACTGATATACCTAATTACATGCACAAGATGATGGTATCAAAAGGTGCATCCTCATATTAGGTAACAGAGGCAGAGCAATGACATAAAGTCGCATTGATACTACATCTGTAAAGAATTGTTCTTATGTAATATATGATACAATATCCAGGATAACCATTTGATGATTGATTATCAAATGTATTCTGATTGAACAAGATACGATAAATATGATTTACATCGTCACTGTGATTGCATATATATGGGTCACCAATTTAATTAAGCATATTAATTAATAGCATTCTGTCGAAAATAAAGATAACATTCAGCATTGCCAACACCTAGTCCAAATCATTTCAAATAGTATTGGAACTAATAACAAACCATTAAGAATCAATAGGTTATTGTTGACATAAAAAATTTCATCAACAGATATAATAACTAAAATTTGATCACGATCGGAGGAGACACTGCATGAAATATGACCAGAGATCGATCTAAATATATTATATAAAATGAAAGAACCATCTCTATTTATATTTTATAATTTTTCTTTAAATGATGAGGATGAAAGATACAGATAATAATATCCATGATTACCACGATAGCCCATGGTCTTATAAATATCATATTTTATCTCCGAACATATATTTGGCCTCCATTGTAATCAATGAATTAGATATTATATAAATAAGAGTACTATACTTTAATAAAATATCTTAAGAATAGTAAACTTTAGATATAACTCAAATAAATAAATCTTTAATTACAGAATTTAGAAAATTAATAATCCAGTTTTTATCTCAACTTAAGGATATGAAATAATCATATTATAATAAATAAGCTTACTCATCCAATATATTAATAATATACCCCCGAGTGTTTTATTTTCATTGATTATTGCTAGTATAGACATGTAAATGATAATGAGCATTATCATCGTCAGTTTGCATAGCTATCCAGAAAGGAAAATATGATAAATAAAAGCAATAAACTTATGTTAAAGTTAAAATAGTGAATAACTTAATACTAATATCACATAATCATGTGATACTGTAGAAACAGTAAACGCATATTTTATGTTTAGTAACATGACATAAGTAATATTATTGATATACTTTTGACAGAATGCACCATAACTATGAATCACGCTTAACTCACACAGCTATGCATAAGGTTAACGAAACATCCTCACTACTATAATCATTTAAACAAATCATCCATCATAAAAGGATGCCTTAAATATAATCATTTCGGTGAAAATTATAATTTCACATACACCTAACCTAGGTGACCTATGATTTTTGATATTTCATAGTCGTTAATGTTCATTGGGACACTATGATAGAACAGCCTAAATTATTTCGATTAATAATGTCCAATACTAAGCTATCTAAATTTTAACTATCCATAAATAATAATATGTTAAATATTTCCTCGGCATTGATTGTAGCACGAATTTTTTTGCAGACATCAGCATTACGAAATAGAGTGGTCAATTGTAATAAATGCTGGGAATGACGATCTCTATTCTCCTCAGGTACCAATAAAGCAAAGGCAATATCTATAGGCTGATCATCTGCAGTATCAAAATTTATTGGTTGTTTCAAAGTCATCATGGCGGAAATAGTATGTGTGATATCAGGGAGTTTAGCGTGAGGAATTACCACACCCTTACCCAATACAGTACTGCCTAATCTTTCGCGATCAAGCAAAGCTTGAAAAATTTTTTCCGCTGTCGTATCACTGGTATTAGATGCTAGCATTTGACTGAGTTTTTCAAGTACACGTTTCCTACTAGAGGCACTATTACGATGACTAATATTATCTACACTAACAATTTGTGCGACGTTTAACATAAGAAAACCTTGTTATATATCATCATATTCTATTTGGGCAGCATCAACCTGATGATGATTCTTAATTTTATCTCTATGCTTAATAATCTGACGATCAAGTTTCGCTGCCATATTTTCAATAGCAGTATACATATTTTCATTTTCATCAGAAGCGAATAGATCAGCACTTCCAACATGTACCGTCGCTTCAGCTTTTTGACGTAACTTCTCTACTGTTAGGATAACATGGACATTGGTCATATGATCAGAATGGCGAATTAATATTTTAAATTTTTCATTGACATGATTACGCAGACTATCAGTAATTTCGATATGTCGTCCACTTAAATTTAATTGCATAATGATTAGCTCTAATTATAAAAGAGTGAAAAGAACTTAATTTTTTGTAACAGTAGATTCTATTCATTCTACATTTATATCTGAGTTACTAAAATATCAGCTATTCTACCATTGATAGGAATAATTGTGGTATCTCTGCTATTATAAATTTATTAATGACAGTGCCAATTACTGTAGTAAAACGTCTATCCTCCCCCCAATCAGTACCTAAATAACCAAAAAAAAAACAGATCTTTCAACTTAAATATCCCGCAAGATATGTAGATACCCGCTCATGGCAATGATACTGATACGCCTAATTCATATTTATCCATGTTTAATCTCAGTACAATTTATTATAAAAATATCATATATTGCATCGTTTTCTTCCATAATTTAGAGAAACATAACTCAATCATTACATATATATTGTAGCACTCTTAATAAGCGTTAAATTCAATTTCTGCGCAATATTTACCAGTATATTATCATAAGCCACAATCAAATTTATTGCTTATCCCAAAATAATATTTAAAAATTTACGAACATATCACATCATTAAGGCAGGGTGACAATAAACGTTCATCCTTTATCATCTCGATATCAACATTAAAAACTATCATATCTCGACAGGCCCTTTGGATCTTAACTTTATACTACTGCCAGGTAAAAATCTAATAACCTAATAGGTTTAACCAATTTAATTAATAAATCAATACGCTTGATCAATAAATTATAAAAAATTAGGATAAACCAATCAACATGTATAAAAATGTATGGTTGCACCCATAAAATACAGATACCAAACACAATGAAAGTCATTTTTATATTTCATCACCAATTAATACTGTACCCCCTACTAATATTATCACAGAGTTTTCTCACCACAAATAAAATTTAGCATCTTAATAAACACGTGTCAATAATCCTACATGATCAATGCCATAGCCACCCTTTATACTTACTAACTATCGGTTGGTTATCATGAAAAAGATCTTCGCCATTAGAAGTATACTCCCATACTGGCATCAATAAAAGATTAATTTATATAATATAATTTTTAAATTATAATTTAGGTGAATGAATCATGATAAGAGCATAACTTGTTCAAGTCAGAAGGTCATTAATAGACTTCAACACATGCCAATGTACAATAATAATTTCACCAATTACTCTGAAATTATTATTTCTGCATGACTGCAATTATCATAAATAAAAAGTATTTTAATATACGTTGTTCTTACCTATCAAATTCTTGCAACAATAACTATGAGTAATCTTTACAAAAAATACAAAGCTAAATGACCTAAACACATCCTAGATAACCCAAGTTAAATATGACGATATAATTCGAGATATCATATTAATTTTTCCAACAATATTACATATTTACTTCTAGTAATAGAATAACAAGAAGTGCTTGAGCTTACTGATAGTATTGCAAGACCATGAAGTAACAAAATGACATCCCAACACAACATAAACTAGTAATGATTACAATTATCGCCGACACTGCAGATAATATAGCACAGATCTTATCTTTTTTCATATAAAACATACTATGCATAGTACATCAATATAGTTAATTGAAGCAACAGACAATATTGTTAATATCACAACAAGTTCGCGCTTTAATAAGTACATAATAATACTGATAAATTATTCTGAAAAATATCTTTGTACCTATAACCTCCAGCTATATTCTAAATATAAAAAATTAGGAACAATACTATAAAGATAGCATTACAATTATTAAATATCCAGATCAATTTGAAAAATATAACACCTTGAATTTTGAGGATGCATTCATTAGAAATTCAGCACTTCCAATAAAAGCATCATGACATTGCTAAGCTACTAATATTTGTTAAAATTGGGGGATCTCAGTGGTAAATATCAATCATACTATAATCCAGAAGTCATAACGATACAATAAATACTGCAAAGCCTAGAAAATAAGTACTCCATGCCTATCAAATAATACTCATATGATCCATAACACCCCCATTAACTATTAATTGTTTACACATACATCATTAAACTATAATGATTAATATCACCTATTTTGGCACCGACATCAGTTATATAAAGACTGATGTAATAACGGACCCGTAAAGGATGTTCTTAAATAAAATCCTTTGGGAATTATAAATGCACTGGTATGACCATTTGACATTCCTCTTACTAATACTAAGCTATTAGCTGCCTTTGGACGAATGTGTAAATACTCCCCTTCCTGTGAAGTAATCTCTGCTTGCTCGCCCAATACAATCCTATCCATCAACTCTTCCCAGTCTCGCTGCAATGAGCATTCTTCTGCAAATGACGGTCGCCATATCCAGAAATTATCTACGTATCGTTCTGCCAAAGGTATATCTCTAGCAGCTTCTACTGGCACCCATAATACCCGAGATAGCTTTCTTTTCACCCAACTATTTTGCCAACTATACGCATCTATCTGCCGTATTGGCATAGTACATACATATGTTGACTCCTTGGGTTTTTCATGAGCATCTACAGGTAAGGTTTTAAGTTCCACTCCAATGTCCAAAAAATCAGGTTCAGCCCTATCGCCAGCATTAGCACCTAAATAATTTTCACATAAATGTCCTACCCATCCCTTATGTAGGCGTAAATCTTCCGGTACTGTCATAGATAATTTAAAAGCGATCTGACCTAATGTTTGCCCAGCCATTATCTCACATCGATTTAACAATTCTGCCTCTGTCTTAGGAATAGGAGTAAATCGCGTCTGTTTTGATGAAAAGTTATCTTCTGTCATTTAAGCATGATAACCTAATATGTTTAATATCATGCTTGAGATTCTCAGATGAAGGCGTTGAACATCTATAAATTAAGCAAAATTTATAAAAATGGCCTACAGGCACTCAACAGTATCAACCTTGAAGTCGAACATGGTGATTTTTTTGCTCTGCTAGGACCTAACGGTGCTGGCAAATCAACCACTATAGGTGTCATTGCTTCTTTGATGAACAAAACTAAAGGTAAAGTACTAGTATTTAATAGTGATATTGATACTAATGGTGACGAGGCTAAAAGCCATATAGGTCTAGTACCTCAAGAATTTAATTTCAATGATTTTGAACAAGTTAAACATATTCTAATTACACAAGCAGGATATTACGGCATAGGCGCTTTACAAGCTGGAGCACGCGCTGATGAACTGTTAGATCAACTTGGTTTATGGCACAAACGTCATGGGATTGCTGGAGCCTTATCTGGAGGGATGAAACGTCGTTTAATGATTGCACGTGCATTAATACATTCTCCTAAATTACTCATTCTTGATGAACCTACCGCTGGAGTAGATATTGAGCTAAGACGCTCTATGTGGGACTTTCTCCGAAAAATAAATGAGAAGGGCACTACTATAATCTTGACGACGCATTATTTGGAAGAAGCCGAAAATTTATGCCGAAAGATTGCCATTATTGACAAAGGCAATATTATCGAAAATACAGATATGAAATCCCTAATTAACCGTTTGGAAAAAGAAACCTTTATATTAGATCTTAAATATCCACTACCAAGTGATATCAATCTAAATAACCTAATCTTTAAGTCTATTGATAGTACTACAATAGAAATAGAGCTGGATAGGACAGAAAGCCTGAATGATCTGTTTGAGTTGTTGACAACCAAAAACATCGAGGTCTGTAGCATGAGAAACAAAGCGAATCGCTTAGAGGAGCTATTCTTAAATCTTGTGAAATCTACAGAGATGGGATTGTGAATACTAATAAACATAAACTTCACTGGATCGCGTTTAATACATTGCTAACACGTGAGATAAGACGTTTCATACGTATTTGGCCTCAAACCTTACTTCCTTCCGCCATTACCATGGCTCTATATTTCATTATTTTTGGAAATCTGATTGGTAATCGAATAGGTATAATGGGTGGTTTTAATTATATGCAATACATAGTACCTGGTATTATTATGATGGCTGTAATTAATAACGCATATTCTAATGTAGCCTCATCATTATACAGCGCTAAATTCAAAAACTATATTGAAGAGCTGATCATAGCACCAGTACCTAATTATCTGATCCTAGCAGGTTATGTTGCAGGCGGCACCATACGTGGTTTATCTGTCGGCTTCATTGTCACCATAGTGTCTCTGTTTTTTACTCAATTACCAATACAGCATCCAGTAGTCACAGTCAGTATAGTACTGTTGAGCGCAATTTTATTCGCTATAGGCGGTTTCATTAACGCCCTTTATGCTCGCAGCTTTGATGAAATCGCCATTACTCCAACTTTTATACTAACCCCTCTCACTTATTTTGGTGGAGTATTTTATTCAATTACCTTATTGCCAGAATTTTGGAGAAACATATCTTTATTAAACCCTATACTCTATATAGTCGACGCTTTCCGGTTCGGAATATTAGGTGTATCTGATATATCAGTGTCAATTGCCTTCACCATCATTCTAGTTTGTATTATAGGTTTAATAATATTTGCCTTGTATTTACTTAACAGTCGTACCGGACTCAGGAACTAGAGCCAAGGCCTTTTGTAATACCTCTGGTCCAGCTCGTTCTAAATGAGATTTTTCACTTAAGTATCGGCGCCATCGCCTTGCACCTATTTGACCTTGGAACATGCCGAGCAAATGACTCGTAATTGATTTCAATGAGCAACCCTCAGTCATACGTTGCTCAACATAAGGCAGCATTTGCTCTATAATCTGATGACGAGTTGGTATCGAATGATCATCTGCGAATAGCAAATTATCAGCTTCAGCTAACAAATAGGGAGAATGACAAATAGCCCTGCCAATCATCACACCATCAACCTGATTCAAATGCAGTTGCACTTCCGATAGTGCATGAATGCCACCATTAATATCAATGTGTAAATGTGGGAAATTTCTTTTAATTTGGTACACTCTCTGGTAATTTAAAGGTGGAATATCACGATTCTCCTTTGGACTTAAGCCTTGCAACCACGCCTTGCGTGCATGCAAAATAAATGCGTCGCTACCAGCTTCAGACACTCTACCAATGAATTCAGTTATAAACTCATAGCTGTCCATGCTATCAATTCCAAGTCTAGTTTTGACGGTTACAGGGATGTCAATTTCAGCTCTCATAGCAGATATACACTCTACTATCAAATCTAGCCTTACCATCAAACATGCGCCAAAACCTCCTGATAATGCCCTATCACTTGGACACCCCACATTCAAGTTTATTTCATTATAACCTGCATCTTGACCATAACGTGCACACTTTGCCAAATCTTCGGGAGAGGACCCCCCTAACTGTAAAGCAAGTAAATACTCACTAATATCATGATTCATGAAACGATCTCGATTACCATGAATCAATGAACCAGTAGTTACCATTTCAGTATAAAGAAGACAATGCTTAGAAATAAGGCGCAAAAAATATCTAAAATCACGGTTAGTCCGATATAACATTGGAGCGACAGATAAGCGATGAGCTTGCCTTAATGTACATTTAGATCGAGTCATATCAAATATCTATAAAAATTAAATATTTATTTTAAAATAAATACACTACAATCATCACAATATCTTAATTTATAGAGAAAATTATTCATAATTGCTTGAGTATAAATACACCCACCAAAAATACGATTTTAATAGATACTACCTCAAGCCGTATCAATCTATATACCCTAAAAATTAACTAGAAATCACAAATTTAGAGATAAAATATAGTAACATGAGATTGAAAATCATATTATATTATCAACTTTCATAACTAATATAGTTATTACTTTTATTGATAATTAATATGACGATCACATAAACAAAAGATATCGTCTCAAATCGATAAAATAAAACTACATTTTAAATTTAGGAAGATCAGCCAACTGAATAGAATATTAAATTTAAATAATTCATTATAATATGAGTACACATTTAGTTAAAAAAAGACAGCATTAATAAATTTCTTCAGTTATCGTTGATGCATGTAGAATGCTAGAATAGTTATATTAATTCATATAACATAAAAATAAAATTTAATAAAGTAACCATGTCAGAATTATATGAATATATATGTAATGTTTGATATATAATAATTCATGATATTTTATCCAAAATATGATATAAATTTTAGAAAAAATACCTCTACTTCTTAAGAAATATAATTAGATTTATGATTCGATCAGATTGAATACTGTGTTAGAAAAAACATTGATTCAGATATTTCATTGATATACCAATGAATTAGATGGCCAACACCGATAGCAATAGGCATCTTTTAATGTACAACACCTACCAGTACCACAATTATGATTTAAAAATACTAATTTAGTGTTATAACTTACATTTTCCTGTATGATTTCACTCAAAGTCATATCTTATGTGAACCATAGATTATATGACTCTATGACATAATGATGATTCATGGGATCATTAACATCTGTTCCTGAATTAGGTCAGCCGTTAATACTAGTTTAAATGATCGATAATCAGTTATATCATAAATTTGTTGTCACCAAAAAATTTTTGTACTTATATGTATAATATAACTTCTTTTTGTAATAAATTATGAATTAATAATGAGTAACAGCTTAATACTTACATCCGAATCAGTATCTGAGGGTCATCCAGATAAAGTTGCAGATCAGATCTCTGATGCTATCTTAGATGAGATATTACGTCAAGACCCAAACGCCCGCGTTGCCTGCGAAACACTGATAAAAACTAGTGTAGCCATCATCGCCGGTGAGATTACTACTAGCGCGTGGGTTGACTTAGAAGACATAGTTCGCAAAACCATTATGGATATTGGTTATACAAGCTCGGAAGTTGGCTTTAACGGAAAAACTTGTGCGGTCATGTCTTTGATTGGCAAACAATCTACTGATATAGCGATGGGCGTGAACAGGGACATATCAGAAAATCAAGGTGCTGGGGATCAAGGTATAATGTTTGGTTATGCCAGCAATGAAACAAATGTATTAATGCCCGCACCCATCACCTATGCTCACCGCTTAGTACGGCGCCAAGCTGAAGTGCGCAAGGATGGCACTTTACCATGGTTACGCCCTGATGCTAAAAGCCAAATATCCATTATTTATGAGAATGGCAAGCCAGTAGGCATAAATACGATAGTATTATCCACACAACACAACCCTGATATATCATTAAAAGATTTAAAGGAAGCAGTCATGGAAGTTATCATACAGCCAACACTTCCTACCGAATGGTTAACTAAAAATACAATATTCCACATCAACCCAACCGGGCAATTTATCATTGGTGGTCCTATCGGAGATGCCGGCTTAACTGGACGCAAGATTATAGTTGATACTTATGGGGGCATGGCTCGACATGGTGGGGGGGCATTTTCAGGCAAAGATCCATCCAAAGTTGATCGCAGTGCTGCTTATGCTGGTCGATATATAGCAAAAAATATTGTTGCTGCAGGTTTGGCTGAAAGATGTGAAATTCAGTTATCTTATGCCATTGGCGTAGAAAAACCAATTTCAATTAATATTGAAACGTTTGGTACCGGCAAAATTTCTGACAATAAACTTGAGGCTTTAATATCTGAACATTTCGACCTGCGCCCAATCGGACTCATAGAAATGTTAGATTTAATTCGTCCTATTTACCTAAAGACAGCCTCTTATGGTCACTTTGGTCGCGAAGAACCCGAATTTACATGGGAAAAAACTGACCTGGCTAATGAATTATGTGCTGCTATCTAACTATCGCTATCCATCTGTAATTATGGATATTGCAAGGAATTTAGAAATGAATGCTCCCATTGAAAACCTCATTCCTGACTACAAAGTAGCTAACATTAGTTTGGCTGAATGGGGTAAAAGGGAAATTGAAATTGCAAAAAATGAAATGCCTGGATTAATGGCCATTCATACGGAGTACTCTGATAGCAATCCATTATATGGAGCTCGCATCGCCGGTTGTTTGCATATGACTATTCAAACTGCGGTATTAATTGAAACATTGATAAATCTTGGAGCTGAAGTACGCTGGTCTTCGTGCAATGTTTTTTCAACTCAGGATCAGGCGGCAGCGGCCATTGCGATACAAGGAATACCTGTCTTCGCCTGGAAAAATGAAACTGATGAGGAAGCTATCTGGTGCATCAAACAGACTATTTTCGGCCCAAATAATTGGCATCCAAATTTAATTATGGATGACGGAGGTGATTTAACTCAAATTATGCATAATGAATACCCTGAATTATTGAAAAGTGTTAGGGGATTATCGGAAGAAACGACAGCAGGTGTACATCGTTTATATAAAATGATGAAAAATAGGAAGCTAAAAATTCCTGCTATCAATGTCAATGATTCGGCCACAAAATCAAAATTTGATAATTTATATGGTTGCAGGGAATCTTTGTTAGACGGCATTAAACGTGCAACAAACGTAACGATCGCAGGAAAAATATGCGTAATACTAGGATATGGCAATGTTGGCAAAGGATGTGCTCAGGCGCTCAAATTCATGGGTGCCACCGTGATGATAACAGAAATTGATCCTATCTGCGCTTTGCAAGCTTCTATGGAAGGTCACCGCGTTGTGAATATGGATGATGCTGCTAAATTAGGAAATATTTTTATTACTGCTACCGGTAATATTAATGTAATCACCAATAATCACATGAAAGCAATGCGAGATGAGTCCATAGTTTGTAATATCGGACACTTCGATTTTGAAATTGAGGTGGAATCTTTACGTCAATATGAGTGGATAAACATCCAATCACAAGTTGATCAAATTATCTTCCCTAATGGCAAGCGTATCATTCTGCTAGCTGAAGGTAAATTAGTAAATTTAGGATGTGCCAATGGCCACCCTAGCTTCATAATGTCGGTGTCATTTACCAATCAAGTCATGGCTCAAATTGAGTTATGGCATAACAGTGATAAGTATACCAATAAGATTTATGTCTTACCAAAATTATTAGATGAGAAGGTGGCGCGTCTACATCTAGAAAAAATTGGTGCACAATTAACTGAGTTGACCTCTAAACAAGCAGAATATCTAAACTTAAGTAAGAGCGGCCCATATAAACCCGAGCATTATCGTTATTAATAAGATATCAGTATTCCTCCTCTTCTTAATCTATTATTTTTATAATTGTACACACCATGTCACATAATCTAATTCTTAGTTGCGAATTTTTTCCACCACAGACAGATAAAGGTAAGGCAAAAATACGTCATGTTCGCCAACAGCTAGCACCACTCCAACCTAAATTTTACTCCGTCACCTTCGGTGCTGGTGGCTCAACCCAAGGAAATACCCTAAATGCTGTAATGGAGATCCAAAAGGATCAGGTAAAGACTGGAATTGATGCAGCCCCCCATCTATCCTGTGTGGGTTCAACAATTGGAGGCATTAGGAAGCTACTTAATATATTCCAATCTAATGGAATTCATAGGATCATTGCTCTACGAGGAGATTTCCCATCAGGCATGCGCGATCCTGGGGATTTTCGTTACGCTAACGAGCTAGTTAGATTTATCCGTAAAGAGACTGGTAATTTCTTTAACATTGAAGTTGCAGCCTATCCCGAAGTACATCCTCAAGCTCCATCCACCCACGCAGATTTGACCATCTTAAAACGTAAGGTGGATGCCGGAGCAAATGGTGCAATCACCCAATATTTTTATAATATTGATGCTTATTTACACCTTATCGAACACTGTCAACAAAATAATATAGACATTCCAATCATTCCTGGCATCATGCCAATTAATAATTTTTTGCAGCTAAAACGCTTTTCTGATGCTTGTGGCGCAGAAATACCTCGATGGTTACGAAAACGATTAGAAGGCTTTCAGGATGATAAAAGATCATTAGAAGCATTCACCATAGATTTTCTAACAAGTTTTACCCAAAATTTAATAAATGCTGGCGTACCAGGTTTACATTTTTACAGTATGAATCGTACATACCCCACCTTCACCATCTGCCAACGTTTAGGTCTGATCCATAAAATGTAGGTAAATTCACCAATTAAATAAAATAAATTTAGACCGAACCCTTATCTATAACCACAATCTCTGCTGAAAAAAACAACTGATAATATGCCCTATTTATAGGGCATATGACTGCAATAACCACGCCTTATTATTACATATAAAGATTGACACAGGGGAGAAGACTTAGTTCAAAAATAAAATAAAATAATATTGTATTATATTGCGCTGAAACTAATCAGAGAATAGATATAAATAAAACTATTAATATTATTATTCAAGTTGCTGGTTAAAAATAAGATAACCCTAAATGATCCATGTTGGATAATATAAAAATATGCAACTTAGAACACAACTTCCTAAATGTTTGTCTAATTAAAATTAAGACATCCAGATCGATAAGTATATTACTTAAAGTAGTATTTGGTGGGCCGTCCGCGACTCGAACGCGGGACCATCGGATTAAAAGTCCGGTGCTCTACCAACTGAGCTAACGGCCCGAACCGAATTAAATGATACGCATTTTCAATAAAAGAACAAGACACAATTTACATTGTGTATATTACGATTTGATTAATCGAGTTATTATACCATAATAAGGCAATTTTTACCAACATTAGAAATACATAGGAATAGTAGTCACAAATTGGCCAATAAAATGATGAACTCACGTCTATCCCCCATGCATAATATGCAGAACAGCAATGTTCGACAATCATCTTTGATGAATTATCAGGTTCTATAACTCTCTTTCATTCGTATCATAATAGCACAATAGAAATAACCTATCAATCTAATAAAATATGAATACAGATATCATTGTGCACATATTATCCATAAAGAATAGATAAATTATGACACTGCAAACATTAAAAATAAAATTCAACTCACTTATAAGCCTAGTGTATTTGTCGTCTAATACGATTTAATCGTGCTCTAGCTAAGCGTGACACTGATGTATTTGGATATTTTTGCATAACCGCAATTAACGTTTTTTTTGCCATACCGACCTGACCCAACTCATATTGACTGAAACCTTGTTTAAGCATCGCATCAGCCACCTTGTTGCTAGTAATAAATTGATTAATAACTGTTTGAAAAGCCACTATCGCTTGATCAAAATTACGCAATACATAATTTGTTTCTCCTTGCCAGTAGAAAACATTAGGCAAATAACTACTATGGGGATATTGCTCAGGAAAAGCCTTCCAAGCTGCTGCTGCCTGTTCATATTGACCACTGCGTAATGTTTGAAGTGCTGATTGATAAGCTAGTTCACCATTATCCACTGGTACCATAATATTGATATTAGATATTTTCTTTAACTGTACCAAAGGTGCAGTAACAGTAGTTTCATCTGACCCAATAGCCTCGCTAACCATCACTAGCTTACCCACTGTCTTTTTAATTGTTAATTTTTGTCCAGTAACAGACGATAGATCAAAGATTTTATCCATACCCCCTTCATCGATACCTAACGCTCCTATTTCCGTCCATTGCTCAATTACTGAATATAATTCACTTTGACGTTGCTGTATTTTATTAAGCTCATGCTTCAAAATTTCGGTTCCACCGCTTAATCTCTGTATCTCATTTTGATGTTGCTCAATACGAGCCAGTAAAGAGACTAAGCCCTGACCCTGAATAATACGCTCCAAACGTTCAATACGTTTTAATAACTTCAACTCATTGGACCAAACTATATTTGAAACGATTGGTGCCGATATAATCAATGCCAATAATAATTTCTTGACCATCAACTTCATATTTTAGTACTCCACATATTCTATCTCAACACGGCGGTTTTGCTCCCATACTGATTCATCATTACTGTCCACAGCCAAACGTTCTTCACCAAAGCTGACTACTTTAAATTGGCTAATACTCGCACCGTATAATATTAAAATTTGACGTATAGACAATGCACGCCGCTCACCCAAAGCAAGATTATATTCACGTGAGCCACGTTTGTCAGTATGACCTGCTAAATGTACAGTCACATCCGAATGTGCCCCAATATATGCAGCATCAGATTCTAATATTTCATAGGCTTCCTCGCTCACACTACTACTATCATATTTGAAGTATACAATATGATCTAATCGCGGACTAATAGTATTAGTTAACTCATATCCTCGCGACCTACCCTCACCAAAGACATTTTCTAGTTTCACGCCATCATCAAAATCCATAACCATCGCATTATCAACATCAGTACCCGAATTTTTCATATGACGCTCATTGGGCGTAATTTTCCTACCTTCTTTCATCTTTGCATCAAATCCTTGAATTGGCAAATAATTACCTGTACATGCTAGTAACAACGTTACAGTTAGCAATAAAGCAAATATCTTTAATATTTTCATTTGATAAATACTCCTAATATTCAATTACCTTCTGATAGGCGACCACTCCGGCTCACGAACATTACTTCCTAATTTTTTTAAACGTTGATGAATTCTACCATCGACAGACACTTTCTCTAATACTGCCCTACCATTGTGCTCAGTGGCATATATAATAATGCGACCATTTGGCGCAAAGATAGGTGACTCATAAGTACCACCATCAGTTAAAACTTGTACTGTACCTGTTTTTAGGTCCTGAACTGCAATATGAAATCTTCCATTAACACTATGTATCATAGTCATATTACGTCCATCTGGCGAGATATCAGGAGAAGCATTATAATAACCTTCAAATGTTAGACGATTAGCACTGCCACCATCAGTAGATATCCTATATATCTGTGGCTGACCGCCACGATCTGACGTAAATATGATTTCATGACCATTGGGCATCCATGCCGGTTCACTGTCAATTACCTGTATGTTGTGGGTGATTCGTACCAATTTGCCTTTGCCATCCGCCGCTAATTCCAAAATATAAATTTCTGGATTACCATCTTTGGATAACATTAACGCCAATTTTTGGCCATCTGGTGACCATGCGGGAGCACTATTCATACCTTTAAATGCAGCAACCAAATGTATGAGACCACTACGTAACTCTAATATAAAAACTTCTGCTTTACCACGCTCAAATGAGACATAGCTTAATCGTTGACCATCTGGTGACCAACTTGGTGACAAAATTGGTTGTTTTGATCGTAATGCACTACGCTTATTAGTGCCATCTGCATCTGAGATCCTTAATGTATAAATATTTTCGCCATCGCTAGGCTTCATATCTGTTACGAATACTAAACTAGTTGAAAAGATTCCAGCCTCGCCTATCAATGTTTCATACACTAAATCCGAAATTTGATGAGCTAGACGACGTAGACCAGAAGCGGATACCTGATAGCGCCTACCAACTAATTGCTCATTCTTATAAACATCAAATAATTGAAATTGCACCTGATAGGTTCTACCATCGATACTACTGATTTTACCCACAAGCAAGCTTTCAGATCGTAATAAGCGCCAATCTCTAAAATTAACTTCAGATTCCTCGTGAGGACTAGAAATTAGATCATCGATAGGGAGCGGTATAAAACGTCCACTATGAGCCAAATCATCACAAATTATTTTAGAAATATCCTGATCACTCTTAAAGCCTTCATGACCAAAAGGTACTATAGCTATCGGTAAAGCTGCTTCTGCACCACCAGTGATTTCTATAGTTAAAACTGCCTGTGCTTGCCATGGCAATGATACGATCACAAGACATATTACTATTAAACATTGTTTACCCATCATCAGCCTTTACTAAGGGTTAAAGATAAAGTTAAAATTAAGAAATTTGGAGACAACTCTAGCATTAAGAGGCATAGGCAAAGGTGATGCTTTATACACTGCCAGTTCTGCCGAACGATCAAAAATGATATTATTACTACTTTCTATTATCATCACTTTTTCAACATCCCCACTCGGCAATAATCTTACACGCAGTGTAACTTGCAAACCATTTTTAGTATTTGCTGGTCGAGTCCAATAAAGCTTAACATGTTGCTTTATCTCTGCTAAAAGTTCTTTTTCTTGCGCAACACGCTTATCTTCTGCTAATTTCTGTTCACGCACCTCTTCTGCCCTAATTTCTTTCTCAGCCTGCTGCTTTATCTCCACTAAACGTGCTTTTTCCTGCGCAACACGCTTATCTTCTGCTAATTTCTGTTCAAGCACCCCCCCAAAACTGTTTATCTTTTCTATTCTCTTCTGCTCTTGTTTAGAGATGGCATTATGATGTCGTTCCATTTTAGACTGCATGTCAAAATATAAAAACTCCTGCTCACTACTCATAATTTCTTTTTGCCCTTCTTTCAGCTGTTCTAGGGCTTCTTCCTTTTCATATTCCGAAACTTTTAATGATTTCTCTTCCTTAACCTGCCGTCTAGCTATTTTTAATAGAATACTGCTCTCATCTATCATCGTCGCTTTTACAATATCAGTATCTATCTTTACCATTCTGGGTACTGATACCTCCTCGATGCCGATAATAAAAAATACGATACAAATGATATGTAATAATAAAGAATAACTAAAAAAAATTAAGTTATCAATAATCCTATTTCTCATATAATTTATCGGGCAAGCCAAAAATATCAGACTTCTCAGTAAGTAAACCTACGCTAGATGCACCCGCCTGTTGCAATAAGGACATCACTGTAATTACCTGACCGTAATTCACCGATCTATCCCCCTTTACCATAACAAACGTATCGGGTCGGCGTCGTAAAACTGCCGCAACCTTAATTACTAATTCTTCCGCATCAATAGGTTGTTTTTGTTTTTTGCCAGCAGCAACATAAAATTTACCCTCGGCATTGACTGAAACTACCAACAGTTCACTATTATGTTCTAAACCATCAACTATATTAGTATTGGCCTGCGGCAAATTAACATTAACTCCTTGAATTAACATCGGCACGGTAATCATAAAAATGATCAATAATACCAACATAACATCAATGTAAGGCACCACATTAATATCGGTTATCAGTTTTTTACGTTGGAATTTGTTTCTATATACAGACATACCAGCAAATTTTTTTAACTTTGTTGACGCTGTAAAATAGAAGAAAATTCCTCTAAAAAAACATCATAGCGATTGATTAACCGTTCTACTTCATACAAATATTTATTGTACGCAACAACAGCAGGAATAGCTGCAAACAAACCCATTGCGGTAGCGATTAAAGCCTCTGCAATACCAGGAGCTACCATAGATAGAGTCACGTGTTGCACATTCTTCAAAGAACTAAATGAATTCATAATTCCCCATACAGTACCAAATAAACCTATGAATGGACTCGTTGAACCAGCCGTAGCTAAAAATGGCAATGACATCTCTAATTGCTCTACTTCACGCGCCAAAGCAACGCGCATAACACGTTGTACACCCTCTAGCACGAAACTAGAATTAGATGAAGTTTTTTGCAGACGAATAAATTCCCGAAAACCAACTTCAAATATACCTGTGATGCCGCTACTGCTATATGATCGTAATGAGATATCCTCATAAAGATGCTTAAGTTCATTACCTGACCAAAATTTATCCTCAAAGGAATTCACATCCTGCCTGGCCAACACTAGTTCACCGCGCTTCTTAAAAATCAAGAACCAGGAATACAAGGAGATCGATAACAATAACAACATAACTATTTTAACCAATAAACTAGCTTCCAGTATCAATGTTGTTAGAGAAAGATCATAATTCACCTTTAATCTCCATAAAAATGTATGAAGGCATGCAACCTTGATCTTAAAATACCCTAGAAAATTTGAGTGCTAAAAATACTACTCCGATCACATCTGACCCAATAGTGCATCCTTAAAATAAAATTCTGTTTGAATATTTCAATCAAAGTTTACAAATTTACAACAAAATAAATATCTAATCTAGATATCAATCTTCGGCAACCATATTATCAATATATATACACTACATATGATTTAACCATCCTCTCCAAAGAGTATATCAAAGCTTCTAAATAACTGAAATAATTGGTAGTATTATCTTCAATACTCCAACCCAACCACATCCATAAATCAATACCAGAATATTTCTACAGATTACGGATAATGCTGTCCAATTAGACATATACCTTGTTTTTATACTAATATCAAGAAATTAAGGCACATGACTTAAGAATATAATTGGAATTAGCACCACATCTTACCCCCCCTATGTCTCAGATACATAAAATATATTTTCATAAGAAAATTTTTCATTAAATAGCCAACAAATTATAGAATATTTAATATCAGATATAAAATATGAAAGACCTATAATTTGTACGTTAATAATTGATCTTAGTACGTATTAATTTTCAAAATATAATAAATTAACTATCACTGGCCATAGTAACATATTACAGATTTCACCCTGCTTGGATGAACTTGAATAAATATTTTATACACAGATATACTAAAATAGGACAGACGCAAAAAAAAAGAAATCATAATTGACATTTCATCATGAGAAATAATTAACTAAATGTCAATAATACCCCATTAAAATAGTACTAACTTAATATTAATACTTCCTTTCTTATATTAGTGGCATATTATTAATAATAATACTGATATTTTCCTATAAATTAGGTGGATAGCATATGTAAAAATGCTCTGCAAAAAGCACACTATTATTAAAATATTATTTCCCTTGATTTTTATATTATTTAGGTTCAAAATGAACTATCAACTAATATTGTCATACAATTTAAATATACCAACATTATTCACGAATGATATTCTCGGTTATTTAAATGAATAATACATCAAAAGTTGTACACATAAGAAACTCCTAGCCTATCGCTGCCCTTAATTGATTGATGAGATGGAACAATCTTTTCCAGAATGTAGATATTCACAGCTCTCGTCTTATTGAATAATTTATTAGCACTGAATGTGTATCAGCTTGATACGTTTGATGTTTCTAAAGTATTTACGGAAAAGTTCAGACAGGTCATATTGTTATAGTTTGACATGATGGCGAAACACCAACTACAGACTTACCGTGGCAATACGACATTTCTTAAAACGACAAAACCAACAATGCTATTATCGGAAATATATGTGCGTGAAACTCATAGTAAGAATATGAACGTCTTAAGTTAATACTATGAGACGTTAATGCGAAGACATGAAGGTAACTGGACTCGTATCGCCAGTGATGTTCATATACATAATATTGATGCCAGTCATTATGAATTGCTTGAGGAGACACCTGCAATTGATATTATTCAACAGATGCGCAACACCATGAATATAATAAGGGAGTAGGCTACCAATATGTATGTTTTCTGAACATACAAAAAAGCTAATCAGATTTTCCAAACTTATTTGTTTGGTTAGATTACTGAGCATAAGTGTCAGCTTAATTGCCATGTTGTTCGTCGCTCAGGTGGGGGGGGGAGAAGAATTTGCGGCGGCAGCATTGGCAAGCATCAGCTATATCGCAGTCATGACATTCTCTTTAAAGTCATTTTACTCTGTAAGTATTCTCGTTAGTACCGCGCAAAGAAACATGAATCAGATCCGTATCATTATTGGTAACCGTATATGGAGTACACTGCCTTTAGGCTTGATCAGCAGTGTCATCTTTTGGTGGATGCCAATTATTCTCCGGTTGTTTCGTCAAGGTTAATTGTCAGTTTCAAAAACAATTAACTACTTTCATTTCATGTCGATATTACTGACTATGATACCATCTCAATATTATATCGACATCGGACGATCAAAATGTACATCTTATTTAATCCTGATACGACTTCCATCTACCCTGGTGCTTTCTTATATTTTTATATTGGGTAAGTTTCATGTCTTCCAAATGGTATGGGCTAGCGTATCTTTTTCTGTGTTAATCGTTGAGTCCGTTTTTTGTATCGCACTTTATGGTGTCCGGTATGTCTATTTTCAACAGAAGGTATCGACTCAGGAGAGTTGGATGGCTTTTCTATCGCCGAGTATTATGAAAAACATATTGAAGATAGACATTCAGATTGGCCTACAATTCAGTGATGAATTTGCTGCAATAACACTGGCTTTATATATGATGAGCTTTTTGGTTTAATCTCTTTAGCTGTCTCACAAATCATCAGTCAATATTATATGTTAATGATGATTGCATTGGGTATTTATCAGGGGCTTACCATTCTTGTAAGTTAATTGGTGGAAAATAATGATTATCTGTCAGTGAAAAATGCCTAATATCAGCAACCAAGGTAATGTTATCGATATCACTGATCACTTTTGTGATGTTCATATTATTTTTTGACTGGCTGATCACTCCCTTCATGAATAGTTCCAATAAGTTGTTAAGGAATTTAGGCAGTAAGCTATTTATTGTCGCAACATTTACAATGCCTATCCATACCTTCCGGAATATTATTTTCGGATATTTCCGGGGATGGAAGGATTCGATAACTCCGATGCGTGCTAGTTAATTTAGCCTCTGGTTTATTTCATTACCAGTTAAGTTATTGCTTTGCATTCTGGTGGCATCTGGGACCGGTCGGGCTTCGGGTCTAGCCTGCTATAGGAATTACGGTCGCATTGGTAATGCCATAGCCTAAAGTGACCAAAAAGGAACGCTCTCACTTTTTTACACAAAATTGCAGATAAGTCAATTTTTCTACAGCTTCATGCAATGCGGGGTAATTAAACTGACGCAAAAGATTGCAAGGAGATACCACCAAGAACCTGATTGGATAGGTCTTATGAATCAGTGCTCGAATATTTATTGCGATGCGGTGTGTTACGGATCCCCGAGAAAGCCAGCTTTATACGACATTAATAGCATTGATTACTATTTGCAAACCAATTCATCATAAATAGTATAAAATAACATGAACTTACCTTTCTTGCATAATATTTCGCTAATAATAATCTCATAAAGCTGAACATTCTAATTAAATATGGGTGAGTGTCTTTATTAAAAGAAAAGAAAAATATTAACTTAAAATAACCATGAGTTATGACGTTATTAATACCTCTCATGAAAATTAAAGTATGTAGCATAGCTAAAAACTACCACGAATATTATATATCCATGTTATAAAAACAAAATAATATCGGACAGATCATATATTTACTATCGCATAGACAAATAACGACCTAATATTAACTAAGACTAAAAGTCAGGTAAAAGCCGATATAATTCATGATATATTATATGTTAAAGCCTACTACATAAGGTGAGTTCTTATCTTTCCTCATCAGAAAAATTGGCATTAGTATAAACATATTGCACATCGTCCATACCTTCAAATGCATCAATCATTGCCAGAACCTTTTTCTCATTTCGTGCATTTAAAGTCACTGTGATTTTTGGATACATGATCACATCAGCAGATATCATTGTTAAGCCTATAGCCTCCAACGAATCCTTCACCGATAAGTAATCCTTCGGTGCCGTTAATACATCGATGCTGTTATCGTCATTAGTAATGACATCATATGCACCTGCTTCTAATGACACCTCCATTACAGTATCTTCATCGGTACCAGCCCCATAAGAGATAATGCCTTTCTTACTAAATAAATAAGACACACTACCATCGGTACCCATGTTGCCACCGTACTTAGTAAAAATATTACGCACTGCAGCTACTGTACGATTACGATTATCGGTTAAACAATCCATCATAATTGCAATTCCATCTGGACCATAACCTTCATAACGAATATCTTCGTAATTTATATCATCAGGCGCCCTAACGCCACGTCTGGCCGCACGATCAATCACATTCCGGGACATATTTCCATTCAAGGCTTTGTCGATAACAGCACGCAGCCGCGAATTATTATCTGGATTATTGCCCCCTTCCTTTGCAGCAAAGCTAATTTCATGAATAAATTTAGTAAATAATTTACTACGTTTAGCATCCTGATTGCCTTTACGATGCTGAATATTAGCCCATTTACTATGACCTGCCATGACAATATTTACCCCGAATAATTGCGTCCGAAATTAACTATCTTGCACTAATGTATTCCAATGTGGATACGTCCTGCCACGGCCATAAACATGATCAAAATATAAAGATTGCAATTGTTCCGTGATTGGCCCACGGCCATTATTACCAATTGTACGATTATCTAACTCACGAATTGGCGCAACTTCCGCAGCCGTTCCAGTAAAAAAAGCCTCATCAGCAACATAGACTTCATCACGAGTGATACGCTTCTCAACCACTTTCAGGCCAATGTCCTCAGCTAAAATCATCACCGTTGCACGAGTAATTCCTTCTAATGCCGATGTCAATTCGGGGGTATACAATACCCCATCCCGCACCATAAAGAAATTTTCACCGCTACCCTCAGAAACGAATCCCTCTGCATCTAATAACAATGCCTCGTCATAACCATCTTTCACTGCTTCTTGCAATGCCATAATTGAATTTATATAATTGCCATTAACTTTAGCTTTGCACATGGTGGTATTTACATGATGGCGCGTAAATGAAGATGTTTTTATTCTAATACCATTCTTCATATTATCCTCTCCAAGATATGAACCCCAATCCCAGGCTGCAACCATAATATGGGTACATAAATTATCCGCACGAATACCCATGCTTTCGCTCCCATAAAAGCACATCGGACGTATATAGGCGGACTCCAAATTATTATCACGTACCGCTATTTTCTGCGCTTCCTTGATTGTCTCCTTATCAAACGGTATATTCATGCCCATAATTTTGGCGCTACGAAATAAACGATCTATATGCTCTTGCAAACGAAAAATAGAAACACCCTTAGCAGTTTTATAAGCTCGCATACCTTCAAAAACGCCCATACCATAATGGAGAGTATGGGTTAATACATGTACTTTAGCGTCACGCCAAGGCACCAATTTGCCATCTAGCCAAATAACGCCGTCACGATCCGCCAGTGTTATGATTGTCATAATTACTCATTTATCTAAATAAAATTTGTTAATTATCATATAAATTTTATCCCAACCCAAGATTAGTATAGTCATATGTCATGGCAAAATACAGAATCGCGCATATAACTTAAATGTTACTGCATGATAAATATAGGTATTTCTATAATACTTTAATATTGAGACACAATAATATGATAAGCACTAATGAGTATACTGACATCAGTATTAGTTGATCACTAGTGTGTTTGCTTGAATATGTTAGGTCTTTGGATGTTATCTGCATAAAATAATAGCTCAAAAAATATGTTGTCAAATCAAAAGATATGGGCGACCACAAATATTTTCCGGCATTAATGACCCCCCTCATTCCCCTATCAAAGCACAATATATCATAGATATTGCTTGCAACCTCAGATCGCATTAATAGCATTATCAATATAAGTTACAATAAAATCTAAAAAGATAAAGGATAACATATTTTTAAAGTCATGATTTTATGTTACGTATAATCAAACAAATAACTATATCAAATTGCTCAGACCTAGGTTTAATGCTCCAAACATCATACATCAATAATTGCAAGTATACATATAACAAATACTATGAACAGCATGCCTAATACAAACCATAAAGCCATCAACCATCAAAGACAATATGAACACTCACAAGACTACTAAAGTGCTAGATAATGGTTAATTCACCCAATAATTTTTAAAAATACATACATCGTATAATAATTATGTATCTTGCATAGTCAATGCTTCTCCAATAAAAATTCTTACCTCTAATTTCTTTTGCTAAACATCAAAATTTTTGTTATATAACATCATCAGCCTATTACAAGAAATTCATGCCATGAATAATATTTTAAATATGACATCTTCAAGAATAAATTCATCTCCCTATAAACATTTACCCCTATTTATTTATTAAATAGGATGGCATAAAATCATACTACCTAGTATAGATACCAAAATAATAATGAATTTTATGAACACGCTAATATGTCGATATGGTTGAAGCAGAAAAATCATAGACACATTGTGTAGCTTTTTAGATTTATAAGAATAATTTCATTGCCTACATATCATATGCAATAGGTAAAATTATAAATATTTAAGAAAAATATTTATGTAATATCAATGCTCCGTTCTCTCAATTTAGATCATCGCACCTAATTTCAATACAGCTATATGTAATAAGATATTTCAATATCTGCAAATCACTATCTTATCAAATTATAGATATTGAAAAATTCAGCGTTCAGGTTTTATGAAATTAGGCCTATATTGTTATCAGTGCTGCCATCCTTATTTTGGAGAGATGATCGCCACCTGACAGCAATTAACGATATTTATTGAATCAATTTAATTTTATTCTTTCTAGTTTAGAAACATCCATAATATTAGCGAGATAACAAAAAATAGATTTAAATTACAATCTAATCAATTAAAAATTAATAATAAGTAAAAAATTGAAAGTTGAAAATATATATTTATAAAAACCTCATTACCTGGAACAGCAAAAGATAAGATAGAAGGACCTGATTATATTATTTGTCAAACAGGAATAAATAAACAAATTGCGATAATAGAAGCTAAAGAATAATAAATAAATATTGAACCAGATATAAAACAAAGCACGGAATGTGCAAAGGATTTAAATATTACTTTTGTTTTATAATAAATTAGCGATAGACTGTGAAACACAATGTTATCCTTAATAACAATGAACTTGTTCTAAATAGTAAAGAATAATGGAGTTGGCGAAATAAGCTTTAAAATTTAAGCGCTAATAATGATTAATTTTAGACAATTTCTATAAATTAAAAATTTAAGCAATGAACAAATATCTCAATTGAAAAATCCGAATGATATTGCAAACAGCGGGAGCAAAGCCAGCATTAAAAGATTTAGTTAATTTGCAAATATTCATTTCTAAAACTATTAAGTGAAGATAGACAAATATCTATAAAATGCTGCAAAATAATAATTGAATGATAATATTATGAATATATCAACAACCATGTAATAAGGGAAATTAAAAACAAATATAGCGATGATGTTTGCCCCTACCTCAACAAAGTCTCTCCGACTCTTGGCATATAATTAACGATCTGGTTTTATCAAGATATTGATACAGATATTACAGGAGATACTGCTGATGATCATAAAAAGGTGCTAACGACCTAAAATAGAAAGCTCTAATATTGATAAAGTAAACAAAAAGCTACATTTTAAGAAAAATATACTAGAGATTAGTTCTGACATTGTGCATATATGAAAGGTTGGAAATAATAATCACAATTTTATTGAAAGTTTTATAGATCAACAAAAATTAAAAATAAATAGCAAAATTATAGACTTAAAATGGTTTTATTGTCAGCAGAAAAGGTTGGCAACTAGAACAACGGCTGTATAAGGTAAAAATGCCTGTTATCTCTAGGAGAGCAAACAAGTCCTTGTTCTCATGATGAATCAAACTATGATAGAGATATTATTATAATATCAATTTCGAGTGCTTATTATAGTTTAATTTGGTACCATTATTATCAAATAATAGACTTATTATTGTGGCGTTGTTTATTCAAGCAATGCAATAATATTAATGATTAAACGCTTATTTTATATTTTATAATAATTAGAAGAGAAATTTATCCAACATAGGTCAGGACAGCCGCATATCTATTCATAATATTTATACATACTATTATTCCCAATTCAAAAGCAACAAAAAATAGGACGAGCCAATGGCTGATTCATATATGCTTATTTAAGGAGGCTTTCAAAATATTTTAAATAATTCTGCCAAATAAAGTCCATATATAACTTATTCTATTATGGCAACAGGCAAATCAATTCATATACATTTGTGAATATCTAAGATATTAGAAAATTATGATATACATTGATCAATCCTTACAACTAATTCCTAAAATTATATAAATGGATCGTGCGAGTGTTTGCTTTAACGAAACTCTTTTCTGCCATGATATAAACCATCATAGTTAAAGCCTAATTTTTAAAGTATGCATAAGGTCTATATTTATATGTATCAACTTCTGCAATTAATTTAATAATTTCCTTGAAAACATCAATAGTATTACTCTCGGTATCACCAACAATTTTAAAAAATGCTACCTTTGCAAAATCTCCATGAATGGAAATTATGTTGCTCTAACTTGAATAATCTTCTTATCTTTATACTTATTGATTTCCCCATCGCAGTAATATATCTTGTAGATTTAAACCACATTTCAAAAATAGTTGATATTTTTATCAAATGACCTTCTAATTTGTTAAACAAATATGTAAGCACATTTATAATATCACTCATAACTGTCTTTCTAATTTTCTGACCACACAAGCCATTGCTAGCGGCAAAAAATAATGTAGAATTATTTTCATGAAGACTATTAATGACTCATCAAAAATTTAATCAAACAAGTATATAATTGATAGTCATAATAATTACAAGCATAGCATTCATAAACCATGACTTTATAAAAATGAGAATATTTATGGAAAATCCAGATATTTTTTAGATTCTAATATTCATTAAATATTCGTGTGAACAAACTTCATCATTTAGGTATTTTGCATTAAATTGATTATAAGCTCTTCCTTGTTAATTCTGATTTAAATTAATCACTTCTTATAAAGTGAGCATAACATTTGTTTGCCTATTGCCAAGACATAATTGACTAATATTAACTTAATGTCAAAGGTATCAATATACTACCTCCACACACAGGAATATATAGATTTATTATAAACTTGATATAGATACTTTTGTGGTATTTATTCAGCATAATATCCGTATAGTACAGACCATACATTTTATAAAATATTGCATGAAATTACCAAAATTCTGACATACCGGAGATTCCATATGCACCAAATTTACGTGCAATGGATAAATTATCAATACTTTGACCACCCAGTGCAAATACAGGCATGTTAGCTAGTGCGGATAATTTAGAAAATTGTTGCCATCCAATAGGTCTTACATCCAGATGACAACCTGCTGTTTCAACAGGAGATATTGTGATAAAGTCACACCTAACTCTATTCGCAACAGCAATTTCTTCTTCATTGTGACAAGATGCGGCAATGTATTTCACACCATGACTTCTTATTTCTTTAATTAATATTACATCCTTAGCATCCTGCAAAGTCAAATGAATTCCCTGAAACGGATATAAAGTCGTTCCATCATAAGAAGATGAATTTAACAAAAATATACCGCATATATTCGGCGTCAACACCTCCCTTATAATTGTTAAGGTGTACATTTTTGCACGTACTTGGCTTAATTCCCCATCTTTTCTACCAAAAACCATTTTAGCAATTACGTCTAAATCATCCTCGTTACTAGTTATAGAATAACGTCTTGGCAAGGCCATGAAATTAAATCTCCAGTTCGATATATGATAGCCCATTATTGATTCCTCATTAATTTCATTAAATAGACCTATGAAACATTATAGATATTTGACATATAAATCGAAATAATAGGTAAAGGTAAAGCACCTATACACGGCAGGAAAAATGCAGGCACAAGATCGCCTTGCGATATATCTATATGCATTATTTAGAATTACCCTGATATCATATATAACTATCAAGGATTTACAATATCTACACTCATATTTATTCGATAAATAATGTCCAAATGTAGCAAGATATTTATCGCTAACATAAGACTAACAAAAATTTATTAATTACTCTGTGTTAATTAGAATGTATTTGTTCGTTATAAACGCAATCATTATAAAGACGCCATAATCAGTTATCGAATACCTCGAAATATCCCCCATAAATAATATTAATTACTTCAATACTAATTATAAAAATTATTTTGATGGACTTAGGAAGTCACAAAACTTATATGCCCAGAAACTTCCAAAAAATAGATAAACACAAATTTATAAATCAAAGAATGATAAGAGTCCTGTTCATGATATTAATATCATATAATTAACTACCGTACTTTAGAATTTGCAATATCTATAATTATAGAAAAATTAGTATATCATGGGATTATACAGCCAGTACCTCAACTCTAGATAGAGATGTTAACTCATTAACATCTTGACTGCAACGGCTTCGAGGAATATTATTCATACCATATGAACATTGCATACATTAACGGTTAATGAACATCTAGTTAATAGTTAAATCACACTTAATGTCATTAGTTTACGATAAATATTAAATTGATATCCGTATATAAAAACATATTGCTCAACCCAAAATATCTATCATATCAGACTCTGCAAAATAATTTATATTCAGTCATAAATTGTACATTCATGTTATATATGTTTAATAAAATTAAAAAGATGCACATTAAACGCTATCAATACATCCTTGGATAAAAGAATACCTTTGTGAGGATAAATATAATTAGTGTTAATTATTAACTCAGTTACTGCATTAATGCACATTTAGTTTTAATTATTTACCCAAGTCCTGATAAATCATTGGATGATACAGAGCATTGTATATAAAAATTTTTATATTACCCCCGTATATCATGAAAAATATATACCATAATATCTATATTAGAAGACTGGCCTTATAACAAGACTTAAGAAACCATATGCTAAAATTTAGTAATATTAGATCACGACCTTAAGCATTATAGGTAACTTATTAAGGTAGATATATTTCGCATCTTTACTTTTTAGATCACGATAGTATAACCAAAAATTAAATTAATTATTTAAATTTCAAGATTTCACAATTATAAACTGTGAACTTATTATAATTGATCTTGTCCCAAAGTATTTCCAACTGTTCCTATGAGCAAACATATATTCGGGTGCTAAATTGTCACAAGTCCTTCTAACTTAGGGTATTCATAGTGATGATAGCTGCCATTTATCTTTTAAAATTTCCATCTCACCAATGAAATAAATTTAATAATTTTAAAGCTATTAACTTAAACCTAATTCATATGAATATTATATACATCATATATCACTGCCATATATAATAGCGGGTGAGAATCATATGTATCAAAAATAGATATGATTGTATTACACCTCAGAGTACTAATTTATATGCATGATTAAACTTCAATTCATAATAAAGGCATATTTATATATTCTCATTTTGCCAAATAATATTTCAATTATAGTTATATCGACATTGAAATATAATACACAGCAACATCAAGAATGGACTTAGATACGCATGATGTTCGTACTTGTTAAATGTATCTTAAACACCAATTATATACTATATAATAGCATTTTTTACTGGTAAAAATATATTTCCATAAACAAACTTAATTTATGATAAGTAATTGTTACGATTGATACTCTCGCGGAAAATTAATAGTTGTTTAATATGTTCAATTAGGTTGCTTTATTATTGGATATTAGATTTTAATGACTAATACCATTAATTAGAAAATCGACATGCAAAATTATCAAGGATGGCTATCGTAAATTTTAAGCTTGCACACAAATCTTGCAAATTCATAATTTTTTTATAAACGCTTACTAAGCAAGCAATGCACCCAATCCAGGAAATTGCTACTATCTAACCGCTAATTATGAGCCTACGGGATAGTATTTATTGTTACATTTATATAGATGTAATCTGCAAAATAAAATACTTCCATTATAATTCTACAAACATTTGATCTACATAAGTACTGTGCTCAAAGAACTAACCGTGGATTACTGAGCGATAAAATGTATAGCTTTAAAAGTATTATACTCAAACTAAAGTGGCTTATAAAATTGGGCCGAAACATGCCAACATATAATATAAGAAATAATTTTAAAAACAAAATTATTTTCTTAAGGATTTGTGACCAGTCACGAAGTTATTAGATTGATTTCTTCCAAAAAACGCTTAGCATCAAGAGCAGCCATGCAACCTGATCCCGCAGAAGTGATAGCTTGGCGATATATAGAATCAGCAACATCACCAGCAGCAAAAACTCCTGAAACGCTCGTTTCGGTACCTTGTTCAAGTATAATATAAGAGTCTTTCATACTAATTTGACCTGCGAAAATGCTCGTATTAGGCTGATGACCAATGGCGATGAATACACCCTGGACAGCAATATCTTTAGTACTATCACTAGTAACGCATTTGATACGCAAAGCATTGACACCTGCATCGTCACCTAATATCTCGTCAAGCTGACAATTCCATAAAATTTCAACGTTACCTTTTTCTTCCTCCCTTAATAGGCGCGCGCTCAGAATCTCTTCTGAGCGAAATGAATCTCGTCGGTGAATAATTGTTACTTTCGATGCAATATTACATAGATATAAAGCTTCTTCTACCGCAGCATTACCCCCACCAATAACAGCAACTGGTTGATCCTTATAAAAAAAACCATCACATGTGGCACAAGCTGAGACACCACGACCTTTGAATGCCGTTTCTGATTTTAATCCTAGGTATTTTGCTGATGCACCGGTAGCAATAATTAGGGCATCAGCAGTATATTCGCCACTATCTCCCATAAAATTGAAAGGGCGTTGAGTAAGATCAGTGGTATGAATATGGTCAAATACAATATCAGTACCAAAACGCTCTGCATGACACTTCATGCGATGCATTAATTCAGGACCTCTTACACCTTGAAAGTCTCCAGGCCAGTTATCTACATCTGTTGTTGTAGATAGCTGGCCACCTTGCTCAATACCTGTGATTAATACCGGACTCAATGCTGCACGAGCAGCATAAACAGCAGCAGTATAACCAGCTGGACCTGAACCAAGAATAAGTAATCTACAATGTTTGCTACCACGCATAATCATCAATCCCCAAAACTGTACTTTGTATATAATTTTTTAAATAGTACCTTTCATAATTAGTTTGGTAAAGTATCGCAATACATTTATGTTAAAATTGTATTTTTACAACTTGGAAAATATAAATCGCCACAGTCATCTACAGTGGAAGGGAACCATAATCAAGAATTTACAAAAAAATACAGTTAGTTTTAGTTTGCGTGAGGCCGCCATAATTTTATGTTTGGCATTGGCAGGCTATCTATTACTATCATTATGTTCATACCAACCTATAGATCCAGGCTGGTCTACAACCGGCATGGATAATCTAATTACCAATCGTGGAGGCATCGTTGGAGCTTGGTTATCTGATATTTTATTATATGGATTTGGTTTTTCTGCTTATTTTTCTCCATTAATATTAGCTTTTGGTGGTTGGTTGCTTTTTAGTTGGGAAAGAATATCTAACATTAAGGGAAAATTATATTTTTGGATATTACAAATAATCGGTTTAGTTATAACTTTGTCCTCTCTTAGTGGGTTATCAACCTTGAATCTAAATGATGACCTATTACCATTTGGAGCTGGTGGAGCGTTGGGCGAAGCAGTGGGACACGGCTTTGAAAGCATATTTGGTTCCGCCGGAACAACGCTATTGTTGCTAGCTGTATTGTTAACTGGTATTACACTGCTTACCGGGATTTCATGGCTAACTATTATAGCCTATCCAAGTGGCATAGCACTAATATCAATATTTCATTTTTTTCAACTTAATATCAGTTAAAAGATCTGAAACTAATGCACCTTCTAGTCATCTCTATAAACTGTATAAGCAAATTCTCAATAAGCAAGAAAAATGATATTAAAAAAGACAGGAAAATAATATTTGAACCCATTCTCCAAGCATCATCTCCGAGCAAGATAAAAATAACACAGCAAATCCCCATACTCTAAACATCGGATGGCACAAATATACCAACTTTATCCTTACTCGACATTCCAAAGGACAACATGAGTGGCTATAATAATCATTTCTTGAATGACTTATCTCGACAAATTGAGATGAAGATAAGGGACTCCGAAGTTAAAGTACAGGTAATCAATATTCAACAAGGACCGATTAATTACAAGATTTGAGTTACAACCTGATGCGGGGGGGGTGAAAATTAGTCACATTAGTAGCCTAGCTAAGAATCTAGCTCTATCTCTATCAGTTAGTAGTGTGCGTATTATTGAGGTTATTCCAGGAAAGCCTGTGGTGAGGCTTACAACATCTAATAAAAACCGCAAAATAGTACGCTTGCGTGAAATGTTTGGTTGCCTTGACTACAAAAAATTAGTAAACACCGTTAGTGATAGCCCTAGGAAAAAAGATTGTAGGTTGCACAGCAGTAGCAAATTTATAAAAAATACCTCATCTATTAATAGCTGATACAACTGATTAAGGTAAATCTATTGCCGTTGATGCCATAATTGTTAAGTTTACTTTATAAAGATACAACTGATGAGGCAAGCATAATCATGCTAGATCTAAAAATGTTGGAATGATCCGTATATCAAGACATCCCTCATTTATTGACGCCCATAGTTACAGATATGAAAAGGCGGCCAATGCACTGTGCTGTGTGTGGCTGAAATGGAACGTCGTTACCTACTAATGGCATCCATAGGCATACGTAATATTACAAGCTTTAATAAGAAAACAGGAAAGACCATAGATAAGGGCGATCCAACCATAGATATGATAAGTGATATTGTTAACGAAAAGCCAGCTACAATTTTCAAGCCATTGCTATTCATTGTTGTAGTCGTTGACAAGCTGGCCAATATGATGATAGTCAGCAGGATGATTGAAAGTTTAATCACACAACTTGCAAAAAAAGCACTAATTTCTGGGATCAACTTAATTGTATCCACCCAGAGAACATCCGTAATGTAATAACTGGATTACTCAAAGCCAACATACCCACAAGAATATAATTTCAAGTATAATCACGAGTAGATTCTAGTGCAATCCTTGACCAGATAGGAGCAGAACAATTATTAGGGAAGAGGGATATGTGATATTTACCTCCTAAAACTGGTATACTAGAACAAATACATGGTGTATTTGTCAGTGACTATGAGATACAAAAAGTGGTAAATTTACGAAAACATAATAAACAAAACTATTTATAAAAAGTAGCTCAAAATAAAAATGATTATGACGAACTTGCTATAGGGGGGGTTATAAAAAAGCAAAACCAATAATACAAGCAAGAAATACAGATTATAACTTAGAGTCAGATAGCTCAAATTGCGAGGTATCTAAAATCAAATATAATGGCTCTGACGCATATGGTAAAATTAATGTAAAATACTAGTATTATGTATACAATAAAAATAATTAGTTCGTTAAAAATCATAGTCAAATAACTTTTGAGTCATTATAAGTATAATGGGATATGTGGATAATAATAAGAAAAAACATCATTGGCATTGTTATCATATTAACATCATCATCTGTCCTATCGCATGCTAAAGAATCCGCTACAGACAGGCTAAATATATTTGTACAATCAATAGTAACCTTTAAAGCTGATGTCAAAAAAACTATAATTGATTTCCAAGGTCGAGTAGTCGAAGAATCTAGAGGAAAATTTTTATTTGAACGTCCAGGAAAATTTCGCTGGGATTATTGGCATCCGTATACTCAGCAATTTATAGCAGATGGTCAGAAAGTGTGGTTTTATGATATTGACCTAGAACAAGTTACAGTTTCTCCGCAAGGTGCAACCTCAGCCAATACACCAGCAATATTATTATCAGAAAAGACACAGCTAGATGATGGCTACATGCTTACCGATATATCCTTGGAAAATAAGCCTCTGCGCATTAAATTGGTTTCTAGGGATGCAAAGTCCATCTTTCAGATCATAATCTTAGCTTTCAATAGCAGCAGTCTGCAGCAAATGGTCATAAAGGACAAGTTTGAACAATACACACGACTGAATTTTACCAAAGTATCGGAAAATATAGGTATAACAAACGATGCTTTTATATTTATACCCCCAGAAGGAATTGATGTAATAGGTAGCTACGGTTTGTAAATTTATTCAACAATATTAGAAAATAAACTAAATAACAATAGATTACAGATCGATATAGGCAAATAAAATCAGCATTATATGAACCAGTAAAAACAATCATGCCGTAAATATATTAAGTGTATTGTTTATTCAATCGATATTAACAAGCCTTGATATTTAAAAAAAATCAATACCAGGAGTAAAATCTAAGTTAGATCTAATTGAGCTTAGCAATCATCAACATCATCTGTTAATTGTTAAATCGCCTGATGATCAATTAATATTGGGCAACAAAAAGAGTGGCAAAAAAACTATATGCAAATAATTGGTTCGGTTATCATGTGTATATCTAACATATATAAGTATAATAATTTTATTGTTATCATAACCAAATGAATCGCGATAGTTCGGTATAAAAAATTTATAAAATTTCAGTCAATAGATATCGCCTATAAACTTGAATACCGGATATTCAGGTGTAAGATTCATGTTATCAATGCAATAATTATATTTTTAATCTATATCTATGACGGGAATATTTATGGGAGATCAGTAGAATATACTATAATATTTACAAAATTAAAATTCAAGGCGAAAGAATGAAGAAATTATATTCATTAATTGTTAACACGGATAATAAGTCTATTCGTATAAGTAAAAACCCTATATTAGCAATAGATAACCCAATTTTATTAAAAACGAACTGTATATTAGATAAATTTGCTGCTTTAAACATAAATTTGGATGCTGCGACCCACAGCGATAGCTTTGGTATCGATCTCCTGATCAGCTGCATTCATACTGCAAGTGATCTACATAAAAAGCTGATTTCTAACAATATCCCTCATCACATGTGTCCATTGCCAGTGCTAACGATTCAGACAGATTGTTATCTATGCACATAAATACTTTAGATAGGTTTAAAAATTAATGGAAGTTTCAAAAATAAAAAAATTGATAAAAATAGGACTACCAGATGCTACTATAGAGATTTATAGCGATGATGGCCAGCACTTCAATGCCAAAGTGATTAGCCCATCTTTTCTTGGTAAAACTTTAATTCAACAGCATCGTATGATATATAACACCTTGGGTGATAGTTTTAAGAACTCCTTACATGCGCTATCCCTGAGAACCTCAGCAAAATGATCACCTATCCACGAACAAATCCTGAATGGATAAACTAATTATTCATGGTGGCATACCTCTGGAAGGCGAAGTATGTATTTCCGGCGCCAAAAATGCTGCTTTGCCCATTTTAATTGGCTCGTTGTTATCTGATTCTCCAATACGCCTAGCAAACGTCCCTCATTTGCATGATATTACGACAACCTTGGAACTATTAGGCCGTATGGGCGTATCATTAACAGTTGACGAACACTCAGGAATTGAAATTGATCCTTCCACTCTAACAGAAACAGAAGCAGATTACGATTTAGTCAAAACAATGAGGGCTTCAATTTTAGTATTAGGGCCGTTATTGGCGAAGTTTGGAAGAGCAGATGTATCGCTACCAGGAGGCTGTGCCATAGGATCACGCCCTGTTGACATGCATTTGCATGGCTTAAAACAAATGGGCACGGACATAAAAGTGAAGGGTGGATATATTAGAGCAACAAGCAGTAAAGGCCTAAGAGGTGCCCACATTTTTATGAATCAGGTGACTGTTACCGGTACAGAAAATATAATGATGGCAGCAACCTTAGCCAAGGGTGATACTATAATCGAAAATGCTGCTCGTGAACCAGAGGTAGCTAATTTGGCAAATTATCTGAATCAGATGGGCGCACAAATAACTGGCATCGGTGAGGCTACTCTAAAGATCAAAGGTGTAGAATCCCTACATGGCACGCAATATTCCATTCCACCGGATCGCATTGAAACTGGTACTTACCTTGTCGCTGCAGCAATTACCAGAGGTAAGGTAAAATTAAAAAATACTGATGCAAACCAATTGAAAGCTGTCTTATTAAAATTAGAGGAAGCTGGAGCTGACATTAAGGTAGGAAAAGACTGGATAATATTAAATATGCATAACAAACGTCCCAAGGCAGTTAATATCCGTACAGCACCATACCCAGCTTTTCCTACCGATATGCAAGCACAGTTCACAGCATTAAATAGCATTGCTAAAAATCAGGCAACAATAGTTGAGACAGTATTTGAGAATAGGTTTATGCATGTACAAGAAATGCAGCGCATGGGAGCTGATCTTCGCATTAAAGGTAATACAGTAATATGTCATGGACAACAAAAATTAATAGCAGCACCAGTCATGGCTACTGACTTGCGAGCATCAGCTAGTCTAGTTTTAGCAGCACTAGCAACCGAGGGAGAAACTACGGTAGAGCGTATTTATCACATTGATCGTGGTTATGAATACATAGAAGAGAAGCTACAACAACTAGGAGCTAAAATTCGTAGGCTGCCAGGTTCATGGAAAGGTGAAGATGCCTAAATCTTTGACATTAGCCTTATCTAAAGGACGCATTTACAATGAAACCTTACCGTTACTAAAGGCCCTAGGTATTGAACCAATTGATGATCCTGACATAAGTCGTAAGTTAATATTAAGTACAAATCAGCCTGATATTAATCTAATAATTGTGCGAGCTTCGAACGTACCAATATACGTTGAATATGGAGGCGCTGACATTGGGGTCGCAGGCAAAGATGTACTGCTTGAACACCCTAAGGCAGAGCTATATGAACCAGTTGATCTTAAAATTGCCTGCTGCAAATTGATGACTGCTGGACCAATAAATGCAGTAATGAAAACTAGTCGATTAAAAGTAGCAACTAAGTTTGTAGAAAGTACCCGCCGTTTTTATGCTAAACAGGGACAACAGGTGGAAATAATTAAGCTTTATGGCTCTATGGAGTTAGCGCCTTTAGTTGGAATGGCAGATCAAATCGTTGATGTGGTAGATACGGGCAACACATTACGTGCAAATGGCTTAGAACCCATCAAACATATTGCAAATATCAGCTCTCGACTAATAGTAAATAAAGCATCAATGAAAACAAAGCATACTGCAATTCAGAACTTTATTGACAGAATATGCCACGTTGTCAAAGAACATAATAATGATTAATATAAGACGATTAAATACAAAAGATGAAAATTTTAAATGCCAGATTAAAGACTTATTGGCTTGGGAAGTAACCTCAGACGACATCATCACCAATGAAGTTGGAGATATACTTAAACAAGTTAAAAGAAGAGGTGATGAGGCCGTACTAAACTTTAGTCGCCGTTTCGATCGCATTAACTCTAAATCACTTGTAGATTTAGAAATATCACTAAAACAAGCTAACAAATCTCTAAATTCTATCCCTACGGAACAAAGACAAGCATTAGAATTTGCTGCTAATCGTATATATAAATATCATGAACACCAAAAACAAAATGATTGGTCATATACCGAAGATGATGGCACCGTATTGGGTCAGCAAGTCACACCATTAGATAGCGTAGGCTTATATGTACCTGGAGGTAAGGCTGCCTACCCTTCATCAGTCTTAATGAATGCTATGCCTGCCAAAGTAGCAGGTGTCTCAAATGTAATTATGGTAGTACCTACACCTAATGGCATCGCCAATGATCTGGTATTAGCAGCGGCAGCCATAGCAAAAGTGGATCGTATTTTCACTATTGGTGGTGCCCAGGCTGTAGCTGCCTTAGCTTACGGTACCGAAACCATTCCTCAAGTAGATAAAATAGTAGGACCTGGAAATATCTATGTCACCACCGCTAAAAAGATGGTTTTTGGCTCAGTAGGTATAGATATGATTGCCGGACCTTCCGAAATATTAGTGATTTGCGATGGAAACACTAATCCTGATTGGGTAGCTATGGATCTATTTTCACAGGCAGAGCATGACGAAAAGGCACAGTCTATTTTAATGACACCGGATGCCAAATTTTTACAACGGGTAGAAGTATCAATGCAGAACTTATTGCCAACAATGGAACGTAAAAAAATTATTACAAGCTCCTTAGCTGAACGTGGAGCCCTAATTCAGGTGAAAGATATTAATGAAGCGGTAGAGCTAGCTAACTTCATCGCTCCTGAACATTTAGAATTATTAGTAGAAAATCCTATGACTATAGCAAGTAAGATTCGTCATGCCGGTGCTATATTTATGGGTCGCTATTCTTCTGAAGCATTAGGTGATTTTTGTGCTGGTCCCAACCATATTTTGCCAACATCACGAACATCACATTTTAGCTCGCCATTAGGCGTACATGACTTTCAGAAGCATTCTAATTTAATAAATGTATCAAAGAAAGGTTCTAGATCATTAGGTCAAATTACATCTATCCTAGCCCGTGGCGAAGGACTCACCGCCCATGCTCGCTCAGCAGAATATCGCTTTAAGGACTAATAATGAGCCTATTTTGGAGCAAGGTAGTACATAAATTACATCCCTACGTGCCAGGAGAACAACCCAAAATTTCAGATCTGATAAAGCTTAATGCCAATGAAAACCCTTATGGACCATCGCCAAAAGTATTGGAGGCTATTCGATTAGGTACAAGTGATAATTTACGCCTATATCCAGATCCCAATGCAGAGCCTCTAAGACAGGTAATAGCTAAACACCATAGCTTGAATATTGAACAAGTATTTATTGGTAACGGCTCTGATGAAGTCTTAGCGCACATATTTCAGGCTTTATTTCAGCATGATGGACCATTGCTATTTCCAGATATCACCTATGGTTTTTATCCGATATATAGTAAGTTGTATCAGATCAAATATAAAGAAATTGCTTTAATGGATGATTTCAGCATTAACATTGATGATTATATACAGGCTAATAGCGGAATTATATTTCCCAATCCTAATTCACCAACAGGAAGATTGTTGTCTGTAGCTGAAGTACGATCCTTGTTAATCAATAATACAGATTCAATTGTGGTGGTTGACGAAGCATATATTGACTTTGGCGGTGAAAGTGCGGTAATACTTATCAACGAATATTCAAACTTATTTATTACTCAAACCCTATCAAAATCACGTTCCCTAGCAGGAATAAGGGTAGGATATGGACTTGGCCATGCCGATCTCATTGAAGGCCTAATGAGAATAAAAAATAGCTTCAATTCTTATCCTGTAGATAGGCTAGCGATTATAGCAGGAGTTGCATCTATTCAAGATCATAATTATTTTCAAAGTACATGTGATAAGATCATTAAAAGTCGAGATATTATAGTTAAGGAATTAGTCAAAATCGGCTTTAAGGTTACACCCTCAGCCGCAAACTTTATTTTTGTATCCCATCCAAAATATAACGCCGCAGACTTAGCGAAAGAATTAAGAAAAAAAAGTGTGATAATTAGACATTTCCAACAAAATAGAATTAAGGAACACTTACGCATCTCTATCGGCAAACCTGAGGAAAATCAACAATTATTAACGGTGCTAAACAGCTTGGTTTAGCAATCAATATTTTTATTATCGAAAAGAACAGCAGATTTTAGATTGCTACTAATATGGTATCAGAATATAACATTTTGCAGGTCAGATCGAAAAATTTTCAAATGTAAGTAGAGGATATTTTATATTTCATTGATGTATGTTATATTTAATGAACTCTTTCAGATAAATACGTGCCCTATTTTTATAAATATTCTGTTAAATGGAATGATAATTACCTTAGATAGAATATATAGGGGGCAATGAAAACATAATTTTTTATTTATAAATATTTATAAATTTTAAAAGGTAATATCGAAATAATAATTCATTTTTATTAACTCGAGGAACAAGCAATAATCAATCGGTAAGACACGGAGAGACATGATTTCATAGGTTTAGCAATTTAATTTTAGGATTCACCTATTCGTTATAACCATTCATAAAAAATTATAATTGGAATCTACTAAAGCAAATTATATAGTCGTAAGCAGATGGCAACTACAGTAGATTCGTCTATAAGTAAGTTATATAAATATTAAAAACCATATAAATATTCCTTATCAGCTGAATTATTGGGTAAATGACCGAAATATAACAATAACATTAGCAATCAAATAAAATTTAATAGTAATTGTCGTAGCATAATATAAATATAGCAATCTAAGTATAGTATAAAAACTTAAATATAAATACAGCGGATCTAACAAAGATAGATTAAATCAAATTTTTATACCAGATTACAATCTTATTGAAGCACAGATGGTACAGACATACTACGATCTCTCATACACTTTGTACGTCTTGATATAAATGGGAGAGGAGAAGATAACGGACGAAATTTAAATATAACTTGTAATTTTCTAATTATCCATAATAATCAAGTTGCCATCTATAGGTATATAAATCACATGTATCCTACTTTTAATATTATTAATTTTTGCATGCCAAAAGAGAAAGTAAATCAGTTTACATCAGAAATATTTATCAATAAATCTCCATTATGAACAATCATGACAAAGCCTAAGTATTAGGAAATTATTTAGGTTGGCTATATAGTCCTTCGGGAGATATATTCTAGATAAATTACATGAAAATATAGTCAGCAGATTAATTGCATTACATGGATAATTCATACTAAAACGAAGTGGTGACTATGATTAAAAGTACTGCACTACATTTAACAAACTAACCAAAATATTGAAATACACTAGGACATTATTTCAATCAACGGGGAGAATTAAGAGTCCAACACTAATATGGAAATTCTATTAAAATTAACATAATATATTAGAAAAATTTGATAATCTTACAAAAATTATCACTGACGAATACAGTAATAGAATATTATTATGTAGATCAAGGTTTAATGCATTAATTGATATCTGCTATAAATGATGCTTAAACACTCAATAACGATTCATTTCATGATTTATAATGATATAGAAATCATGATAATAAAATCCGTTAATATATAATTGTTAAGTCAAATATATGGAAAAATAAAGTCAATTTAATAGTATATCAGTTATATTATAGGTGCAAGATCTTTGTATGAGACATATGTTTTATAACATCAACCAATTGGAATGTAACTTCATTAATATTGCATCAAATCGGGCCAGACTAAGGTAGTACCATAATAACCATATGTCATAGCTAATAGAATTTTACATAGATATACTGATATGATTAAAACAATAAAACTTGTATTTATATCTTATATATCCATCACTTATGCCCACTCATAAATAAAAATTAATGTAACGTGCTCTATTAATAGCAAGCATCATCATACATAAGCACTATCTAACAGTAATGCATTCGAAGTGGCTCATAAGTAAGTCTATACACCATATTTAGAACGATATGTTTGAACAGATAGTAAATGTTCATATAAATCAGAATTATTTTCTAGATAACCTAATAAATCATCAAGGCAAATAAGACTAAATACTGGTATTTCATGCTCATCCTCCACCTCTTGAATGGCAGAACATCTGTTCAACCCATATTCTTGTCGATCAAGTCCAATAATTACACCTACAGGGCGTGCATTCATAGACTTAATTATTTTGACAGATTCACGTATAGAGGAACCCGTGGAGATAACATCATCAATAATTAAAACCCTACCCCTCAACTTAGCCCCTATCAATAGGCCACCTTCACCATGATCTTTAATTTCCTTTCTATTAAATGAATAAGGAACATCGCGCTGATGGTAATTTGCCAATGCAATGACTGTTGATGAGGCTAAAGGTATCCCTTTATAAGCCGCTCCAAACAAGATGTCATAGTCAATTTGATAATTATCAATTGCTTGAGCATAAAATTGACCTAGTCTCAATAGACTGGAGCCACTATCAAATAAGCCACTATTAAAAAAATAGGGACTGGTTCGACCTGATTGCAAAGTGAAGGTACCAAATAGCAAAGCGCCAACTTGTATGGCGAATTTGATAAATTTGTGTTGATCTTGTTGATAAGTGTTCATGCTCATTGCTGTTTAATTTTATACAAGACTATTTGCCCAAACAAGTTTGGCAACATACGGGTGCCGATGGTGTATTTATGCTTATGATTAACTACAATACGATTAAGTATAACAATGTTATTGTTGCACAATTTTTCGAAATCTTTCACTGTGCATAAGTGAATGTTAGGTGTATCAAACCATGAATTCGGTAGAGCGCGTGACACAGGCATATGACCTCCCAATGATAATTGTAAGCGACATTGCCAGTGACCGAAATTAGGAAATCCTATGATACCTTGATTGCCTACACGAGCGATTTCCCTCAATAAGAAATCAGGGCATTTAATTGCCTGCAAAGTTTGTGATAAAATCACAAAATCAAAACTTTGATCCATGAATTGATGTAAACCCTGATCTAAGTCAGCCTGTATAACATTAACCCCGGCTATAATACAGTCTGAAAATTTATTATTATCAATCTCTAAGCCGTATCCAGTAATACCACGTTTCTGTAAATGTGCCAATAAACTGCCATTGCCACAGCCCAAATCAAGTACACGAGCACCATTAGGAATCCAGTCACTAATAATCTGCAGATCGATACGTAAAGCCATCAAACAGAACACTCAGAGGCAACTTGTTTCATATAGGTTTGAAAAATCTTGATATATCGATCTATGGGCATTAAAAATGCATCATGACCTTGATGTGCATCTATTTCAACATAGCTTACGTATTTATTCGCACTCAATAGGGCATTAACAATTTCATGCGAACGTGTAGGCGAAAATCTCCAATCACTGGTGAATGATACAATTAAGCTCTTGGCCTTAATCCCCGCAAAAGTAGCTATGAGATCATTATTGAAGTCTTTTGCTGGATCAAAATAGTCTAAAGCCTTAGTCATGAGAAGATAGGTATTGGCATCAAACCATTCAACAAAATTACTGCTTTGGTGCTGCAGATAACTTTCTATCTGAAACTCAATGTCATATCCATAATTAATTTTACCTGTACGGAGCTCGCGCCCAAATTTTTTTCCCATGGCTACATCCGAAAGATAGGTAATATGACCTAACATTCTCGCTAACCCTAATCCACGTCTAGGCAAGGTATTATAATTAGCATAATGACCATTATGAAAATCCGAATCAGATTTAATGGCTGTACGAGCAACCTCATTGAAAGCGATATTTTGAGCAGAAAGTTTAGGTGCAGCAGCAATAATCAAAACATGGCGCAAACGTTCTGGCAAGCTAATTGCCCATTGTAATGCTTGCATGCCACCTAAACTGCCACCTATGACAGCTGCCCATTGCATAATTTCAAGGTGATCGGCAAGTGCAGCTTGAGTTTTAACCCAGTCATAAACCGTGACAATAGGAAAATCTGGACCATATATCTTATGAGTTTCGGGGTTATTGCTATTGGGACCTGTAGAACCTTTGCAACCACCTAAATTATTTAGGCTAACCACAAAGAAATAATTAATATCTATGGCTTTCCCATAACCTATAGCGACATCCCACCAACCTGGTTTCTTATCATTTATATCATGATAACCAGCTGCATGATGATCACCCGATAAAGCATGGCAGATTAAAACGGCATTTGATCTATCGGCATTTAATTCACCATAAGTTTCGTATATGAGATCGTAACATGCTAAATAACGACCACCTTCCAAGTTAATAGGGTTATTAATATGTAATATCTTGGGAGTTATCAACCCAACTGAATTAGATGGTATTGTTACAGGCACTTGAAAATGTTCCTTGATTTTTAGATCTAAGTTCAATAAGACTTAGATCTTGGTGTGATATCAATCTTATAAAAGGGTTAAATAGTTAAATCAAATGCAAATTTAACAAAAATAATGTAAGGGTAATAACATATCAAGACGATTATATTGAATATTATAATGTGATGATATTAGGAATTAGGTGATATTGATAATATGACAGTATAGATCATACTTCAAGTGTTTACATGATGCGAATGTCCTATTGAGGAGTTTAATTTTGGCTTAATTAATATTAAGTAGTGTTACTGCCAAAGATATATTTAGTGAACAGTAAATTTGTAAATACGAGATTACTCATAACCAAATAATTGCTGATATATTATAGTTACCTAGATTAATAATCTAATAATATTTACCACATAATTACTATGTACAAGTCAGAAAACGACCCTAAAAATTCGAGCATTTAGAAAATAACTTACGAATAGTATAGATAGGTCCTACCAATTATAAATTGACCTATATGGTTAGTCAATACCGCCCTCCATAATATACAGCCAATAACTTTTCAATTATATCAGCACTCTATATAACAATTATCATTATATCATACATAAAATACCTTGAGATATACTTTATGCAGTGAAGTATCTAGGTAGCCATCCATGAAAGATGCAGTAAAATTAATATAACATAACACATACAGACCTAATTTTACGATATCGTTATCACAATAATAACCATTAAACATTTAGTGATTCCACTCATATGACAGCTATATTTATATGACAACGTTTCCATAAAACATATTGATGCGGTATATTATTTGAAAAATATGCTATCAAAATGCAAAATATTTCTAAATAAAATTGTTATATATTTCCCAACTAATCAGATTAGGTACCATCAATCATCTTACAGAAACCTGAAGGTACTTTCAGGTTTTTTTTGTGCTGACATTTAGGTGGTGTGTAAGTGAGTGATATATATTAAGTCAAGACATATTAACGTATGTTTCATACATAAAATTACCCGATTAAAAGGTTGTATCTCTCTCCTAAATCTCAATATTAACTACCTCCATATCTTCATTATGATTGTGACAAGGCATAAATATATATCCTTGAATTAAAATATACGTGTAGGTATATCTCTAAAATTATAAATAAGTTATTAAAATTTAATGTTGGTGCCATTCATAATGGCAAATACAATAATCATGCCCATAATCATGTACATCACTAATGTGTGAGGCATCTGAATTTGAATTCAACATATTAATGTTACTATAATCTATCTTTTACACTAAATAATACGCAATAGGAAATCGTTATATACAAACTTAATAGTTGCGAATTTAAGGATATGCCGCTAAGTATCATGTTGTCCCAGTTGTTCGGCTAACTCACGTGAACGTGATTCAGCAGCGGTGAGTGCATTCTCAAACAGATCACACAAGCCTCCATCTTTCAATTCATGCAATGCCCGCTCTGTAGTGCCACTAGGTGATATTATTTGACGGCATAGCGCAGTTGTTGTTTCATTGCTTGTCAAGGCTATTTTAGCTGTACCAAAGGCTGTTTGAACACATAACGAACGTGCCATTTCAGAGTCTAATCCTAATTTGACAGCCGCCTTTTCCATTGCTTCCATAACAAGAAGAAAATAGGCTGGGCCACCACCAGATAAGGCAGTAACCGCATCTAACTTACCTTCATCATCTATCCATAATGCCAATCCAACCGAGTGCATAATAAATTCAGCTAACTTATATTGATTGTCACTCACATGTTCATTTGCATAAAGAACAGTTGCGCTAGCTTGGACCGAAGATGCCATATTAGGCATTGCGCGAATTATGGAGGCAGTATCTTGTCCCAACCAACGTGCAAGATCTTCAATTCTAATACTTGCAGCGATGGAGATTAATAAGGCATTTGCTTTCCAATGAGGTGCCATTTCCTCCACCACAGTCCGTAATTGCTGTGGTTTTACGGCTAAAATTATGACCTGGGAACCTTTAATTGCCAAAATATTATTAGAAAATGTTTGAATGGAATTACCATCTATCATTAATTTTTGCGAATTAGTAAATTTAGGATCAGACACATAAATTTTCTGGGGGGGGAATTTAGATGCAACTAAACCACCAATAAGGCTACGAGCCATATTGCCTCCCCCAATACATGTAACATTGCAATTCATCATAATTTATCCCAAAAAGAATATATATTTAAGATATCTATAATAGTGCACTTTTAATGGTTCTGTCGCTAACTTCATCATAAACATGTAACATAGTTATCCTATACATCACATCAATACACCCATTGCTATATTAGATGGCCATTATTGTCAGATCTGAGGTTGTCTTAGACAACTATAAGTTACTACCTCGCCTATAAGCTCAGTCTCTGAGAAATAAAAAATTAAATTGGAGAGCAGCGTCAGGGTAGATCATGCAATAATTGATAATTAGGTAATTGAATTAATACCCATTGTGGAGTATAAATTAAAACTTAAGAAGAGACCAGTATCCCCTTCATAACGCATGGATGAAACCTATATCGAAACGAAAGGTGAGTAGTTCTATTGCCATCTTACTATCTACGAATTGGGACATATCGTATGTCTACTCTCTAAACTCCAAGCATGATAAGAGAGTGGATAAATCTTTTCCTCATAAAGACATCGCTAATAATAGTTACCACATCAAATAGTCATCAATTAGAGTGGTGCAAATCATGCAGCAATCAATGCAATAAATATACGGCCGCGGTTGTTAGGACTTTTTATGTTATCTTTAATAGGAATATTAGCCGTTACATACTGCAATAATATTGTTGAACAAAGTCACAGTTGGCTGAAACAAAATACGCGTCAAACGCTAGACTGGAAATCCATTGAGGGAGCTGCGATGATTCTCCATGGTGAAAATATCGACCATGATAAAAACAAGCAGATAGACATTAAAGGAACAACCACCTTCAAACAATATTATCCATTCGCAGTGATAATTGTACTCATAAATCGGTATATTTACCTCATCTGTAATTGTGCCTCAGAACCGCTCTAACCAGCATGTTAATAAATATTTTTCATAAATAGGATTGCTTGGTGAATCAATGCTTAGGCATTACTTCATAAATTTTACTTAATAGATATCTATTCACATAAAATACTCAATTAATCAGATTATTTGAAGAGCTTATACACCTTTTTAGATAGCTGGATAGGAGTAGATATCAGGGTACAAGACTAATAAATTTAATAATAACTGCAGCACTTCATTGAAATATAGATTACGAAAAATTCACTTTAATGATGATTATCATCTGTCAAGCTATGGCATTAAAATAAATAATTGGCATATCCTAAATACATTCATATTAATGCCCTCCATATTCTAGCCTCAGCACTGCTGATATTTCAAATATAGCTACTTTAAAAAATATGAATACCCATGATAATTAAGGAATAATCAATGAAATGGCGCGCCTGACAGGAATTGAACCCGTGACCTTCAGTTTCGGAAACTGATGCTCTATCCAACTAAGCTACAGACGCTACTACTTAAAAAGTATGCTCGATGACTCTAATCATACCAGAGTATATCTATGCGTAGTTATTCATGACAATATATCAAAGATATGAAACCCAGATTATCAACCAGGTAAGTCTTAAATTCAATAGTGATCTCGCTATCTTACATAAGATAGATCAACGTAGGTCTACATTTAGACTCATAATATATTTTTAAAATAAGTAATTAATTGTATCATCAAGGTGAAATATGAAAATATGTATCCGTAAAATGTATCTAATGACACAACATTGTATTTAAGATAAGGCAATATTCACACGCCCCTAATTATATATACTTACCACATCCATAGAAAATTTAGAAGCTATATATTTTAGGTAATACAAATTTTAGTTAATATTATATATGGTCCTATACAATGGCAATAATTAAAATAGGAACATCACGATACATTTTGTATATCTCTGGCATAGATTGCACTATCTTTACAAAAACATTTGATACAATCATACACAATTAAAGTAAATAATTATTTATTAACTATTCATAATTTATTAACAGAAATAAAATATTTATAATTATCATTAATTTTTAACAGAAACAGGCTAATAACAGTATCTCCTGTTATCTCGCTTAACCAGAATATTCACAATCGCTATTAATCAGTATCAAGACATTTATGACATCATAATTAATACTAATTTTTTCAGGTAAACAGAATTATTCCTTATTGTTTTAGTACATCAACCTATTTTGTAAGAAAATAGGATTATCACTCAGGGTGGGATATTTCTCATAATTATAAATATAAATATTGAGTTTAAAACATTTAATATTAATTAGCCTGCGCTCCACCAAAGAATTTGCCTTAATAAAATTTAGGCATCATTTTACCATGCATTAATGAAGAACTGTATGCACTTAATGGGGATTATCAGTACTCCTCTACCCATTGTTGGTTATTTGCCTGATATCTTAATTCTATAGAGAGTTTGCATTATTACAACAACCATAAGTCAAGTTTTTTAATAGCATTATTTCTTCCTATATTTCTTAATGATGAAAATAATTGCATACTAGCGGTAAGATGTGATTTTTTTAAGGAAGCATTCATTATATGTAAATTAGATATTGCCGCTCCATTTTTCAGCTTGTCGGACTTGGTTAATAAGATATGAATTGGTAAATCTACATGATTAGCCCAGGCAATCATCTGAATATCAGATTTTTTTATAGGATGACGAATATCAATTACCAACATCATACCGCGAAGTGACTGGCGAGTTTCTAAGTACTTAGCCAAATTCTGATGCCAAAGAATTTTTATTTTTTTTGGTACATTCGCGTAACCATAGCCAGGCAAATCTATAAGATAACGTCTTTCATCTAAAGAAAAAAAATTGATCATTTTAGTACATCCAGGAGCCTTACTAGTTCTGGCCAAAAATTTTATGCCCGTGATAGCATTGATAGCACTTGATTTTCCCGCATTAGAACGACCTACAAATGCAATCTCGATTTCAGTATTATTGGGGAGTTCAGATTGCTGTTTAACACTAATAGTGTAATGAGCTTGCCTATAAAAATTTGACATAAAATCTGCTTAAGATGAAAAAAAATATAAATGAGAGTAGCATATTAATTGTTTTATTCGATCATGCTAATTTAGGAATATTTTTAATGAAAAAATTTATTATGAGTTCGGCAATATACTTGATATCTGCAATTATCAGCCCCGTAATGGCTGCGGGTGATGCTTTTGCTGGTAAAGGTAAGTCTGCAGTATGTGCGGCTTGTCACGGCAGTGATGGTAATAGTTCCTCCTATATGTTCCCTAAACTTGCCGGTCAAAATGAATATTATATCGTCAAACAACTATTAGATTTTAAAAGTGGCGCACGTAAAAATACAACTATGTCATCAATAGTAACTAGTATAAGTACAAATGATATGGCTGATCTAGGTGCCTACTATGCAAGTAAGAAAGTCACACTCGATACAGTACCAGACAAATTATTGGAGTCAGGCCAAAAAATATATCGTGCTGGTAATAAAGAATCTGGCTTACCAGCGTGCATGTCTTGTCATGGCCCCACTGGGGCAGGCATGCCAGCAGCTAAATGGCCAGCATTATCGGGTCAATTCAGTAAATACGTTGAGTTACAGTTGAAAAAATTTTCGAACGGTACACGTAGTAATGATCCCAATAATATGATGGGTGACATTGCTAAAAGAATGACATTTGATGAAATAAAAGCTGTATCTGCCTATGTTGCCGCTTTGCATTAACTCATAGTGAGTGTTGATAAATTAGGAGTTATATGGTTATCATCCTTAATCGGCTGATCTGATTTTATTTTGGATTAATCATGATTTATGTTTATGCCTGATACTAATAGCTCAAAAAATTCAAGGTATACATTTGGTCGACGTGTGTCACGCTTTTTTGGATCAATGGATCTTGCTATAACCTCATTATTAATACTAGCTGTAGCGTCAATTGTTGGTACAGTGCTACAACAAAACCAACCCTACGCCGATTATCTCATAAAATTCGGTCCTTTTTGGTTTGAAATATTTGAGGCCGCAGGTTTGTATGACGTATATAGCTCCTTATGGTTTTTATCCATATTAACCTTACTGGTCATCTCAACATCTATCTGTGTCATTCGACATACCCCATCAATGATAAGAGAGATGTGGGCATTACGCACCAATTTACAAGAGAAATCATTACAGGTAATGCAGAACAACTCTAGCTGGACTATAAATGCACATGAAAACCAGGTAGTTACTACTTTAATGGCTAAATTGGTCAAACAAGGCTTCAGAGTTAAGAATAAAGTAAAAAGAGACGCAACATTAATATCAGCAATGCGCGGCGGTCTGAATCGATTAGGCTATATTTTGACACATCTGGCTATTGTCATAATTTGTATCGGGGGATTATTAGATAGCAACCTACCCATGAAATGGGCTGAATGGCAAGGACAAATAAAAATTGAAGTACGTGATTTGCCTATTTCACAAGTACCGAATGAAAGTTATTTACCTGTAGGAAAGCAAGCTTTTCAAGGTAATATTAATATTTCGGAAGGAAGATATTCTGAGTTCGCTTTTTTGTCGATGCGAGATGGTTATCTAATACAATCATTGCCATTTAGAATAGAAGTAAAGGATTTTCGCATAGAGCATTATGACACTGGAGAACCTAAATCCTTCGAAACGGATATAATAATTTATGATGTAAATTTATCAAGGCCATTAGCTACGACTATTTCGGTTAATCACCCATTAATATACGGAGGTTATGCTATTTATCAATCAAGCTTCAGCGATGGTGGATCGAAATTATTTATTAATTCTTGGCCACTAGATATCCGTGCTGGTCATAATGTAGTTCCAATTGAAACACAGGTTTCCAAAACCATACCATTTCGCTGGGGCAAACGACAATTTCAATTAGAAATTACAGAATTTCGCCCGTTTAATATCAATGCGGACCCAATTGCAGAAGATCCTGGTAGATTGAGAAATTTTGGCCCCAGCATAGGTTTTAAAATACGATCAGAAACAGGCGAAGCGCTCGAATATTTAAATTATATGTTGCCGGTAGAGCGTAGCGGGCGTGAATTCTATCTCAGTGGTGTACGTTCAAGTCCTGCTGAGGAGTTTGGCTATTTGTATTTGCCAGTAGATAAGGAGGGTGAATTAACTGGCTTTAATAAATTTCTAAACCAAATACGTAATGTTAAACTAGTTACGGATATCGCCGGAAAAATGATGACAGAAACATTAGCTACTATTAATAGTAAAGAAGTAGATTTACAGCGAAGCCTACGACAAACATTAACAATGTTAGTTGCTATGTTTGAACAGGGTGGATTCACAATGGTTAGTAAATTCATTGAAACCAGTTTACCTAAGGCTGAAAGTGAAACACTGGGTCCAGCCTATTTAGCGATGTTGAGGGAAATGTTAGGACGTATTTATTTTAGTATCCCAAATAATAAAGATAGGATAGTAGATAAAGAACAGCTGATATTTCTACAAGATGCGGTCGATGCCATAGGTAGTTTGCCGCGTTATGGTTCACCGGTATTCTTATTATTGACAGATTATGAACATATTGAAGCAAGTGGCTTACAAGTGGCACACACACCTGGAAAGTACATCGTTTATTTGGGGTGCGCCTCTTTGATCACTGGTATATTTTTATTATTTTATCTTCCTCAACGTCGCATTTGGACTATTGTGAAAACGCAACCTCAAGGCGTAACCGTCTTGGTTGCTGGTGTGAGCAATCGTAATTCACATGATTCTCACTCATTTTTCAAACAAGTCATTTACGAATTGCAAAAATTTGATGGAACCCTTCCTTAATTTGCAAGTTATAATTTATATGAATTATATAGGCGATGAAATTTAATGGCTATAGATGTAAGTACAATCAATTCAGCTGAAGATCACCCTATCATACGATGGATATGGCGAGGTATTATAGCTTTAGCTGCAATGACTGTAATGGTTATATATGATGAACGGTTAGATATCTACGAAATCATTATTGTAAATTTGACCGCAGTATCAATCGCATTCTTAGGGCAAAATTGGGCAGCATTCAGGCTACATAGTATCGCAGTAACGATATTGAGCATGATTGCAATACGACAATATAGCGATAGCCTCACACTAGCTGATGATAATTTTTTGCTAAATTATATATTAGCAAGCCCGTCAGCCTTTATGTGGATGAATATTTTATTTATCATGGCTACTGCCACGTATTTTTTAGGATTATTTTTTCGCTCTAACCTGACCGAAAAAATGAGTACATCATTAACCTGGTCTGCAATTACCATAGGTATGGTAGGTCTGATAGTCCGTTGGAAAGAATCGTATTTGATTGGGGCTGACGTAGGTCATATCCCTGTCAGCAATCTTTATGAAGTCTTTATATTATTTGCAGTTATCACTGCTTTGATTTATTTGTTCTATGAACGTCGTTACCAGATACATAGCTTAGGCGGTTTCGTTTTATTAGTGATTAGTGCAGCGGTAATATTCCAAATATGGTATACCTTTGAGCGCAATGCTCATGAAATTCAGCCCTTAGTACCAGCATTGCAAAGTTATTGGATGAAAATTCATGTGCCGGCTAACTTTATCGGCTATGGCACCTTCGCCATGGCATCGATGATTGGTGTAGCTTACCTACTTATATCATGGCTAGAAATAAATAATCCCAAATCACATTTGGTTAAGGCTATGCCATCCCTAGTCTTAATGGATGAATTGATGTATAAGGTAATTGCTTTGGGTTTTGCATTTTTTACGGTAGCTACTGTATTGGGTGCTCTGTGGGCAGCAGAAGCTTGGGGAGGATACTGGTCATGGGATCCAAAGGAGACATGGGCATTAATTGTATGGTTAAATTATGCGGCATGGTTACACATGCGCATGACCAAGAGTTGGAGTGGAATAACGATGGCCTGGTGGGCCGTGATAGGATTATTTATCACTTTATTTGCTTTTCTTGGTGTAAATATGTTTTTATCAGGATTACATTCCTACGGTACATTATAAATATTAAGCAAAAAAGTAATTATTACCCATATTATTCATGCTAATAATCACTTACACGCTTTTATAAAATTATTCACTACATATACTTTTTCAATTAATAAAACGGATAGGATTAATTAATATTTATATCTATTATAAAGATAAAATACTCTATATTTTTATATAATTAAGGGCCCCGCAATTATAATTATCATCTTCAAATTTTATGATTGTAGGATTTACCGTAATATGGTGACAACTAGATTATTTATGAAAATTAATATTAATCTAATCCTAAAGAACCCCAAATTTTATTAATTCGTGCCACCACGGCCAGATCATGCTTAATAGGCCGCCCCCACTCGCGATCAGTTTCGCCACGCATTTTATTAGTGGCATCCATACCCATTTTTGACCCCAAACCAGACATCGGCGAGGCAAAATCAAGATAATCTATTGGAGTATTTTCAATAATCGTAGTATCTCTAGATGGATCCATGCGCGTGCTAATTGCCCAAATGACATCATTCCAATTACGTACATTAATATCGTTATCTACTACGATTACAAATTTAGTATACATAAATTGTCGCAAGAATGACCATATTCCCATCATAACGCGTTTAGCATGACCTGGATATTGCTTATTTATACTTACTACAGCAACACGGTAAGAACAGCCCTCCGGTGGCAAATAAAAATCTATAATTTCAGAGAATTGTTTTTGCAAAATGGGCAGGAATACTTCGTTTAAGGCCACTCCTAAAATGGCTGGCTCATCTGGCGGACGACCTGTATGGGTGCTATGATAAATAGGATCACGCCTTTGAGTTATGCGTTCTACAGTAAACACTGGGAATTGATCAACCTCATTATAATAACCCGTGTGATCACCATAAGGACCTTCATCCGCCAAATCGTTTGGATATATGGCACCTTCTAATACGATTTCAGCATTGGCCGGTACCTGCAAGTCATTGCCTACACATCTTACCAATTCGGTTTTTGCACCCCGCAACAAACCGGCAAAAGCATATTCCGACAAGATATCAGGAATTGGAGTCACCGCTGATAAAATAGTAGCTGGATCACAACCTAACACTACGCTTACTGGAAAAGGTTTATCCTGATATTTTTGTTGCCACTCTCTAAAATCCAATGCACCCCCACGATGAGACAGCCATCGCATAATCAGACGATTTTTACCAATCACCTGTTGACGATAAATGCCAACGTTTTGGCGTGTCTTATATGGCCCTTGGGTAACTACTAAACCGCAAGTAATCAATGGCGCTACATCTTCTGGCCAGCAAAGTTGTATAGGATATTGACCAAGATCTACATCATCACCCTCGATGACAATTTGTTGACAAACAGCGAATTTAATAATTTCAGGTGCCATATTGAAGATTTGCTTAAATATAGGAATCTTCTGCCAAGCGTCTCTCATACCCTTGGGAGGTTCAGGTTCCTTAAGAAAAGCCAATAACTTGCCAACTTCATGGAAAGTTTTCAATGAATCCCCTCCAAGCCCCATCGCAACGCGATCCGGAGTACCAAAAAGGTTAGCCAAAACTGGAATGCCACTACCTTTAGAATTCTCAAACAATAAAGCCGGGCCGCAAGCACGTAATACTCGATCGCTAATTTCGGTCATTTCCAACATAGGATCAACTTCAACTGCGATGCGTTTTAATTCACCTTTCTTCTCAATTTGGGTGATAAAATCTCTTAAATCTACACATATCACGATTAGTAAGCGCCTTAATGTTTAGCTGATATCGCGATACCAGTACGTTTCAGTAAAGCATCAATATTTGGCTCACGACCACGAAATCTGATAAATAAATCCATTGGATCACGAGAACCACCTTGCTCAAGAATGGATTGCAAAAATTTTAATCCTGTATCTCGATTAAAAATACCATTTTTTTTAAATTTGGAAAATGCATCTGCTGATAATACTTCTGCCCATTTATAACCGTAGTAGCCTGCAGCATAACTGCCAGAAAAAATATGGGAAAAACTCTGAGCTAAGCGATGAAATTTAGGTAATTTTACTACAGATATTTGCTCGCGCAATTCATTCAATAATATATCTAATGGATTATCTTTCATGGGATCAAACTCTAAATATAATCTAAAATCAAACAGAGAAAGCTCTAACTGCTTCATCATCTCCATGGCCGAATTAAAATTACGAGATGCAATCATTTTATTGAATAATTCTTGCGGTAAAACCTCATGTGTCTCATAATGAAATGTTATCAAATTTAGTACATCGCGTTCCCACGCCCAGTTTTCCATAAACTGGCTAGGAAACTCAACTGCATCCCATGGAACACCATTAATTCCAGAAATACCCGCATAACTCATCTTAGTTAATATATGATGCAAGCAATGACCAAATTCATGAAATAGAGTAACCACTTCTTCGTGAGTAAGTAGAACCGGAACGTCAGCCAAGGGTTCTGCAAAATTACAGATTAAAAAGGCCACCGGTAGTTGAATTCCATAAGACGTTTTACGTCTACTTAAACATTCATCCATCCAAGCGCCACCTCGTTTATGATTGCGAGCATAAAGATCAAGATAAAATTGACCTAACAATTCATTGTTGATATCAAAAACATCAAAGAAACGTACATCTTTGTGCCAAACATCAACATCTGTTCGCTCATTTATATTTAAACCGTATATGCGTTTTACGACGGTGAATAAACCTAATATCACTTTATATTCTGAAAAATAAGGCTTCAGTTCTTCTTGCGAAAATGAATAACGTCGCTGACATAATTTTTCAGAAAAATAGGCTACATCCCATGCTTCTAATTGAATTACATTTGCCGTTTTTTTAGCGAACACTTTAATTTCATCATACTCCCTTACAGCAATTGGGCGCGACCGCGCTACTAGATTATGCAAAAACTCTAGAACCTGTTCTGGAGACTCTGCCATCTTTGTCGCTATAGAGTACTCAGCATAGTTTCTAAAACCAATAAGTTTCGCAAATTCATGGCGTAACTCAAGAATATTAGTTATAATTAAAGTATTATCCCATTCTCCAGAATTAGGACCTTGATCGGAGGCTATTGTTGAAAATGCAGTATATATCTCCTCACGAAATTCTCGATTACTGGCATAGGACATTATAGGTATGAAGAATGAAACATGCAGAGTAAATAGCCAGCCATCTAACTTATCACGCTGAGCAAATTGTGCTGCCATTTTTTTAGTTGAACTAGGCAGTCCCATTAAAAAATTCTCATTAATGATATGCTTTTTCCATACATGGGTTGCATCTAGCAAGTTTTCTTCGAACTTAGAAGTTAATCCAGCTAGTAATAGTGAAATATCTCTACATCGATCACGATCTTGTTGTGATAGATCTATGCCAGACAAATAAAAATCACGTAAAGTATTATCAATAATTTTCTTTTTCTCAATATCTAGCTTGTCATAGGTAGCGCTCTTGGCCAGTGTTCTATAAGCCTTATATAAACATATATTTTGACTAACCTCCATTTCAAAAGCGCTAATCTTTAGCAAGCAAGCATTATAAGCCACCCTCAATTCATATGAATTCATCACTGCATTTAGATGCTTCACAGGAGACCACACACGATCAATTGTAGCGTTTAATTCCTCCATTGGTAGCACCAAATTGTGCCAGGTTGGATATTTGCACTTGATCAATAAATTGTCAATAGAAATTCTAGCATCCTTTAAGACATGATCTAATGCAGGCTCCACATGCTCAGACTTAATCTCAGAAAATATAGGCAAAGAGGAAAATTGTAATAAGGGGTTAGTCATTAATTCACATATATTTTCATAAAAATAGATTCATTATACGTTAGCTACAATATATTTTAATTCTAAGTGATAATATTGCAATGGGTATACATATTACTGTGAGTAATACCATTGTTATGATCCATAATTTTAAAAATGACGAATTGAATAACATAATTGATCGACAAAATATAATTATACATTCGTATGTATACTTAAGCTAGGCTTCGTTGCAATATAATAGTTACCACTACTTATATATTATATTTAACAGACCATCACTTAATTAAAGACAATATTCCAGGAGACCATCCCTGCAAACTAAAATAATGGTGTTTCTAAGATGAAGAATGTCTATGCTCACTCTACAATTAATAAAAAGCAAAAGTTCTTGCCAAACCCTCAATAATCGAAGGTTGTGATACAGCTACGGGTAAATGTCGCAGTACAAACGACCTACAGAAAGATATAATCATTTTATGTACAAGATTCATAGAAAAGGTCAAGTACAATATTATTGATATATTTAATTAAAGTAGCGTCGTTTTGGATAATTTATTACAATACAAATTCAGTCCATTACTACATGATGCTACTCGACTTGCATTAGACTCAACCAAAGGCCTTGCCGAATTATTTAATGTAGATAATGATACAGGTCCTAGAAATAATGAGGACGTAGGTTAAATATTAAGTATCCAGAATGCAAGCGCTGGCACCTATATGATTTCACTCTGCTGGACCCCAAGATTTTGGGATACATGGTCTCCCTATTGGGGGCATTACTATATTAGAAGCTTAGGTACTGGTAATGCCCCATACATAGTAAATACAATTCACAATTATTAAAACCTATTAAAGGTAGAAAAACATTAGGTGAGGCTCTGTGCCAAATAAGTACCCCCATGTTCGTAATACCTATCTGCAACACTATAAAATCTAGTTTATGATAGTAATATTACAAAGAAAGACATTGACATATTTTTTAAATAAGAATTATATTTAATGGGAGAACATTTTCTGGTTCTCGTAAATTTAAATATCTCCAATATCATAACTCTGTTTCTTATTCAACTGATTATTAATTTTTAATTTTATGACCAATATATTTTATATATTTGCAATTATTACTGGTTTTATGGTATTGATTTGGGGAGCTGATCGTTTCATTGATGGGGCAGCCAATATAGCTATAAATTTTGGAGTTCCTCCTCTAATAATTGGATTAACTATCGTAGGATTTGGCACCTCAACACCTGAGATATTAATAGCAACACTAGCCGCTATTGATGGTGTGTCAGCACTTGGCATAGGTAATGCTTTAGGTTCTAATATTATTAATATTGGTATGGTTCTGGGAATTACCATTTTAATAGCCCCTTTGTCAGTGGGTACAAAAACAATAAATCGAGAATTTTTAGTGTTGGCCTTAGTCATGGCATTATCATTATTCCTATTATCCGACTTATCGATAAGCTATACCGATGGCTTTATATTACTTTTTGGTTTTGTTATAACCCTATTTGGAATGGCTTACCTCTCCATCCATGGAAATAAGAACAATTCATTCAGACAAGAATATTCACAAAAAAAGATTAAAACTTACCAGGCCATTATTAATTTCGTAATGGGTTTAACCACATTAATAATAGGTTCTAAATTTTTAGTATGGGGAGCCGTGGGTATTGCCACATTATTGGGTGTTAGCGATCTTATTATTGGGCTAACCATTGTAGCAATAGGCACTAGCCTACCAGAGTTGGTTGCATCAATCATGTCGGCCTTAAAAAATGAACATGATATCACTATAGGCAATATTTTGGGTTCAAATATTTTCAATCTTTTGGCCGTATTATCCATGCCAGGTATAATACATCCATCAACCATAGATCTTGCTGTTATTAGGAGAGACTATCCCTTCATGATAGTACTATCGATAATGCTGTATCTATTTTTCAATATCGGAGATAAAGGTTATATGAACAGACCGGCAGGTTTATGCCTATTATTAATTTATATAGTTTACAATAGTGTGCTAGCCTTCCAAGGAATAATAGGAATGTCGGCGTAATGCATGCTAAGTCTCAGCAATTAAGATCTATCGGTTTAGCGGTAATAAACACTGAAATGAGAGCTATTGCTGATTTACGAGATAGGATAAATGAGAATTTCGTCTCGGCCTGTCAGTATTTACTAAAATGCGAGAGTCACATTATTGTTATCGGTATGGGAAAGTCAGGTCATATTGGCGGGAAACTTGCAGCTACATTAGCCAGCACAGGTAGTCCAGCATTTTTTGTCCATCCCGGAGAAGCTAGCCACGGTGACCTTGGTATGATTACAGCAGGGGATGTAATATTAGCCCTATCTAATTCCGGTGAAACCAGCGAACTATTAACTATTCTGCCATTAATCAAGCGCTTAGGAGTTCCATTAATCACTGTAAGTGGCAACCCTAATTCAACATTAGCTAAGAGTGCCAACGCCTATCTGGACGTAAGTGTATATCAAGAAGCTTGTCCTTTGGGATTAACTCCAACATCAAGTACCACAGCCACTTTAGTCATGGGCGATGCCCTGGCCATAGCACTATTGGAAGCACGTGGCTTTACTGCTGACAACTTCGCCTTATTCCACCCCTGCGGGAATCTCGGTCGTCGATTATTGCTACGTGTCAGTGACATTATGCACACTGGCAATGATATTCCACAAGTTTCACAGGATGCATCCATAAGCAAAGCCTTAATTGAAATGACTGATAAAGGATTGGGAATGACTGCAATAATGGACAATAACGATACAATTACTGGAATTTTTACTGATGGAGACTTAAGAAGGGTATTAGAAAAAATGGTGAATATTCATACAACTAAATTGGTAGGCTATATGACCAAAAATTGCAAAATCGGTCATACTGAAATGCTAGCTGTAGAGGCCGTAAAACTTATGCAACGTCACACAATTAATGCATTGTTAATAGTTAACAATGAAAAGCAGCTTGTAGGTGCTATTAACATGCATGATTTATTACGTACCGGCATAGTCTAAAATAGGATTTATTTATGCAAAACATATTAGATCTTGCTAAATATATCAAATTAGTTATTTTTGATGTCGATGGAGTATTAACCGACGGTAATATTATTATTGGTGACAATGGTGAAGAATATAAGGCATTTCATGCACGTGACGGCCACGGCATAAAATTACTACAATCTACCGGAGTTGAGATAGGAATTATTACAGCACGAACCTCGAAGGTCGTGGAACATCATATGTCCAGCTTAGGCATTGATTACGTTTACCAAGGTCAAAAAATAAAGCTACCAGCCTTTGAAAAATTATTTAATCTATTAAATTTAACCACAAAACAATGTGCCTATGTTGGTGATGACTGGGTAGATTTATCTATCATGAATCGAGTGGGGTTGGCTATTGCTGTTCAAAATGCTGACGCATTAGTTAAAAAACAGGCGCACTGGATCACACCATCAATAGGCGGCAAAGGTGCAGTACGAGAAGTATGCGAGCTGATTATGGAAGGGCAAGGTACCCTGCAAGGACAATTTGAACGACATTTGTAGACTATCTATTGTCGTAAAATTTTATTTAGTATTATTAATATTAATCACTTTATGGCTAATTACAAAAGATAACTCAGATAAATATAACACCAGATCTGAAGCCTATCACGGAAGTGATTATAACATGAGTGATTTCACATTGGTAGTGATGCACTATAATGGCCGTCCTTCTTGTATCATTCAAGGTTCTAACATGTTTCATTATTCAAGAAATAACAACACAAAAATCATCAACCCTATCACTAGGCTGATACGATCTGAAAAGGACATTTGGATTGCTACCTCAGAAAATATTCGAAAAACAGGTAAAAATATAATACTCAAAGGTAACGTCATTATTGCCAAAATAAATAATAACAAAATGAGATTAACTACCGAAAAGCTGAATATAGACACCACGGATGACATTATTCACACGGATCTTCCCATTACCATAAGATTTCCTCATGGGGAAATCAAATCTATAGGACTTCATACGGTCATAAGGGGAAAGAAAATACACCTTACTTCTCAAGTACAGGGTAAATATTATGCACCCGAAATTAATTAAATTTTTATTAGTATTTTTTAGCTTAATGCCTACTTGGGCATTAGCTCTAGCAAGTGATGGAGAACAATTGATTAATATAGAAGCCGATCATGCACAGCTTGATAATGAGAACAAAGTAACTCAATACCAAGGTAATGCCATTCTAACTCAAGGTACTTTACGTATCACAGGGGACGTTATTACCTTTTATTATGATGATAATAAACACATTACTAAAGCTGTGGCTAAGGGTGATTTCGCTAAATATCAGCAAATATATAAATTAGAAGAATACCCAATAAAGGCACGTGCATTACAAATGGAATATCATGCACAGGTCCAAAAAATTTATTTGCTAGGCAAGGGTCACATCCTAAAGCAGGGCAATAAATTCAGTGGAAATAGCATTGCATACGATATTTCTAACAATATTATACAGGCCAATGCATTTCCTGTGCGAATAAAAAATAAAATACAATCTAGTGCCGGTAAAGTACATATAGTTATTCAACCTGCTGATGATAATCGGGGCAAATAAAACAATATCATCCAAAAATGATAGATGAGATCTATATACTCCTGATAGGAAATAAATATGCCTGTAAATCACATAATAACCAATAATAAAAGATATGATGTCCTGTAATTTTAAAATAACCAGAGTAATTTGCAATTACTCAGCAAGAGAATGTATTACGCATTAGAAGCTAATGGAAAAATAGAACAGTGATGTAATTTAATGAAATTAATTATTACTTTTAATTAAATAATTAGCAGCATATTTAGATATGAGCACCTTATCAGTTAGACAATTATCCAAATATTTTGGTGATCGCCAAGTTGTTAAGGATATTTCTTTAGAAGTTAATAGTGGTGAAATTATAGGTTTATTAGGACCTAATGGTGCAGGTAAAACCACTACGTTTTATATGATTGTGGGTATCATCAGGGTTGATTACGGAACCATTCTTTTTGATCGCCAAGAAATAACCCATACCCCTATTCATTTTCGAGCACGATTAGGTATGGGTTATTTACCTCAAGAAGCATCAATATTTCGTAAATTATCTGTTGAAAACAATATCTATGCCATCATTGAAATACGTAAGGACCTTTCTGATAAAGCCAAGCATAACTTACTGGAACAACTATTATCTAATTTTAATATCGAACATATTCGTAGATTACTGGGAATGACCTTATCGGGTGGAGAACGTCGTCGTGTTGAAATTGCTCGAGCCTTAGCTATGAACCCTCACTTTATTCTATTGGATGAACCATTTGCTGGCATCGATCCCATTGCGGTATTAGATATTCAAAGAATTATCAAAAAACTTGCAGGGCTTGGTATCGGCGTCTTACTTACCGATCATAATGTACGTGAAACGTTACGAGTATGTGAACGAGCCTATATATTTAACGAAGGTGAGGTTATTGCCAGAGGAAAACCAGAACATATTTTAAAGGACAAGCAAGTGCTACGTGTTTATTTGGGCCATGACTTCAAACTCTAAATATCAATTATGATTTGAGAGAAGCGCAAAAAAAAATTATTACAGTTATGATGCTGAATGATGCCTCCAGCCCTGGTTAATTCAAAATAAAATAATTGAACTATATTTAAAAAGATATTAATCAGTCATACATACGGTAAATTCGGAAATTATATATCCAGATTTATCAGGTTACCTAGTAGGGTTTCTCAGAGATAAATAAAAAGTCTTCATATATATGTATTCATCCGAATCACACCGTTAAACAATTGACGATTAAGTAATCTATCTAAATTCCGAAGAGATAATGAAAGTGTAATATCATCACAGATTATATACCCATAAATATACAAAATAATAATTAAACAGTAATATAAGACTGTAAATCAGAAGTTTGTCTTAAGCCAACCAGTTACTATCAGTAGCAATCAATTTCACCATCAAAAATGGTCGAGACTTTATTGTCACTATACAGGACAAATCTACCAATATTCATCTTTTATTATTCATATGGGAATAGGCAATCTAAATCTGATAACCTTGCATAATTTATGACAGTTCATGAAGTAATCATTTAATGATAGTTGTAAAATATTTATGATAACATCTCCTACATATATCTATATTCAAACTCGTAGATTGTAAACACTGAGTGTGATCAAATAACCTCCCTACTTGTACCTACATATCCTATCATGTGATCTTATTTAACTCCATAATAAGAAATTAAAGTACAAAGATATCAAAATAGCAAAATATGTACATTAAATATAGTGTGACAAATTATAACTATAATAAAAAAGTATGATAATTAGTCGAGTTAAATAAATGATCGTCAGATATTTGGCTAATGGTTATAATCATGTGTACCCATGAATTAATAGATATTAATAACTAGTATGTCTGTATATTTAATTAGAAATATTTATCAGTCTAATGGATATCTTAATATTTTAATGATTATAAAAATATAAATGATAATTTAATTAATTTGTATATATATTTCACACATTTGCTAAGACTGACTACCAATTTATAAAGAACGCTAGGATAAATAATATATATATGATATTTAATGCTATTTTGTAATATGAATTGAAACACAATCTATATGTCACGACAGTTGCTAAATATAGTACAACATATTAATGTTACTAAATGATAATGTGTTTAATGTGCCAAATTCAAGTTTAAAATAAATTAAATTAGATCAACAAACACTTAGTCGCAACTATTAAGGATAAGAAGTATATAACCAAACAACGAACTTTAGGATGAATAGCGTCGCCATCATCTCGAAAGCTCTAAAATGTTATAAAATAATACTTTCCTATATAATGTATGAAATCACATTCACACTAATATTCAGGAACATATCCATGAGAATTGCTCAGAAGGCACTTACTTTTGATGATGTTTTATTGCTGCCAGCTTACTCCAACGTATTACCACATGATGTTAGTTTAGTAACGAAGCTAACTCGTAATATTAACATTAACATTCCTCTGTTATCTGCGGCTATGGATACTGTGACCGAAAGTCGTCTAGCAATATCCATGGCACAAGAAGGCGGCCTGGGTATATTGCACAAAAATATGACCATTGAGAAACAAGCCAACGAAGTCAGAAAAGTTAAGAAATTTGAAAGTGGTGTTGTTCGTGATCCTATTACTATAAGTTCTGCTGCAACTGTTGGTGAAGTTGCTCAATTAACTCAAACAAATAAAATTTCTGGTGTACCTGTAGTAGACGGTGACAACCTAGTGGGAATTGTTACCAACCGAGACTTACGCTTTGAGACAAGCCTAGACAACCCAATATCATCGGTGATGACATCAAAAGAAAAATTAATCACCGTTAAAGAAGAAACCAGTCGTGAGGAAGTTTTGAAATTATTGTATACTAATCGTATCGAAAAAGTCCTAGTTGTAGATAATGATTTTCATTTACAGGGTATGATCACCATCAAAGATATTCAGAAAGCAACAAATACACCCTTAGCCTCAAAAGATAATCAGGAGCGTTTACGTATTGGAGCTGCCACAGGAATTGGTGATGAAAGCAAAGAACGTGTCGATGCTCTAATTGAAGCTGGAGTTGATATTATTGTAATTGATACCGCACACGGACACTCACAAAGTGTATTGAATCAGGTACGCTGGGTTAAATATAATTATCCAGCAGTACAAATAGTTGGGGGTAATATTGCTACCGGTGCTGCGGCTACTGCCTTGGTTGAAGCAGGTGCCGATGCGGTTAAGGTAGGTATAGGTCCTGGATCGATTTGCACGACACGCATAATAGCTGGAGTGGGCGCTCCTCAGATTACAGCTATTAGTAATGTCGCCAAGGCACTTCAAGGTACTGGAGTATCTCTTATTGCCGATGGAGGCATTCGTTATTCTGGCGATATAGCTAAAGCTCTAGTTGCTGGTGCCCATGTAATAATGATTGGTGGAATATTTGCAGGTACCGATGAAGCTCCGGGAGAAATGGAATTATTTCAAGGTCGTACTTATAAGTCATACCGTGGTATGGGCTCTCTAGGTGCAATGCAACAAAAACAAGGTTCTACTGACCGCTACTTCCAAGATTCAAGCGAAAAAAATAAATTAGTGCCAGAAGGAATTGAAGGTCGTGTGCCATTTAAAGGTAGCTTGAGCGCTGTAATTAATCAATTATTGGGCGGAATTCGTGCAAGTATGGGCTATACAGGTTCCGCTACCATAGAAGATATGCGCACTAAACCCGAATTTATTTCTGTCACATCGGCTGGAATGAATGAAGGTCATGTACATGATGTAACCATTACCAAAGAAGCCCCTAACTACCACCGAGTAAACTAAACATATTCCTTATAATAACCTAAATATTTTAGTAAAAAGGGATAATACAGATATTTTAATATGTTAATAGTTAAAAAATATGAGTGACAATATTAATAATCATCGCATTTTAATTATTGATTTTGGTTCTCAGTATACTCAATTAATTGCTCGTCGTGTTCGCGAAACGGGTGTATATTGTGAATTAAGAGATCCTAGAATATCTGCTGAGGAAATTAGGATATTCTCTCCCAAAGGGATTATATTATCTGGAGGACCACATTCAACTGTTAATACCGAGGCGCCTGCTGTATCTCAAGATATATTGACCTACGAAGTTCCCATTTTAGGTATCTGTTATGGTATGCAAACTATAGTCAAACAATTAGGCGGTCAGGTTAAATCTTCTAACCATCGTGAATTTGGACATGCCCAGATACAAATTCAGGGTCAATCCGAACTATTCAAAGAGATGGAAGATCCGACGCCTAACAAGGAAGGACATACCAAACTTGATGTATGGATGAGCCATGTCGATAAAGTTGTATCCTTACCCGATGATTTCCAGGTTATCGCCAGCACCGACAGTACACCTCTTGCCGCCATAGTAAATGAAAAGAAAAAATTATACGGTGTACAATTTCATCCAGAAGTCACCCATACCCCTCAAGGACAACAGATTATTAAAAGTTTCGTAACTAATATTTGTAAATGTGATACTCTTTGGACTTCTTCTCAAATTATAGAAGATCATATTAAAACTATTCGCACTCAAGTAGGCACAGATAACGTCTTATTAGGTCTATCTGGAGGTGTGGATTCCTCTGTAGTTGCAGCTTTGCTGCACCGTGCTATAGGAAAACAACTTACCTGCATATTTATTGATAATGGACTACTGCGTCAAAATGAAGGTGACCAGATAATATCTATGTTTGCCAGATATATGGAAATTAAAATCATTCGAATTGATGCAGGGCAACACTTCTTTCAAGCATTAGCAAATACGGATGAGCCTGAAGCTAAACGTAAAATTATTGGTCGTGTATTTGTTGAGGTATTCGAGAAGGAAGCCAGTAAGCTCGGTAATATAAAGTGGTTAGCTCAGGGCACAATTTACTCCGATATAATTGAATCTGCCGCCACTAAGACGGGTAAGGCTAATCTGATTAAATTACATCATAATGTTGGTGGCTTACCTAAAGATATGACCTTACAATTACTTGAACCTCTTCGTGACTTATTTAAGGATGAGGTACGAAAATTAGGCATTCAAATAGGACTGCCAAAAAATATAATTTATCGACACCCATTCCCAGGGCCAGGTCTTGGAGTTCGCATTTTGGGGCAGGTCACGAAAAAATATACTGATCTATTACGTAAAGCCGATCAAATTTTTATCGATGAATTACATAGGCATAATCTTTATAATAAAATCAGCCAAGCCTTTGCGGTGTTTTTACCAGTAAAGTCAGTTGGAGTGATGGGTGATGAGCATAGATATGATTATGTAATATCACTACGCGCGGTTGAAACGATAGATTTCATGACTGCTCGATGGGCTCACCTACCCCACGAATTCCTTGGTTTAGTTTCTAACCGAATTATTAATGAAATTAAGGGTATCTCTCGTGTAACCTACGATATTTCTAGTAAACCACCTGCTACCATTGAATGGGAATAACATACACTATTAGCCGAAATAACAGCGAATCAATATATTATATATTATCAACTTATATGACAACAATCAATACCCCCCCCAATCGATAGCATAGACACAATATAACGATTAATAATTATTTAATGAATTAGAAGAATAGTTAAATTTCTGAATACAGTTATAAATATGCTCAACTCAGCCATTTAACTATTTTCTTTCATGCAATCCAATGTAATATTCTGGTATTAGACACCTTTAACAACCCGCATTTAAAATTGAAATATAAAGATATAGCTGTACTGTTTTATTGTCAGGTAACAATTTATCAATACATCCATCAATCAAATACGACACTACACATCTTTACCTAAACATATTAAATATTCTCAAATCGATAATTTACTCCTAAACTAAAGCCATCATGTTCATATTTGCCAGCAGGTGAACTTCCATTCTGAAAGCCAGCTTTAACCAATAGGTTTTCATTTATCCGAATATTTACACCAAAATCTATTTGTTTATATCTAGAATAAAGTGATCCACCTGGTGAGTCCTTCCATCTATTATAGCGAGTAAATACACTAATTTTCTCAGAAATTTTATATGAAGGCTCTAAATACCAACCATTCTTTTTATCTGAATTCTTAGATGCAGAAATTTCTCTATTCTTACCATGTGAGTCAGCATATAGAGCACTTAAACCAAATTTATCACGCTTAATCACCGCATGTGTCTCAAATATAGCCGTGCTTATTGAATCTGAATTGTCCTCATATTGCATAGTTGCCGCTAACTCGAATCCATCAATACCAGTCCACTCAATACGACTAGTATAAATATGACTTCTTATTTTAGTTTCTGTTACCTTCTTATTAAGGTTATCATCATGCGTTTTATCAAGCGATAAAATTAAAGGACCTCCAGTTACCGCCAAATCATATCTGAATCCTCCATCCATTTTACCACTAAATATTATACCCGCTTTCTGCCATTCTCCTGATGAAATAATATTTTTAGTAATTGCATTACGTGTAACACCATAAAAGGTACTAGATTTATGAAAATCGTCCTTAATCATACCTATTGGCGCTGATAATAAACCTCCTGTTATTTTAATATTTTCGCCAAAATCATATTGGAGATAAATCTTTTCTAATTTTATTTCTCCACTTGCATCATCTCCCATAATAATATGTTTAATCTTTACCTTAGAAAATAAGCGTAGTTTTTTGGAAAATATTTGTCCGAAAGATAAGTAAACATTATGATGAATAACTCCATCTTTATTTTCATATAGATTCTGCCCATCTTTCTGAATATAATTGTTATAGTACAATTCCCCATGAGCATGAATATCAATATTATTAAATCTCGATCCATCAAATTTCATGTCCATATTCTTAGATATCTCAGCCTGAGATGTACCAGCAAGCAATACGCTGGCAGCTAGTAAACTACTCTTAATTCTCATGGTGTTGTCCTTATTTTATAAAATATTGGTGTAATATTAATGAATGATGGCAAGCTATACGTGATACATAATGTAGATACCAATTATCATCATCTAAAATTGATTTACATCAAGATGATTAATACTAATTTTTATACAACCACTTAATGGTCTGATCTATGCCTTTCAATTGAATTAACAATCAAACCTAAATTAAAAATAAAATAGACTGTGTATTAGTACGGCTTAAATTAATTCAGGAATTAATGCTTATATGACATTGCAATGACAGTTTCCATCATTTGTTGTATATATTACAGGGATAATATACTCGCCATAGGTAGGATAGCATAATTAAATACTACACCAATCAAAGGATATAATTACTAGCATATTTCATAAATAAATCTAATTAATGTAATCCTAACCGCTGAGGTCGACAAACTTTAAGTCGCATTTGGACATTCATCTAGCCTTAATATTAAGGCATTCAGCCAATTCATTTTTTATCATTCCAGGTGTTTCTAGAGTTATCGAACCTAACATCATTGAACGAAAATCAGTAATCAATATCTTAGAAATACGTTCAAAATCAACCTTACCTCCAACACGAAAACAACCGCGTTTGACTCCTATGTCCTCTAATATTTCTAATTCGTCACCAATCAATCTTGCTAAATTATAACGCTTCTTAATCAATTTAGGATAGCGTTGTCTAAAGTAAGAAATTGCATAACATGCAATTTCAATATTATCAAATGCTGTTTCCCTAATAGCACCTGTGATGGCTAGACGATATCCAATATTAATATTTCTTAGATTGGGCCACAGCATGCCTGGAGTGTCTATCAACACAATACCTTGCTTTAACTTAATCCGCTGCTGCACTTTAGTCACCGCCGGCTCATCGCCGGTACAAGCTATATCTCGTTTTGCCAATATATTGATAAGTGTAGATTTACCAGAATTAGGAATGCCCATAATTAGTGCTTGAATATTTTTGATACTCTGCGATCTTCTAAGCAATATCTTATTGCATAATTCTAATATGCAAAAGGTACGATTAGGATCCTCTGTTGTAAGTGATATGGATTTAACATTCCTCTCGTGCTCTAAAAAATAGTGCCACTCTTTAGTTATATCCGAATCAGCTAGATCGCTTTTATTTAGCACCTTAATACAGGGCTTGCTACCACAAATCGTAGCTAACATTGGATTGGCACTACTAAATGGAATGCGTGCATCTAAGACTTCTATAAAGATATCTATTCGGGATAAGATATCCTTTAGTGCTTTCTTAGCCTTGTGCATATGACCAGGATACCACTGAATCAACATATCACCTTACCAAGCTTACTTTATTCATAGTGATGAGTATTAACCGTTTTTTATACAATCTTCCCAAGGCTTTTTTATAACTTGATTTGCTTACCCCAAATTGGGCATAGACATTATTAGGTTTACTATTATCTGTTAAAATAATAGCGCCACCTTCTGACCAGATAAAGTTCAATGCTCGCTGCGATAGCTTATCCAAAGCTTTACTATCAGATAATTGCAAGCATAAATCTAATTTATTATCTTCGCGGATTTTCTTAATATACCCCTTTAATTTTTGACCATACTTCATTGAAGTGAATACATCACTATAGAATAATAATCCCACTGTAATACCATTCACCACAGCTTTATAAGCTAAATCGGTACGCCCATAAATCAATGAATCAACTTGCTGTGCCTGTCTAAAATATAAAGGTGGTGTTGATAAATATTTATCCAGTTTTGTTGTAGCAAGTACACGTTCAGATCTAGAATCAATATAAAGATAAACCACATAGGAGCCACCCTTTATCATTGCTCTTTGCTGCTCACCAAATGGTACTAATAAATGTTCAGGCATTCCCCAGTCCAAAAAAGAACCGATTATATTAACTTCAGCGACATTTAAATAAGCATACTCACCCACCATTGATTCAGATATAATAGGTAGTTATTATTAGTATGCCCTCTAAATTTAAATTCATAAACACCACGATTTCATCGCCACTCTAACGCCATGAAGCACAAAAAACGTGCCGGCAATAAAATTGCATCATCATAACCATCGAGATAAACATAGGTATTAAAAATACTTCATAATTTTTAATGAATATATTACCTAACCTTAATATTTAACTTTATCGCTATATTTTAAACTAGTTATGTTACTGGAGATGGAAAGTAAAAATTCTTACACGATATCATTTATCAGTTTTCACGCTTAGACAAAAAGCTGCACTTAATGTACTGAATAAGCTTTACACAGTATAATCATTTCTCATATATGCAAATATTATTATATCGTAAAATAATTCTTAGCACCTAGCTATTATTCCAATAATATATAAAAGTTGAAATATTATTGTAAGAATTAAACCAAATTTAGATGATTTTATAAAAACATGCGAGTGGACCACTTTTATACTTAGGCTGAAACATATCTCTAAAATTATGATACCGCTTCCTTAATGATACAAAGTTCCATATAATTAATAATATTCGTCATAGGGGCTGCAAGTTTATGATGTCCGTAGTTTACTTGTTTAAATCTCAAGATTTTCAAAAATACTCTGTTATGAAATTATCCAAGCGATTTTTAAGTCAACTCATACTTAATTCTAAGCCATGATCTTCGTCACTGTCTAATATAGACATAATTAACTTGTGTGGTGACGAAGTCGAGCTGAATATTAGAATGCCTCTTATCTTGTTAGTATATTATCTACGTATTTAAATCCAGAACTCACATAGTTAGTGCCTAGCCCAACTTATCAACAATTTAAAATACACTACATTGTTAGTCTATAGGACTATCATATTTGCCAAATAAGACGATACCAATCGTTTTGACAAAAAACTATATTTACAACAACCAACTATCTAATTTTTCTAAGTTAAATGAAAATTAAGTCCATTTATACTAATGACATATCCTCCTAAAGGAAATAATATTTTTTTAGCTCTGTCAGTATTTGGCACTTGCCATATGTTTAATCTATTTCGAGAGGATCATATAGCTTCATCATAACTACACAACGTGAGCTTTATGCATCAATAATTTTAGCTTACACCTATAATAAAATTGGATTGAAGACATGAATGAGTAATGACATACTGGATGGGCACGGTATCCAGGATTCTTTAAGTTCAACGTTGCTCACTTCCATAAGAAATAAGGATGACACTTTATTCAACAGCTTTCAATCATTCTGAAAATACTTTACTTGCTCCCTCAATACTTGAAACACGAATTGATCAAGAGCAAGAGCAGTGGGTTTGGGTGAAATATCTACTACTTATATCGACATTACCCAAATAAACACACATTGCGCGACAGTCTACCTCTCCTGCTTAGGCTACATATTTATGTTGATGTCTATAGATCGCAGCATCTCAATATATTCAAGCTTAAATTTAGATGTAATATCTCTTGGTATAATAAACCTGACTAGTTAAATCAATAATGACTGTAACTAAACCTCGAAGCTAAAACCTACCGTTACACCCCATAATTTTTCAAATATTTGAATAATGATCTATACATTGCAGATGGTACTTATCTCACATTTTTTATTTATCGGAAGATAACATTAAGAGTAATATATTCATCGAATATCATTCAAGAATTATCATATTCGTACTAAAACATTATATTTAATAAATTACGGCATGCATACCTATATTCAAATTGTTATTACTTTTTGTGAAAATTGAAAATTAACATCATTAACAATAAATAATATTTCAACATAATAATACAATGGTTATTATTCAATAATATAAATTTATGAGAAATCACACTAATATAAAAGGTCTGCATCAATGTTTAAGACCACTAATTCCATAATATTAACGTCGAGTACGAAAAAATTGACGCAATAGATCTTGACTTTTCTTTGCTAAAATACCGCTATTATGTAAAATATAATGATTAGATCTATAGTTATTTAAAATATCAAAGATACCACTACCTACAGACTTAATTCTGAATTGAGCAGTGGCAAACACGACACGTTTAATCCGCGCATGAACCAAAGCGCCAGCACACATCAAGCATGGCTCCAGGGTAACATATAAAGTTGTACCTGGAAGTCTATAGTTTCCCTCTCTTACACAGGCAGCACGTAAAGCTGTTAATTCTGCATGGGCGGTAGGATCATTGCTAATAATCGGTCTATTCCAGCCTTCTCCTAATAACTTATCAAATAAACAATCACTGCCCCCACTGGAACTTCGCCATGTAATTTAGCCCGTTTTGCTAAATCTAAAGCATGAGACATCCAGCGCATATCATTAATTTTAGAGGACATGAAGTTTGATTAGATTAATCAGTCGTATGCCTGCTCCTTGACTGTTAACAATTAGCCTGAGGCTAGTTCTACCCATTGCAGCGCGTTTGGAAGGATTGTGCAATAAATCAATAACCGTAGTCGCCAAACCATGAATATCGATAACCTCGACAGCCGCTTCTGCCTGTATGAATTGCCGAGTAATTTCATTAAAGTTAAAGTAATACGGTCCTGTGATAATAGCTCGTCCAAGTGCGGCAGGCTCTAATAAATTATGGCCACCATGAGGAAATAAACTACCGCCAACAAAAGCGATGTCACTGGTTGCATAGAACAGTGGCAATTCGCCCATAGAATCAACTACCAAGACGTTAATGTCATTCATACAATACTGGTGTTCACTACGGCGCAACATTTTAAATCCCATACGTTTGCTTAATGCAGCAACACGGTCGAAACGTTCTGGATTTCTAGGAGCTATAATTAAAAGTAAATCAGGATATTTTATCCTAATTAAGAAAAGTGCATTTAGAATAATTTTTTCTTCACCCTCGTGTGTACTGGCAGCAATGAGAACGGGTCTACTTATATCCCACATTGCACTTACCACCTGCTTAGATATTTTCATAATACTGGAGGGCCAATCGATTTCATATTTTAGATTACCAATGGTATGTACCTTCTTTGAATCAGCACCTAGCTGCAAAAAATACTGTCGATCTTGTTCACTTTGGGCGGCAATCAAAGTAAGAGATTGAAGTGTTCTATGAGTTAATGTAGAAATACACTGATACCCCTTAATTGATCGTTCAGATATTCGTGCATTAGCTAAAATAATTTTAATATCATTCTTGGTACAGATAGATATAAGATTCGGCCATATTTCAGTTTCCATAATAACACCAAACTGAGGATGTATAGCTGCTATAAATCTCTTGATGGCAAAAGGAACATCATAAGGTAGATAACTATGCCTAACTACATCAGAAAATAATAATTTTACCCGTTCACTGCCTGTTGGTGTCATGGTTGTCATTATAAGTTGATACTTAGGAAATTCATTTTGCAATAATTTTATTAGAGGTCTACTGGCCTCCACCTCACCAACTGATACCGCATGAATCCAAATGACTGATTTATCAAAATTTAATACTGGTACATATCCAAAACGTTCATGCAAACGTTTAAAATAGGCTGGTGAACGTAATCCCTGCCAAATAAGGCGTAGCAATATAATTGGTAATGCCAATGTAAAAAGTAAAGTATAGAAAAAAATCAAGATTAGACTCATTGCCTTCCGGACATAAAACTTAATGTTAATGATAACATAGGCACTAAATATGTTGTGAAAGGGTACTATGGAAAATTATAAATGGCAGTTTGTTCATCCTAAGTTTTGGCCAATTTGGCTAATTTTATTGCTAATGCGATTTTCAGTGTATTTACCTGTAAAAATTCAATTGTGGGTAGGTTACCATATAGTATTTTTCATGCGTCCTTTCATGAAAAAACGTACACAAATAGCAGTACGTAATTTAAAATTATGCTTTCCTAAATTATCTGCAAAGAAACGTCAAAAATTATTAGATGAAATAACACATACTATGGGAATGATGACCATAGAAATAGCCTTAAGTTGGTGGGCAAGAGATGATCAGTTAGCACAAAGAGTTAGTTACGAGGGGTTAAGACACCTGAATCAAGCATTAGCCAATGGAAAAGGAGTCATCTTGTTGACTGGACATTTCACCAGCATGGAGTTAGGTGGGCGGCTAATAATGTTAAAAATACCTTGTCATGTAATGTTTCATCAATTAAAAAATCCATTATTAAATGCGGTTATGATGCAAGCGCGTACCTTTCATAGTCAGGGCATTATATTGCATAATAATCCGAGAGACTTAATAAAAGCTTTAAAAAGAAATAGGATAGTTTGGTATGCTCCTGATCAAGACTTTGGCAGAAAAAGTAGTGTTTTTGCGAAGTTTTTTGGAATGCAAGCGGCCACTAGTCCTGCCACCGCAAGAATAGCGAAGATGAGTGGCGCTATAGTAATTCCATTTATCCCTCGACGGAAAAATGATGGTAGTTATACTCTAATATTAAGACCACCACTTAAAAATTTTCCTGTGGGAAATGACATAGAGGACGCACAAAGGATTAATAATATTATTGAATCCGAGATAAGAAAGTCGCCGGCACAATATTTATGGGTACATCGACGATTTAAGACTCAGCCCGAAGGGAAAGGCCAATTATATGAAAATCCAAGTATAGAGTAATTGATGATCGTTAACACATCATTAATTAGAAGCTAAGATTTAGAAATTAAGAAATAGATTATAAGTGAGACATATAAGTCCAATCACCATGATTGAAGATATACTCTAAGATAAGTGAGTTTCATAATAACTAGTTATAATAAAATACATATGATAATTATAGAAACCATAATGAACGGCTCATGTTTATCTGTAGATACGCATACGAACATCAATCATAAGTTCAAATATTTTAGATATTTTTATATGTAAAAATCAAATATATTTTCTGAGCACGTGGATATCCGGACAATTAGAAATTATCAGATGACCTAATTTTGATGAAAAGTATGATTCAGGCAATATGAATTCCGATAAACAGAAGATATCATTCAACCAAAATGGTAATGATAAATTTAAGCTCTAGATTGAAAATCTCGCTAAATAAAACAACGAAAAACTGAATAATCGTCATGAATTTATAGACTAGGATAATTAAACGCCATATTTTAACGATATAACTGAAACAATGAGCTGATCTAAGTAATTATCATTGGAATTAATCCTAAATGGCTCTTGCTGATTCCTATCAGGTATTTAGGTCGAATAATCCTAAGACTGCTTTCATAGCTTACATGACTTCTGTTGTATGTTAGGAACATCCTTGCAATGCACGAATGGAGAAGACAAGATTTTTATTTTATTCACATCATAAAAATGATGTTTCTGTAAAATATTAATGACTCGATAATAACTCTTATGTCTAAATTTAGGATCAATCCATACTTAAGTCCTTTCATGATATTGCCACTTAGTACATATCCTATGTGCGATACTAATTTTAATTAAATTTTATTTTGTTATTCACTGTCCTGTCAACGAAAATTCATTCACATAATAACATCTGATTAAAATAGCCTCGAAAAATATTTGTGATTTAGGCTATAGTATCCACCATAATAATTATCAGAACCAAAATTCAAGCGGAATAATTAAGGTATGTATACTACATTGTTAATAGAAAAGATTTTTCAAACTAAATCATCTATAAATATAGCGCACAATATAATAATATTTCTTAACACTTAACGTTTAGAAAATTGTGGACGTTTACGTGCTTTGTGTAAACCAATCTTTTTACGTTCTACTGTACGCGCATCGCGAGTGATAAACCCAGCCTTACGAAGATCAAGCTTTAATGTAGCGTCATACTCTGTTAATGCACGGCTAATGCCATGACGAATTGCACCTGCTTGACCACTATTGCCGCCTCCACAAACAGTGACTGTAATGTCAAACCTGTTTAACATATCAATGAGATCTAAAGGTTGGCGAACTACCATACGTGATGTTTCACGACCAAAGTAATCATCTATTGATCGTTCGTTAATAGTAAGATTACCACTTCCCAATTTTAAAAAAATACGGGCTTTAGAACTTTTCCGACGACCGGTTGCGTAATATGAATTTGCCATAGTATATCCAATTAAATTTCTAATAACTTAGGATTCTGAGCTCTATGTGGATGCTCTTTACCGGAATAAATTTTCAGTTTGCTGAGCATAGAGCGACCTAAAGAATTCTTAGGCAACATACCCTTCACAGATATTTTAATAATATCATCCGGCGCCTCAGCAAATTTTTTTTTCAAAGAAATGGACTTGATTCCACCTATATAACCGGTATGATGGTAATATATCTTGCTTTTCATTTTATTACCAGTGACAAGTAACTTATTCGCATTAATAATCACTATGTAATCACCAGTATCTACGTGAGGTGTATAAATGGTTTTATGCTTACCACGTAGACGGCGCGCAATTTCAGTAGCCATGCGGCCTAATATTCTTTCATTGGCATCAATAACAAACCAATCACGATGAATCTCAGCTGGCTTTGCACTTAGTGTAGTTGTTTTCATTCTACTAATGCTCTATAAAATTTTAAGATTAATACGAAAATAAAAATCATTGATTGCAATAAATTATACGTGCTTATCACAAATGTATCAACTGAATATAATTTAAATATTAAACCTGATAAGTAACACACCTAAAATTAGGCGATAAATAACGAAAGGCCACATACCTATCCTTTCTATTGATTTTAAAAATAGATGGATACATAGATAAGAACTAATGAATGATAATAATGCGCCTAAAATAAGTGCAAACCAATCAGTATTCGATTCAACGTATATTAAATGAAAAATCTTGAGTCCACCGGCAAGAGTAATCACTGGGATCGATAATAAGAATGAAAACCGTGCAGATGAGCTGCGACTTAACCCTAATATTAATCCCGCTGTTATCGTAATGCCTGAACGTGATGTACCTGGAATTAAAGCAATTGCTTCAGCAAATCCCAAAATAATTATATCTTTCAATTTTAACTGGTATTCATTACGTTGCTGTTTACCGTACCAATCTGCACAGCCTAACAACAAGCCAAAGATAATAGTAGCTATCGCTATAATTAATGGGCCACGAAGATGGAGCTCATAGTAATGGTTTATCGAAAGCGCTATCAAACCAACCGGAATAGTACCAATGATGATATCCCAGACTAGCTTGCCTTTATCGATAATCTGACGGAAATAAATAGAATATATCCAATCAGCTAATAATTTTCTCAGAGTTTGACGAAAGTAAATAATTATTGAGATTAAAGTACCTACATGCACGGCAACATCAAACGCGAGTCCCTGATCCTGCCAGTCCATAATAATAGGTAGGAGGATTAGATGGGCAGAGCTGGAGATAGGTAAAAATTCTGTCAGACCTTGCGATATACCCAAGGTAATTGCTTGAGACAATTCCATTATCTAATCATCTAAGACATCTAACTATCATCACAATCGTCTCTTAAAAGTATTATCATAATTATATTAACTGATACACAATACAGTTTAAGCCATGAATCACATCAAGTAATACATATATTTTTTATGAAAAATATTTAGTTCATGATATTCATAATTTAAATTGCAAAAGCACTTCACAAATCATTAATAAAACCTCAAGCCAGTTTTGTCGCAAACCTTATCGTGAACATGTAAAATCATTAACGCATACATCACATCAAGACACCGATTACCATATTTAAAGACAGTCACTTTCAATCTAAGGTTATCTTAATAACTATACCTTACTACCTTGCTTATAAGCTTAGTCTTCGACAAATAGAAAAATTAAATCGAAACGTAGTGTGAAAGTCGAGCATGCGGCAATTAATTATTAGGCCATTAAATGTGCATCCATTCTTGAATAAAAACTCGAAACTTAGAGAGAAAACAGCACCCACTTCATGACGCATGGATGAAAAACATATCAAGATAGAAGGTAAGTAGTTTTATTGCTATCGTACCGTCGATGAATTCAGAAATATCATCAATTATTATCTAGGATCCAAGCATGATTAGAAAATAGCCGAAGACTTTCTTCATAAGGCAGTTGCCCAAAATCACTCACCAAATAAGATGGTCATGGATAGTAATAATACAAATTATGCAACAATCAATGCAATAAATCTACAGTTGTGGCTATCAGAGCCTTTTATGTCATCCCTCATAGAAATATAGGCCGCCAAATATCTCAATAATATTGTTAAACGAAGTCACCGTTAGCTAAAGGAAAAAGACGATCGAGCGCAGGCTGGAAATCAATTGAAGGCGCTACAACTATCCTACATGGCAAAATAGATGTAAACTATTATTCAACGCGAACGGATAGACATTAAAGGGGACAGCTGCATTTGAACAATTTTATGCATTTGCAGGATAATTGCGCTTCAAAATCAGTGCATTTAACTTATCTACAATTCTTGCAACTACCTCATACATGATCTTGCAATAAAACTGCAAATGTCCCTCTACGAATAATTGAAATCTACAAGAGAAAATACATTCTATTATGTAGTACAATTACAGTAATCAAATTATAAATATTACATTACGATAAAATCCAGATATTAACGATGTTAATAATAATTAATTCCTTATTCAGTCAAACTAATGAGACTATGAAAAGTTAATTTTAATATTTCAAATAATTTAATGGGAATTAGTCAAAATAATAAATTTTCAGGAAGCACATTCAAGCTATACACTCTAAATTAATCGCGATAGGTACCGCTAAGATATGAATTTTATAATTGGGTTTAAATTGAGACGTTCGTAGCTAATAGCCATATTAAGCTATAATCATTGAGAGTAATTAAATCCCATGATTTTGATGAATTGAATTTACTATTGATAAAATTAAGGCATTATATGAGGATTAAAGTCTGATACCAAAAGACCATGAAGATGCAATGTTATTAGCCAAATGTAGATCTATGGACTGAGGTATAATCTCGTGCACAAAAGTCAGTTCAGGTATGGCCTATGAATAGTTGCCATATACTTTACTCTCCTCACTCAGAAGATCATCTCAAATAAATATAAATAATTGGCTATGGCGATGAAATTAGAAAGGCTGAATGCAAATCAGAGTAAATAAAACTAGAAATAATTTCACTGTCACAATTCTTAGGTTATTGGCATATAAAATTTCCAACAACAAGATAGTTGTACATAATTATTCCTTAGACTCACCTCCATAACTAGACAACATATCCAAGATTGAGATAATTGGGCTAGTTATGCAATAATTTAATCATTGTTAATGAAAGAATAGAATTATATAATGATGTCCGCTAAAATTTTGAAGTAAATATCGTTGTTAGAGAAATCACAAAGTAGGTACGAACCATCTCGTCTTCTAGATGCTATCCATCATTATGTGCTTGTGCTTAAGGATGTGGTGGAAAGCAAATCTTTAATTTACTGAATTTTTACTTTTAGTAAATTGAGCACGATGATATTGAGGTACCCTAACTTAAAATTTTGGCGAATAAAATAAAATGCGAAAAAATGATAGATATTTTGATGCCGGATTTTAGTTAAAAGTACAAAATTAAGACAGTATTACAATGATAATAATCGAAAAGCAAAATAAAAGGATTGGGACAAACAGTTTATAATTATACATCCAACCAGTATAAAATATTTTAATATCCTCAAACATAAATTTGTGATGCACAATACTATAATATATAATCTATCATTTAATTAATTAAAATTACTGCATTTCACAATTTTTATAACAAAATTATTATTTATATATTTAACTCACAACGCCAATCTAACAGACGATATAAAAAACCAAGGACCTTAGCGTCAATAAAACTGGCTGACAATGTCCATGGTTAAGGAATTATATCATGCAATATATCCATTATGATGGCACATGGAAGGTCGGTGTCATTTTCAATTTATACGTCTAAATTTGCAGTATGTTATCATACATTAAATTAATTATTATCTTTAATGATTAAATCTGTGAAATCAAAACCATCTATCAAAGCCATGAATAATATGACAACCATTGCACCATATTTAAAATGAAATATGGATTGCCGTTTAATTACAACGTATAATTTATTGCATATTTTAACTGGCTAGCTTAAGGCTTAAACATGGAAATAAGAAGTTCAAGCAAATTCTTCGCTGGTAGTATCGTTGCCTTTTTAATTATAATAATATCTGTATATGCAATTCTTTCGACCACGCAAAATTTTGGTAAAGACATCGCTTCACCCGAAACAATATCTAACAATGATATTGTAGAACGTATCAAGCCTGAGGCTAGAATCAATGTCAGTACAATATCAGCTCCTAAAAATCATCAGGTGGTTGAAACATCTAATGTTGGCGGAGGAAAGAAGATAGTCACTCAAATTTGCGCTATGTGTCACGATCAAGGAGTGATGAATGCACCCAAACTAGGTAATAATAAAGATTGGGCCCCACGTATCAGAAAGGGCATTGATGTACTATATGAAAACGCACTTAACGGTTTTAATATGATGCCAGCACGTGGCGGCGACTCCAGTTTAACTGACAATAATGTCAAATCTGCTGTAAACTATATGATTTACATTGCTAAATAGCCTTAGAATAAGTATCCCTATACCTACATTCATTCAATAACTAATACTTATGATATTTATCGATTAGTATCTACTTAGTAAACTTTAGACTTAATAATGACTAATAACGATATTATTCGCCGACTTAGGTATAGTCTCAATATTAGCGACTCAAAAATGATCGCGCTATTTGCATTGGCGAAAGTAAATGTGACCAAAGGACAGATTATTGACTGGCTAGAAAAAGAAGGAAATTCTAATTATACCAGCTGCAGAGATGTGCGATTGGCCTCATTTTTAAATGGATTAATTGCTGATAGGAGGGGGAAAAGTAAAATCTGCAAATTTATACCTGAAAAAAACTTAAATAATAACATAATTTTTAGAAAAATCGTAATTGCATTGAATTTTCAATCTAAAGATATATTAAACATTATATCCTTAGCTAATTTTAAAATCAGTAAAAATGAACTAAGCGCCTTCTTCCGCAAGCCAGAACATAAACACTTTCGTAATTGTAAAGATCAAGTTCTTCGCAAATTTTTGAAAGGATTACAAATTAAACTTCGTAGCTCCAAAAAATAAACCAACGGCTTTCTAATGGTGAGATAGCTAGTGATTTTAAGACCTAAATAAAATAATACAATCTATTTTTGAGATTATAGTTAAAGATATTCTTATAACTATACTAATAATGAAGAATTACTATTATGAATAAACATGCCAGTGAATCAATACTAGGCGAATTATGGAAAGCAATTTTATGTTATAAAGCTCAAGCTAACATATACATGCTAGAGATTAAAGATAAAAGTTAATTAAAGTGATTTTTTAGTATGCTAAATTCAATAAATAATAGATTGAGCCAATTTATAAAGTAAAGAAATATATCTCATGAATAGAGCTGCACTACTTAAATCTCTTGCAAACTTCAAACCCAATAATCAAGAGAAGAAAGAAATAATAAATCATTTAATTCTATTTATTGAATTAGATAATAATTGTTTTAGCCGTAATAATATTAAGGGTCATGTGACAGGCTCGGCATGGCTTACCAATGATAAAGATCAAGTGTTACTAACACATCATAAGATACTAAATAAATGGTTGCAACTAGGTGGTCATTGCGACGGCCAGTCTGATGTGCTGGAAGTTGCAAAGAAGGAGGCTTTTGAAGAATCAGGTATACAAAATATACAAGCTAAAAATAATGAAATTTTTGATATCGATATTCATTTCATACCCGCAAACAAGATGGAGGATTCGCATTTTCATTACGATATTAGATACCATCTTGAAACCAAGGCTAGCAATATCACAATTAGCAATGAATCTAACGATCTAAAATGGTTCAAAAAGAAGGAATTAATCTCAGGTTTAATAAAAATTGACCAATCTATGAAAAATATGGTAAATATATGGGTGCTCCAATGAATATTAAATACCTCACTCAACTGCCAGTTATTAGAAATTTTTAATATCCATAAAAATTAATAACAATAAAATATATTCGCAATTAAAGATGATATGGTAATTAATAACTCTTATACCTCAAAGTTGTAGTGCCAATGAAATTAACCTTATTGCTTAACTGTAAGGATGATAGATAAATTTCTATATTAGAATTAACAAATTAAAATCATAAATGTCCCGCATACTAAAATTTACTCCGCTTAAATTAATAACAATCATAATTCACGTATCTTCACAGACTTAGCAAAGACATTGATGATCAACTAAAAATATATCTTAATACTTATAGTTGTAGTATGCATGATTAATTATAAATTCACTGAAGGCTCAACAATTTAATTTTTGATCATCATATTGATGAATAAATTGTAAATCATTAATCATAATTGCTTCATCAGACCACTTTCTGATACTAATAACAAAAATTATATTTATAAATATCAGAAAATAAGAATGAGTAATGTAGCTTATATGGTCCCAACTTCATGAACATGAACAACATCCAGAGTCCATAATAGGTCTTCTATCCACATTTATATTTTAGAATTTTTAAAGCACTCAATGTGAAGTTATGATGCATCATATAAACATAGAAGTACATTATTTCATGACTGTTTCTCATCTGCCAGATAAATTAAATACTAACCTAAATAAACATTGAGTTACCAATAAAGTGCTATATCGAAAAATTGTTAATTTATTTCACGGTCACTAATGATAATGAATTCAGATAAATATTCCATGCATCATACAGTCATATGTTAAATAGAACTTAATCTCAGATTCAATGATAGCTAGTCAACATGCGTTAAAATATTTCTAGGATGTGGAGATAATAGATCTTATGAACAATGGAGCGAAAGACGACAGAAATTTATTAGTATGGATATTATGGATATATTCGATATATACAATTAATAATTGAATTGAAAGTATATCACTATATTACTGGAATGTAATAACAGGGGATAAATAAGAGGCTTGTAACACAGTTGCAGATAACCCATATCAAAATACATGTCAAGTAATAGACTGATTTTCAGACCTGATATTATCAAATTGATGATGAAATCATATAATTTAATTAGTATGAGAACTGATAATTATCTTATACATATGTATTAATTCAGATAATATTATTAATATATCGACTGGTGAGTATGATAAATTATAAAAATAGTATAGTACTGAAGAATTGCTGCGGATCAATGCTTACAATTGATAATCTCGATCCTAATGAATAACAGAAAATCATGATAATTAATATTTTTAATATGGTGATGCCCTACACATTATCGAGAAACAATTGAAGGATATTAGATGTATCTATAATCATCCGATAGTGTATGCAATCACAAAATAAAGTAGAATGAATTAGTACCCATAATAATCTAAGTATCATATTATCAGCCATAAAATGACTATTGATCATACGTATCAACTAAATTATATTGGCAGAACCACTTATAGTATTAAATTACAGTCATAATACAATGGAAATAAGCATACACCAAGACCACAAGCAAATTTTTGATCAATGTATTAAAAATCACTACATCCTATTTTATTATTGAAGAGAAAGAATTAGGTGATCTCCCAACAACTATAACTAATGAAGTTAGGTTGCAGATCATTGATTCAGGATAAACTTGAAATGTAATAATAAAATCAGTATTCAAAGGATCCCAGATAAAGAATGGAAATATCGAGTATAAGCAATGGCTAATCCGGTAAAATTTATTAACGATAATTTATTAAAGGGACTGTGGCGTGATCGACAGCAAGCATATCGCATTAGCAATCACCGGTGCGTCGGGTGCACCTTATAGTGAGCGACTATTAGAAATATTATTGGGACGAGAAATTACCGTACATCTAATGATCTCAGCAGCAGGACGCATTGTATTAGCCGATGAATTAAATTGGAAGTTACCTGCTAGAGCAAAAGACATACATAAACAGTTGGTCGCTAAATTTAATTGCAAGGATAATTTATTACAAGTTTATGGTGAGCAACAGTGGAGTTCACCACTAGCCAGTGGATCCCACCAAATTTCTACCATGATTGTTTGTCCCTGTACGATGGGATCGCTATCATCAATTGCTGTAGGTAGTAGCGATAACTTAATTAATCGTGCTGCAGATGTAATGCTTAAAGAAAATCGTAAGCTTATCTTAGTACCAAGAGAAACACCTTTTTCCGTGATTCATCTGGAAAATATGCTGAAATTAGCAAGCCTGGGTGTTTGTATTTTACCACCAAATCCAGGTTTTTATTTTAGACCTAAACAAATATCAGATATTATAAACTTCGTGGTCTCTAAAATTTTAGATCAAGCTGATATCAAACATGACTTATCTTTCCATTGGGGAAAATAATATGTCATGAATCTCCTTACACATATTACTTTAATATATAACCCGCCAAGATTATAAGATATGGCGTCACTACTTGCACAAGTGTGTGAAACAAAAAAATAGATTGAATATAGTATAGAATCATGTACACGATTACTTATTATCAATAAGTGATAATAATAAAAAATAATAAGAATATAAAGGCGAACATAGTCTCCATATTTAGATGCAATATCAACTGAAATTTATCGGATTATGTTAGAACAGATAATTATGATCATGATCATTCAACATGAACAACATAATCAAGCCATAAGATGTTGCAGATCATTACAGCTAAGAAATAATTAATAAACTACAAAAAATTAGTTTGTGAATATAGCAATATGATTTAAGCGTATATGATTATATGGTATAATGATATATTGGTGTCTTAATAGAACAACTATAATATATAATTTACATATTAATGAAAATGGATAATTTATAAACTATATAATATATAAAAAAGTATCCAGCAATTTAACATAACCATTATCCTTAAGAAGCAGGGGAGTAAGTTAACAAGTTGGGTAAACTAGATCTAGCTATATATTATAAATATAATCACAGCACCTAAATATCTAGTACACTATAAGTGTAGTATTTTAAATCAAGTTTACTCTACAGATAGTCTTATCCGTCAATAGAATGTAGGCAAGATGATTACTATTATTTAAAAACACTCGGTTTATTATATAATTTTTTAAAAATGACTACGGCATCAGTCTTGTTGGATAAAGCACCAAAAACTTTTCAGGAACTAATCCTGAATTTGCAACAATACTGGTCTAAACAGGATTGTGTCCTATTACAACCTATCGATATGGAAGTTGGTGCAGGCACGTTACACCCAGCCACATTTCTACGTGCAATTGGACCAGAACCATGGAACTCCGCCTATGTACAATCCTCCAGACGACCTAAAGATGGTCGTTATGGTGAAAACCCAAGCCGACTACAGCACTATTACCAATTTCAAGTCGTCCTCAAACCATCACCAATTAATATCCAAGAGTTATATTTATCTTCACTAGAAATGTTAGGATTAGATTCCATGATTCATGATATCCGTTTCGTTGAAGATAATTGGGAATCACCCACCCTAGGTGCATGGGGATTAGGATGGGAGATCTGGCTAAATGGCATGGAAATAACGCAATTTACTTATTTTCAACAAGTAGGCGGCTTAGAATGCAGCTCTGTCACCGGTGAAATTACCTATGGTCTAGAACGTATTGCTATGTGTTTGCAAGGTGAGCATAATGTTTATGATCTTGTCTGGTCTAACAGCACAACCGGTAAAATAACCTATGGCGATATTTTTTATCAAAATGAATTAGAAATGTCAGCCTATAATTTCGATCAAGCAAATATTGAAAATTTACTTACCAACTTCAATGCCTATGAACGTGAAAGTGCTAAAATGATTAAGGTAGGCCTACCTTTGCCAGCTTATGAGTTGGTGTTAAAGGCATCCCATACCTTCAATCTATTAGATGCTCGTAAAGCTATTTCGGTGACAGAACGTCAAAGCTATATATTGCGAGTAAGAAAATTAGCTCGTGCAGTCGCCCAGGCTCATTACAACCACCGGAAGTCATTAAATTTTCCTATGTTGAAAGATTGTAAAACAAAGGTATTATAGCATGAGTAGCAACACAAAAGATTTGTTGATCGAGCTAGGTACAGAAGAATTGCCTCCCAAAATACTTAATAAATTAATGATAGATTTTAAATTAGGAATATCGCAAAATTTGACCGAAGCAAAAATTAATTTCGATACAATAAAGGCCTATGCCACCCCAAGACGTTTAGCAGTTGTAGTTCAGGATGTCGACATTAATCAAAAAGATCAGATAATACAACGTCGAGGCCCAGCTATACAAGCTGCATTTGATAAGAATGGAAACACCACAAAAGCACTACGAAGTTTTGCCAAATCTTGTCATATCACAATCAATAGTTTAGAAGAGGTACGAACAAAGAAAGGAGCTTGGATAGTGTTCAGCCAAAAGAAACGAGGAGCATGTACAATTAATCTTATTTCAGGAATCTTACATCAAACATTAAGGGACTTACCAATTCCTAGAAATATGCGATGGGGAAATATTATTGGTGGATTCGCCCGTCCCATTCATTGGATAATTTCATTATTCGGTGATGAAGTAATCCCAATCAAATTATTAGGAGTAAAATCAGGTCGTAAGAGTTATGGTCATCGTTCTCATCATCCAAAATCAATATATATCCAATCAGCTAAAACATATGCTCAACAACTAGAAGTTGAAGGATACGTTGTTGCTGATATGGAGGCTCGTAGACATTTGATACGTAAACAAATACTCAAATTAGCAACTAATCTGGGTGGCGAAGCAATTATCAATGAAGATCTACTAGATGAGATCACAGGAATGGTAGAATGGCCGATTGCTTTATCAGGCTCATATGATGAGCGCTTTTTAAAATTGCCAGATGCCGTATTGATCTCGTCAAAAGAAAGGCACCAAAAGTGTTTTGCAGTAAGAGATAAATTGGGCAATCTATTGCCCCACTTTATTACTATTTGCAATCTAGAAAGTCGTGATCCTGCCCAAGTAATAGAAGGCAATGAACGAGTAATGCTGGCCAGACTAAGCGATGCATCTTTTTTCTGGCATGCTGATCGTGAAAAGCCATTGGCTGATAGGCAAGAACAGTTAAAAACTATAGTCTTTCAAAATAGATTAGGAACGCTTCATGATAAATCAGCTCGTGTTGCAAAATTATCCGTAGAGATAGCTCGAAAAATTGGTGGAAATACTGCTCTAGCAGAAAGAACAGCCTTATTAGCCAAATGTGACTTAGTCACCGATATAGTTGGTGAGTTTCCTAATTTACAGGGCATTATGGGTAAATATCATGCACATCTAGATGGTGAACATGATGAAATCGCCGAAGCCTTGCATGAACAATACTTGCCATTATTCGCCGGTGATAAATTACCACAAACTAAAAGTGGTCAAGCTGTTAGCTTAGCTGAAAAATTTGATACATTAGTAGGTTTGTTTGGTATTGGACAACCACCTACGGGAGTAAAAGATCCATTTGCTCTACGTCGTGCATCCCTAGGTATATTAAGAATTATCATTGAAAATGGTCTAAATGTTGATTTAGCAAATATGCTTGAACAAGCACATCAGGGGTTCAATAACATACTGGGTAAATTTGATGTAACATCACAGGTGATGTGCTATTTTTACGAAAGGCTGCGTATTTATTCCACAAATCAAGGTGTAACAGCGGATATATTTGAAGCAGTACTAGCAGTAAAACCAACAAAACCTATAGATTTTATGAAACGTTTAGAAGCTGTACATGCCTTTCTTAAATTGAGTCAAGCTAAAGACTTAGTAGTCAGCAATAAACGAATAAATAACATTTTGCATAGGAATAATAATGCACGTGAAAAAATGGCAATTAATGACAGCTTGTTAAAAGAAAAAGCTGAAAAGGATTTAGCTAATAAACTAGATGACATCTCATTTATAGTTCAGCCATTAATTGCCAACTCAAATTATAAAGGGGCACTAATTGTATTATCTGACATGCATGAAACCGTGGATAATTTTTTTAACAAAGTGATGATAATGGTGGATGATGAAGCAATAAGAACAAATAGATTTACCCTATTACATCAAACGAGAAATCTATTACTAAGCGTGGCGGATATTTCTTATTTACAAAAATGAATGAGACATTGCTATGCCGCTGATAATTTTAGATCGAGATGGAGTCATCAACCATGATTCGGAGCATTTCATTAAATCTTCTACTGAATGGCATGCTATAGACGGTAGTTTAGAAGCAATTGTACGACTAAATCATGCCAATTACCAAGTGGTAGTCATTACTAACCAATCCGGTATTGCTCGAGGATTATTTGACATTCCAATTTTAAATAGAATACATAGTGAAATGCAAAAAATGTTATCTCAGGCTGGTGGTAAAATAGAAGCCATTTTGTTTTGCCCACATGGACCATGTGATAATTGTAATTGCCGAAAACCAAAAGACGGCTCCTTCAAGGCATTGGCCCGTCGTTTGCAAATTAAATTAGATGGGGTACCTGCAATAGGTGATTCACTACGAGATATTCAGGCTGCTAAATTCGCCGGTGCAACACCTATCCTAGTTGGTACCGGCAAAGGAAAGCGTACATTCAATCAAGGTATTCCAGAAAAGGTGGCAGTATATAATGATTTGGCAGCAGCAGTAACTGAGCTATTAAAGCCTGCAAAATAATGATAATTACCAGATCTCTAATTTTTATAATTTTACATATTGTCACCGCCATGATATTTTCCATAATGGCTGTTATAGCATGGATTATGCCATTTAAATCCAGATACAAGATAGTTAGCCAGTGGGCAATATTCAATTTATGGCTATTAAAAATAATTTGTCATATTCATTACGAAGTAAAAGGCTTAGATAATATATCCGAAAATCCATGCATTATATTATGTAAGCATCAATCTGCATGGGAAACATTAGCCTTGCAGGCTATTTTCCCACCTCAAGTATGGGTTATAAAGCGTGAGTTACTTTGGATTCCATTTTTCGGATGGGGTTTAGCATCATTAAATCCCATAGCAATAAATCGTCGCACTAAAAGAAAAGCACTAAACCAAATTATAAAACAAGGAAAAAGTAGATTGTTATCTGGTATATGGGTAATAATATTTCCAGAAGGCACTAGAACTGCAAGCGGCATTATGAATAAATTCGGTATGGGTGGGGTTAAACTAGCGGTGGAAACAGGGTTCCCTATCATTCCTGTGGCACATGATGCAGGTAAAGTATGGCCTCGACAAAGTTTTATTAAATATCCTGGCGTAATTAAATTAGTCGTTGGAACCAAAATAGAATCCAATGGAAAAAAAGCTTCGGATTTGAACAAAAGTGTTTTTAATTGGATAAACATAGAAATGAAGATATTAGAAAGCAAAAATTAATGATACTGTTTATATTTTGAATAACTGATATAGTAAAATATAAACATTGCCAATTATAGTAGGCTGTTTATCTCAATATATTATAAATTAATAGTCATAATAAATAGGAAGTCAATGACAAAATGAAGCAAATTTATCTTTAATAACAATATTCTCTATTTCAAACATAGAAAGTATAAATACTCAAACAAAATTACCCTTAGCACCTACTGAAATGGACAAATCACCAATTAAGTATGGATTTATAAAATCACAACTAAATTTAGTGAAAAGGATGTTTGCATGACACTCGTAAAGATGAATGAATTATAACTAAAATGCCATTATCTAATATCTGTTAAATACTATTAAATAATTCCATGCAATCACTGAATGAGATAAACATGGGTAATTTGTAATACCCTACATTTAAATTTAGTATTTTCTATTGACTTAAATATATAAATATTATCTTGATATAAGCACAATTATTTCAGATATAAAAAATTAAGAGATTGATACATGACTGTTCGTACTAGATTCGCTCCTAGCCCCACCGGTAATCTACATATTGGAGGAGCGCGCACAGCTTTATTTTCATGGCTTCTTGCTCGTAAGCATGAGGGGCAGTTCATATTACGAATTGAGGATACTGATTTAGCAAGATCCACGAATGAATCTGTTAATACCATCTTAGAAAGTATGAAATGGCTGGGATTAGAATATGATGAGGGGCCATTTTATCAGACACAACGCCTTGACCGATATCAAGCAGTGATTAAGCAATTATTAAAGCAAGGTGATGCTTATAACTGCTACTGCTCTAAAGAGAGGATTAACGATATGCGCATAAAGCAAATATCTAACAAACAAAAGCCTCGCTATGATGGATACTGTCGACATTTAATAGAAAGCAAAAAAGGTGCTAAATCAGTTATTCGCTTTAAAAATCCACTTGAAGGTCGTGTAACGGTTAAAGATATAGTAAGAGGTAATATAGAATTCCAAAATACCGAATTGGATGATCTTGTTATTGCAAGACTAGATGGCTCACCCACCTATAATTTAACGGTAGTTGTTGACGACCTAGATATGAAATTGACGCATGTTATTCGTGGTGATGATCACCTAAATAACTCACCGAGACAAATCAATATCTTCACAGCATTAAATGCTAGTCTACCCATTTTTGTTCATGTACCAATGATTTTAGGAGATGATGGCAAACGCTTATCAAAACGTCATGGAGCTGTAAGCGTGCTGAGCTACCGTGATCAAGGATTTTTACCAGAAGCGTTACTAAATTATCTAGTTAAACTAGGTTGGTCCCATAAAAATAAAGAAATTTTATCAATTAAGGAAATGATTCAATTATTTGATATTGACGGCATCAATAAATCATCATCAAACTTTAATATAGATAAACTATTATGGCTCAATCAGCAACATATAAAAAATAGCTCAGCGGAACATATTGCTCATCACCTGAGCTGGCATATGAAACAATTGAGCATAGACTATACGAAAGGTCCCAATATAACAGAGGTGGCTAAACTGCAACAAAAACGATCTAAAACTCTTCTGGAAATGGCCATCAATAGTAGTTTCTTCTATCAAAAAGTAATCTCATATGACGTCACGGCAGCCCGTAAAAACTTAACAATAAATAGCTGTAATATTTTGGAAGAGATGGGAACGCGCCTATCTACACTCAACCATTGGCATGCCACACTTATTAATCAAGAAGTCAAAAAATGTTCAGTTGCTAGAGACATAGGCATCGATAAGGTAGCTCAACCTATCAGAGTCGCTATTACTGGTAATACTGCTTCCCCATCTTTAGATTTAACCTTGGAATTATTATCCCGCAAACGTACATTAGAAGCGATACATTGCGCCATCAATTGGATCAAGTCTAATTAAGAACATAATACGGCTATCAAATTGTTTTGAAATACTACAGTATAAACAAAAACATTTTATATTATAAGATGTCGCAAGATACAAAGTTTTTAATTAATTAATTTCAACCATGCCAACAACTATCGTCCACCCCAAACATATAAAATAAATCAATATTCCAAATTTATAAAATACTAATAATTTACAAAGAAGAATTCTATGCCTTTGTTGTTTGACACAAGAATAAATTAATAAAACTAAAGGTATGTGCAACCATATGTTTTCGATGATCTGATTAGAGAGATGAAGACATTGCTTTTATTTTCATTAAACTAATGATTGACAGCATAGACATAGAATTAAAAAAATCATCCTTAATTGAAAATATTAATAGATAATCAGGTGAAGCATTTATACTCTAATATAAATAGCAATAATTAAAAATACATTCGGTAATCACAACATAGTAGTCATATTTATATTACTGTATTTCATAATTCCATGAAACCTATATTAATAGATATATGCTTTATTATAGATAGACCAATACAAGAACATATGTTATTTATATAATCAATGAATAATACCACCTGGACGTACGGCCGATTATTATCCCAATATTAGCATTAGATACTTAAAAGACCTTGCCCCCCCTACTCTAACTCATGACAAACAGTTCATTATAAAATATATATCTTTGCTATCTTCATCTATATAAAATACTGATAACTATAATTATCAATATAAGCCATATCTATCCTCTAATGGTCATCAGTTAGATTAACGAAATATCTCATTCATCATTTTACTCCAGCCAATAAATATACCAACATCACATTAACTATATACATTAATAGTATTTAGTAAATAAAGATATATTCTACTATTTGGAAAATCAATCAAATTTTAGCGCTAATAATTTTTTATACAAGGTGGAAATAACATTCATAATTAGTAGTATTTGTATACTTAGAATAATAGTAGTAGTAGAATGATGACAATGAATACCATTAGCCTAATCATATTCTTGGGCATGTACAAAATAATTTTGCATTAAAAATCAATACAGCAACTAAAACACGAACATATCATGCTAGTAATTAAGTAGAAACGTATTATCTCATTAATTCAGGTGCAATCCAACCCATGAGTCGACGAATTGGTATTGTGATGGATCCTATTCACGAGATCAACACAGAAAAAGACAGTAGCTTTGCCATGCTACTAGCTGCACAAGATAAAGACTGGTCCCTGTTTTATATGGAACAGCAAGATCTGTTTCTACATCAAGGTACAGCCTCAGCAGAAATGAGACAACTGACTGTTACCGAAGATACTAATAATGATTGGTTTGAACTAAGTAATTCCCGGACACTAACACTAGCTACGCTAGATGTCATCCTAATGCGCAAAAACCCACCATTTAACATGGAATACATCTACAGTACATATTTATTGGAGCAAGCACAAGCTGAAGGCGTATTAGTAGTCAACCACCCGCAAAGCCTGCGTGATGCTAATGAAAAACTATATACAGCTTGGTTCCCACAATGTTGCCCACCAACCTTGGTAACTCATCACAATCATCTCATTCGCAATTTTCAACAAGAACATAAAGATATTATTCTGAAACCACTTGATAGCATGGGTGGCACATCCATTTTTAGAATGAGATTAAATGATCCTAATATCAGTGTAATCATCGAAACCTTGACTGCGCACGGGCAAAAATCGGTTATGGCTCAAAAATATATTCCTGAAATAAAAAAAGGTGATAAACGTATTTTAATGGTTGATGGCAAACCAGTTCCTTATGCCTTAGCTCGTATCCCCGCTGAAGGAGAAACGCGTGGCAACCTGGCAGCAGGTGCTATTGCTGAAGGACGACCATTAACTAATCATGATTATTGGATATGCGAACAGGTAGGACCTACCTTGCATAAGAAAGAATTACTCTTTGTTGGTTTGGATGTAATTGGCGATTATTTAACCGAGATTAATGTAACAAGTCCCACCTGTATACGTGAGCTTGATAAACAATTCAACCTCAATATTGCTGGTGATATAATGAATAGTATAGAGCAGAAGCTATCATGAATCTATCTAAAATTTCTGTGACAATCACCCTCATCTCCTTAATAGCATGTAGTAATGAGCGTATACAACAGGCTAATTTTTATGCATTTGGTACTAGAATAAATATAAGTCTCTATGGTGTCACTAACGAAGATGCAACCAATGCAATTGCAATTGTAGAGGAGTATTTATCCCATGCAAACAAAATTTGGCATGTCTGGATGCCTAGTACCATTACTGACATTAATACTGCAATAAAAAATAGCAAACTTATTATGATTAGCTTTAATGTTGAACAACTAATAAGTCAAGCACAAACTCTAGCAACTAACAGTCAAAATTTGTTCAACCCTGCAGCAGGTAGATTATTCGAGCTCTGGGGTTACCATGCAGATAACTGGTTCGAATCTCGACCACCGCCCAGTGAAGAATTGATTAATAAATATCTTAATATCAATCCAACTATGGAAGACATATCCATTGATTACGGCATCCTAAGTAGTAATAATACCGGAGTTAAATTGGGATTTGGTGGCTTGGCTAAGGGGTATATTATTGATATAGCAATTTCTGCTTTACAAAGCAAAGGCATAAGAGACGCTATCATAAATATAGGTGGTGATTTACGGGTGATTGGAGCACATGGCAAGCACCAATGGATCGCTGGTATTCGCCATCCACGTAAAGACGGAATACTTGCATCAGTAGTAATGAATGATGATGAGAGCGTTTTCAGTTCTGGAGATTACGAGCGCTACTTTGAATATAAGAATATACCCTATCCACATCTTTTTGATCCAAGGACAGGCTATCCCGCCAAAGACACTACATCAGTGACAGTATTACATAATAATGCCGCTCAAGCTGATGCTGCGGCAACCGCATTATTTGTTGCGGGAAGATACTGGCCCGCTATTGCTGCAAAAATGGAAATAAAGCATGTTATGGTAGTGCGACTAGATGGTCGAATTGAACTTAGCAAAGAAATGATGAAACGTGTCAATTTGATCAATAAAAAAGAAGCGCCAATAATGCGTGAAATAATACAAATATTAAAACCAATATCACCGTAATTTCCTAAAATATACTATTGACAATTCTACTTACCGCAAATTATGTTGATATCTTACAGACCTTATTAAAGCTTTAAGTACCCGCCCTCATAAAAATAAATAGAATGATCCAAAGCCCTAATAATCTCGATCAATTAATTACCTGCCTAATCACTATCTATATTCATCCAATAAATGAAATCGAGGTCATTACAATTATGATAAACCTCAATTTATCTACATGGCTTAACCAGCTATATTATTGAACTAAATATCTGTTTACTATATATTCATTATTTATAAAGTAGAAAAAATAATGAGGCATATTCCATTGTGAAAGTTGATGTAATTTATTCTTATAATTAACTCAGTAAATAAATGTCATAGCTATGACCCATTAACGAACATAACTACAAGCCAACGTCATCCCTCAATTTAAAACAAGAATGCACAAAATATATAGATAGTTAATAGGAAAACTGGTCGTTACACATAAACAAAAGTCATAAAATAAAATTAATTAATTAATAAAATTATTATCAAACTACCCACAGCCATATAGTCCGATAACTCAGAGTATCGTCATTATAGCAATAATAGAAAGATAATTAATCTTAGTCGATTGCTTTAATAATATTGATTATATTTAACCGCCATAAAAACATTACTGCTCATACGTAAGAAATGCAATCACTTTGGTAATCTCTACATGTCAAAAAATGTAATGCCGTAGTAGGCTCATCTAGAATATATAAGGTTATTACAATATTAGATTTTGATGATTTTCTTGCTAACATCATCTTTTGCGCCTCTCCTCCAAAAAGGGTATAATCACTGCGAGCTAATATCAAGGATATAAGACCAACATCAATTAAAGAGTACATAGTTTCTCTGTTTCTGAAATAATTTTTGAAGTGATATCACCTATTGAACACCATAATCAATACAATTAAAGATAATCTTTAACACACACTGCCATATAATATCAATTGTTTTATACTCTCTTGCAATTAATTAAAGGCAAATCCCTGAATTCAATTATAATAATTAGCTAAGGACAACATGAATGAATGACAATAGATGTACAACGACCCCAATCATGGACCGCGCCATAAGGTAAACTTATTTTAAAATGTACTACCATGAGCTATAAATCGATTAATAATTGGCCATTTAAGAAATCACCAGCACTACGAACACTGTAGAATGATTAAATGAGGAAATTATAGATTAAAAAATCGATCATTGTTTCACCAAATTTGGAACATGAACAACTAGCAAAAAATAGGGATAGATTAACTAAGTCATGTTCCACCACTACGCGTGCAATATCTCTTGCTACATTCAATGATATTTATACTTATTTTTTAAATGCTGCCACAAATATTCACGCACTATATATCAATCGATAGCCACCTCAATAGTATGATTGTATCTAATTCTAGCTTAGATAGATTATTCAATCTCAAATGATCATGCCATTAATAAATACACGTACAAGGACCTTTGCGCCCAAATCATATAAAATATATCTATAAACACTTCTGCCACCTTGTACTACTAGTGCTAATAACATCACACACTTATCTTCTAATATTCCATAAATTAATATATCATTTAATAAATTCTTTGGACAAACAAAAGTTGATCATGAATAAAAAAAAGCACAGATTTGCAGCGTAGAGAGTAATAAAATTTCGAACAATCATAAATATCCGTGATCATACCCACAGTAGATCGTAACTTATCAAATGTTAATCTTTATTCAATTGAAATTATCAATAATTAATGCCCCATATGATCCATGTCTAACTTTTAATTATTGGCAGAATTGACAAGCATAGATCAATAAAAATTTAATATCACGACTTCGACTCTTGGCATGCAAAATATTAAAAAGTAAGCGATAACTCGCCCGAACCTGATAACCTAGTAGTAACAATTAAAATATCTTAAAACAAATTTAAATTAAAATTAATAAAATTATGTGAACGTGCACCATGCATACTTATATTTTTCATACAGCACATATCTCATTGAATCATTTATCTAATTAATAGGCTATTATTTTATTATGACTAAAAAACAGCAGCATCGTTATCCAATGACCCCGATGGAAAAGCGCAGTACTGCCGGCTTATCCATAATATTTGGATTGCGCATGCTGGGATTATTCATGATACTGCCTGTATTTTCTCTAGCTGCAAATCAATACACTGATGCTACTCCAATGTTAATTGGTTTGGCCATTGGGGCTTATGGACTGACTCAAGCCTTATTGCAGATTCCATTTGGAATGTTATCAGATCACATAGGACGAAAACATGTCATCACTATAGGCCTAATTATATTCACCGCTGGTAGTATAGTTGCCGCCAGCGCCAACTCAATATATATGGTTATTGCCGGTCGTTTATTACAAGGTAGCGGAGCTATTGCAGCAGCAATCATGGCCTTAACAGCAGATCTAACTGGTAATGAACATCGCACCAAAGCAATGGCAGGCATTGGCATTAGCATAGGTATATCATTTGTGATTGCCTTAGCATCAGGACCTGCTTTAGAATATTGGATAGGCTTATCAGGTATATTCTGGACTACGGCAATATTGTCATTGATTGGTATCGCAATTTTACATCTATACATACCTACACCCATAAGATATATTAATCATCGTGATATTAAACCGATTCCACGACAATTTCCCAATGTATTTAAAAGTGCCGATATTATGCGCATAGTACTTAGTATTATGATCTTACATTGCCTCTTGACCACTAATTTTTTTGCCCTACCCATTGCCTTGCAATACTATGCTGGTCTAGCTAGTCATCAACATGCCTCAGCATATCTACCAATTTTAATTATAGCCATGATTAGTATAGTGCCGTTCATTCTAATTTCTGAAAAGTACCAAAAAATAAAATTGGTATTCTTGGGTGCCATCATAATATTGGCAATATCTCAATTAGGTTGGGCTATTCTACCACATTCATTAGTTGCTTTATTAATAAGCATATGGCTATTCTTCACTGCTTTTAATATATTGGAAGCCAGCTTACCATCATTGATGTCTAAGCTTAGCCCGCTAAATAATAGAGGCACCTTCATGGGCATATATTCTACTGCCCAATTTATAGGGGCTTTTTTAGGCGGTGCCTTGGGTGGCTCAATGTACGCACAGTTTAATGTATATGGTGTATTCACATCCGGATTCATCATAACATTATTATGGATTGCCATTATTATTCCGATTAAAGCTCCCAAACAATTAGGGAGTCGCATTATTAAGATCAATAATTTGACAGCTATTAATGCGAATGAAATTTCGCAACAACTTAATTCTATAGATGGTGTAGTTGAAGTTATTGTGGTGATCGAGGAGCAGCTAGCCCATATAAAATTTGAGACTGAACATATAAATATGGAATCTCTAAATATATTTAACACAAACTCTTTTGTTAAGATGAAAAAGCTAAATTAGGATATATTTTAAATTAGGTCACCATCCTAAAAAATACTCATAAAATATACTATCTTTTATTATAATATAAGACTTGAATGCACTATGAAAATAGTAAAAGTGACAAAGAACACAGATAAGATATGCTCGAATCGCATATATATTTGATAAAATAGAAAACCAATTATCAATTGCACACCACTTAGCTATGGGTATTAATATTTAATAAAGACAACAATATCAAATTTCAACCTATCTTCACCAACCCAATATATATGCTATTCTTCAAACCAAGTGGCTCTATTGAGCTTTAATCATCCTACCATTGATAAACAAACTGTCATCACCCATTAGATAGACATAATTAGAGACAACATCCTCAGAAGCAAGCAAGCCCCAGGGATCAACAGCCGGATATGTCTGAACATGAAGTTTTGTCCTCACTGTACCTGGATCAATACAGTTCACTCGAATACAACCTCCACTCTCCAATTCATCGGCTAATTGATTGCTTAAAGCTGCAATTCCAGCCTTGCTAATTCCATAACCAGCCCAATAAGCCTTATTATTATGATTATCAGTAGTAAAAATAATTGATGATTTATCAGATTTTTCCATCAATGATAGACATGAGCGAGTTAGGAAATAAGTTGAAATCAAATTGATGTGAATGGTTGCTAACCAAATCAGGGGATCCTGATATTGAACTGGAGCTAATTGGCCGATGCTAGCAGCACAATGAGCTAGGCCATCAAGATGGTTTAATTTATCATAAATTCTGGTTACGAGCATATCATAATCATCGATCGAGGCTCCTCCAAAATTCAAGGGATAAATGGCAGGTGTTGGACCGCCTGAACCAATAATTTCATCGTATACTTGCTCAAGATCGGAGATATTTTTATCAAGCAGGATAACTGTAGCTCCATGAATAGCATAACTTTTAGCAACAGCAGCACCAATGCAACTACCGGCTCCAGTAACAAGAATAACTCTATCCTTTAGAAGGTCTGTAGTAGCAGTGTAATTCATTTAGATGGTTGTACCAAGTTTAACTAAAGACGACTTTATACTATACAGTATACAATAGGTTCAAAGTGATTGACCTATTGACAGAAACCATAATTTAACTGAAACTATTCTTACCCAATAATCTAATATTAGCTTTCTTAAAATACCTGTCTCAACATCGATAGCATTATACAACTATAATTACGATAATTGAAATTAGTATAGGTTGTGTCACAGGCGACTACTATTACTACAACCAATCATAAGTTGAAGCTAATAATAAGAATAAAAATAACTAAACGTGCACAATCAAGCATATATGACTTTATGATAATAAAAATAATAGCCTATTAATTACAACAGTGATTAAACGATGATATCGATAATGATCGATTCCTATCAACTGCAATTACTTCCTAGTTTATACTATTTATTATTGCTCCTTAAGGCGTTCCATTAAGAAATGGATTAATCACGTTAATATCGATCATAACTACAATCTTCCTATATTTCATAGATATTATAGCTTACAAGTAAAATCCAGATCATATACTGAATGATAGAAGTGATAATAACCGATCAAAGACTGATCTTCACCAAATAATATCACAAATTTATTATTTTATATTTGCTTATAATTACCAATCATATTGATATATGTCAAGCGATTAAATTTTTAGCTATCAAACATCCATTAAATAAATTAATAACACCAATTTCATCAACCATAATCAAAATTGTCATACTCCTTGAAAACACATACATTTTTTCCTGCCTATTTATCCGCCACGATAGCTATAATTTTTGATCTAGGTTAATAAAACCATAGTGTTGCATCACTTTATAACCATCTGCTTCAATCCCATTCAGGATAGCATCATGGATGGCTGCTATGTCCGACCCAGCACGTCAAGTATGGCAATCACATTTAGAAGGCACTTCTCCTCATTGTAGGTAATAATTTTTAGCCCTATCAGACTGATATTTTAATAATTTTATAAGTTCAAAACTAAATTCAAGATCAAGTAAATCCTTGATTTTCATATGAAGTCGCGTTAATTTATACTACAGTAGATATATGAGACCTCGCTCAGCATCCTTACGAACATTGCAAATAATATTAATGAATTTCAGAGCTATACCTAATTTTAGGAGTATTGTCATGTAGATCTATTTTGATAACATAAGATTGCAGAAAATAGTAAGGCTCGCTACACTCGTAGTTAGGTAACAATGCAAAGATCCTTTTGTAAGAGAATGATAAATAAATTGGTCCAGATCCATTGCGATACCATCAACAATTTTCATAGAATATCCTTCGTGCGAATTAAAGCTATTAATCGCCCTCCATAAAACCTTACTAACAGGATGTATCGCAGCTCTCTTGAATAGGAAGATCCTATAACATCACTAATCTAATGTTTTAAGGCAAAAAATTATCATCTATCTCGTCAAGAATATCATCTAACCCACGATAAAAAGCATATAAATAAACAATAGTTCAGCATTATTATTCCGATAAAAGCAAAGTCTATAATAAATACTAGATCAACTTTTCATGGCCTTATAATGACGATATTAATTAGGTGCCATCACCCTGATCTATGAATCATCATATACAACGTTTAAAAATATAATTTATATATTTTCAATATATACCTCTGATTTTCATCATGGATGACCAATAATTTATAAATTTTTGCATAACCTATTATTTATGATAAGACACGATAATCTGGACAATTGAACCTCTTATTACACCTCATACCTCCGACAATTTAATATCCATAATCATTTAATTCATACATATATATTTGTAGTAAAATTATTTCAGTGAATAATCTGACAGACATAATCATAAAGTCATAAATTAATAATCAAGTAATTGCAAATATATTAATAGGTTCGTTTTATAGAAAAATCGGCTAATTTCAATAAAGCATCTTTATAAATTGAGTCAACAATGACAGACAATGCAGCTTTGGCATTATTTACTTCCCGCTCTGCTACTTGCAATGTATATTCGACTGCACCAGTCTGATGAATGATGGCAATAACTTGATCGATCTTATCGCGTTGTCCCTCTTTAATAGCAGTACGAATAATATGAACCTGATCCTTGACACCATGCTGCATAGCATATATTAGAGGCAGTGTAGGCTTACCTTCAGATAGATCATCTCCAATATTCTTACCTATAGATTTACTGGAAATATCATAATCTAATAAATCATCCATTAATTGAAAGGCACTACCCACATGCATTGAATATTTAGTAATGGCTGTTTCGATATCAGCCGAGGAATTCGTAATTACAGCACCTAACCGACCCGCAGCTTCGAATAATTTAGCCGTCTTATGATGAATAACTTCCAAATAACGCGCTTCAGTGGTGTCAGCATCATGACAGTTAAGCAATTGAAGAACCTCCCCTTCGGCGATAACATTGGTAGTATGGGACAGGATTCTCATTAATTGCATTGAATTCATTTCCACCATCATCTCAAATGAACGGGTGTAAAGAAAATCACCTACTAATACACTAGCCTCGTTACCCCATAAATTATTAGCCGTTTCACGACCACGGCGCATGTCAGAGTTATCAACAACATCATCATGCAATAGAGTCGCAGTATGAATAAATTCAATAATGGTAGCTAAATTAATATGATAATTTCCTTGGTATCCACAAGCACGAGCACATAATATGGATAATGTAGGCCGTAAACGCTTTCCACCACCATTAATGATATAACGTCCTAATTGATTGATTAACACTACTTCAGATTGCAACCGCTCCTGAATCATTGTGTTAACTGATACCATATCTCTTTCAATTAAAGTATGAATGGATTTAATATCCACGTATTTAATATCTACCTATAATTGCTGTTTTTAAAATGGTATACTTTCTCATGCAAAATAATAGATCGCAAATACAATTAAAATATTTGCTTTCTTATCAAGAATTAAATTATTGGGGCAAACTATGTACGCAATTATCGAGGCCGGTGGTAAGCAATACCGTATTAAGGTGGGAGAAAGGCTACGTATTGAAAAAATATCCGCCAAACCTGGAGATATGGTTGAACTAGACAAAGTTTTAACTATTGGCGAAGGTGATAATCTCCAAATTGGCATGCCATACCTGAAAGGTGCGAGAGTAACTGCTACGGTCAATTCCAATGGCCGCTCTGATAAGATAAAAATAATTAAGTTTCATCGTCGCAAGCACTACCGCAGGCAGATGGGGCACCGTCAGCCCTACACCGAAATTAAAATTAACAATATTATAGCCTAAAACATCACTAAAGGAGTACTTAAAAAATGGCTCATAAGAAGGCGGGCGGTAGCACTAAAAATGGACGTGATTCTCAATCAAAACGTCTTGGTGTAAAACGATACGGTAGCCAAGCAGTCATAGGTGGCAATATATTGATTCGTCAACGCGGTACTCATTATCACGCTGGAATCAACGTGGGTATGGGCAAAGATCATACATTATTTGCGACAGTGGCAGGTAAGGTATTATTCGAAAAAAAGGGTCCAAATAATAGAATGTTAGTAAGCGTCATTGATAAATAAAACATGTGTAAAAGCACATGTAGATCTAACATTATCACCCCTCCTACATTGAGCAGGGGTCCTTCTAAAGTATATTTTGATGTGAGATCAATAGTATCACTATAGCGTATTTACACTTAGCGGTCTAATAGGATCGGTTGGGTCAGTCAGTACAATGAAATTTGTTGATGAAGCTACTATTAAAATAGGTGCCGGCAACGGTGGTAGCGGGTGCCTGAGTTTTCGTAGAGAAATATATATTCCTTTTGGAGGGCCAGACGGAGGGGATGGTGGTGATGGCGGTGATGTTTACTTGATAGCCGATAATCAGGTCAACACACTATTCAATTTCTGTTATCGACGAGATTACACTGCCGAGCATGGAAAAAATGGTCGTAGCAAGTTATGTAAAGGTTCCCGAGGTCAAGATTTAGTCATTAAGGTCCCCATAGGAACCGAAGCATGGGATAACGATACTGATGAGTTGATAGGTGATCTAACTAAATATGGCGATAATATTATGGTTGCTAAAGGTGGTTGGCACGGCCTAGGTAATGCCCGCTACAAATCTAGTATTAACCGTGCACCACGTAAAACTACAAATGGCGTGCAGGGGGAACAGCGTACTTTACGTCTGGAGATGAAACTACTAGCCGATATAGGCCTATTAGGTCTGCCAAATTCCGGAAAATCTACATTCATTAGACAGGTATCAGCCGCACGCCCTAAGGTCTCTGACTATCCTTTCACCACTATTTACCCAAATCTAGGAATAGTTACGATGCAGGATCTGAGTCATTTCGTAATTGCTGATGTGCCTGGATTAATTAAAGGTGCATCCGATGGAGCAGGTTTAGGGATAAGGTTCTTACGTCATTTAACTCGTACACGATTATTATTACATATAGTAGATATAGTCCCCGCCAACATAACTCAAGATCCGGTTGAATCCATCAAAATAATTAATCATGAATTAAAAAACCATAAAAAATCTTTAAGCCGTCAAGATCAATGGCTCATTCTCAATAAAATTGATTTGGTTCCAGAAGATATTCGCGAGGAATTTTACCAGGACATATTGAATGCATTAGACTGGCATGGAAGGGTATTTTGTATAAGTGGTAAATCAGGGGAGGGTTGTGATCTATTATGCATTAGCATTATGGACTACCTTAAATAAATTAAAATAGTCTCAAAAACAACATACCAAATATAAATGACAACCTGAGAGAAAGCACTTGACCATATTACATCGAGATGTTGTTAAAACTAAACGTTGGGTACTAAAAATAGGAAGCACATTACTCACTAAAATGGGTCAAGGCCTAGATCGTGAACGTATAGGTTGGCTAAGTGCAGAAATATCCACATTATACAAGCAAGGCAAGGAGGTGGTTGTAGTAACATCAGGATCCATTGCCGCTGGTATGCAACAGCTAGGTTGGAATAAAAGACCTCATAAAGTGCACCTACTTCAAGTCGCTGCTAGCGTCGGTCAAATGGGATTAATTCAGACCTATTCCTCGGAATGTAAAAAATACGGTATTCATACAGCACAAATTCTACTCACTCACCTGGATCTATTAGATCGTAACCGCTACCTCAATGCACGTAGCACACTGAATAGCCTGTTAGAATTAAATGTGTTACCTATCGTTAATGAAAACGACACCATTGCTACCAATGAAATTAATTTCGGTGATAACGATACCTTAGCAGCGATGACCGCAAACCTGGTTAGAGCTGGAATCCTAGTGATTTTAACCGATCAAGATGGTCTGTTTGACGCCGATCCACGAGAATATCCAAAAGCGCAAATCATTGCCTCTTCCTCTGCCAACAATCCAGAATTAGACCAAATGGCAACTGAACAAGCAGGCCGACTTGGCCGTGGTGGTATGGCTACCAAATTATCCGCAGCACGACGGGCAGCGCGTTCTGGAACATATACAGTTATTCTATCTGGTAAAAATCCTAAAAATTTACAGATGCTTACAGCAGGTGAAAGTGTAGGTACATTACTATGGCCTGACAACAAACCCATGTCTGCCCGTCAACAATGGCTAGTTGGACACTTAAATCCCCAAGGACATATTTTATTAGATGAAGGAGCAGTTGCAGTAATCCTAAAACAAGGTAAAAGTGTGTTGCCAATCGGTGTTAAAGAAATTAGCGGTAACTTCTGCTGTGGAGATTTGATACTATGCCTAGATGTAAATGGCAATGAAGTTGCCCGTGGACTAGCTAATTATTCTGCTAAGGAAGCAAGCTTAATTAAAGGCAATCCTAGCACTGCTATTAAAAGATTATTAGGGTATATCAATAAGCCTGAACTTATTCATCGAGATAATCTTGTAATTACAGGTCAAAAATCACATGATAATAATAAACTCATATCATAATTAGTTTGAATAAATTATGGTTAACCATTCAATTAATATTAAAAAGCGATACAAACAGCATAATTAAGGTATTTGAAGATTAATTCGACTGAATTAACACATAAAATATCTAAATTAGGTAATGACAATATGTAAATAATCGCCAATATTAACCAAAGATAACGTCCGATGGATGTACGGCAAATAAAATAGTTAATTAAAGATGGTTTATTACCCGCATATATTCTATATATATATAGGTAAATATATCAGAATAATAAATAATAACCATTATAGCCTTCATGACGTAAAGATGGTGAAGTGACGGCATATATTTAATAGAGAGTATATTAATAAAATTAAGCTTACCTTCTTCGTAAATCAAATATTAGATACAAAAAATTAGTTATGTGCAAAGCAGACAAAACACCATAATAAAATTACATTATAAGCAATGGACTTACAAAATTATAGAGCAACTATACTCAATATTAAGTCAGCACTAGGCAGTGCTACTACCTATTGCCACCCATTCATACCCACAGACCGATAAGTTAGTTACTAAATTATCGTCATTTATAGATAAGCAACCTAATGCTAAGTCGACTGCAATCAAATGATAATATATACAACGATCCATAACTCAAGAAAAATTAAAAACTAATAGTCGAGCCATAATCACTTTACTGTTTAAATATATAGTTTAAATACATTATCATCTCCATCATAAGGATACATCTTGATTTATCGTACTCTTAGAATTGCAATAGCCTACAAATGACTAAACAGGGCATACGTTACATAAAATCATAATGTATTATCTATAAAAAATTTCATAGAAAATATAGGAAACTGAAACCTCCAATGAAATCTTTCAGAACAGTAAATCCTAAATTTATAGAGCTCGAACAGATGTGTTCAAACTACTTTTGATACGTGCAGCAGTATTTTTATGAATAATGCCTTTGCGAGCCATGCGGTCAATAGCGGGAACAGCATCTTGATAAGTCTTTGTCGCTAATTCCTTATTATTAGATATAATTGCTTTCTTAAGGGCTTTGATAGTGGTACGCATCGCTGAACGCTGGCTTGCATTACGTTGGCGTCTATTCTCCGATTGACGTACACGTTTCTTCGCTTGCGCTGAATTTGCCAAAATCATTCTCCTAAGGGTTATATTTTATAATATATAATAAAGTATTATTAAGATTTGTAAAGAAAACATATTCAATAATAAATATCAGTTGTATGAAATTTATACCACACAAAAATTATGAAAATTATTACTGCTAATGTTAATGGTATCAGAGCTGCTAAAAAAAAGGATTTTTTAATTGGCTAGAGGACGAACAAGCAGATATAGTATGTATTCAAGAGATAAAAGCACAAATCAATCAATTACATTGTGCCAGGTATCATCCTAAGGGATATCACTGTTTCTATCATGATTCTAAAAGGAAAGGCTATGGTGGCGTAGCATTATATTGCCGTCTAGAACCGAACGATGTGATTATTGGTATGGGCAACAAGGAGTTTGATGACGAAAGTCGTTACGTTGAGGCAAAATTTAAAAATATCAGTGTCATTTCTCTATATATACCATCAGGATCTTCAAATGAAAAACGTCAATTGGCCAAATATCGTTGCATGTATTATATGATGAAAAAAATGAAAGAAATGGGGGGCACACTCCGTGATTACATCATAACCGGAGATTGGAATATAGCTCACAAAAAGGTAGATATACATAACTGGCAAGGCAATCTGAAAAATACAGGATTTTTACCAGAAGAACGTGCATGGATAGATACACTCTTAAATGAAATGGGCTTTATAGATGCTTTTCGCGAATTAGAACAAGAAAAACATTCATATACTTGGTGGTCGAACCGTGGTAAGGCATGGAATAATAATGTAGGATGGCGAATCGATTATCATGTATTATCTCCAGCTTTGAAAGGCAAGGTGATAAAGACTAAAATTTATAAAAGTAAGCGTTTTTCGGATCATGCACCATTGATAATTGATTATGATTATGCAGTAACAGACGCATGAATAAGGTGATTTACTATAATAACTAATTAATATACATATTAATTTTACCATTCATAGACTTATAAATATATTACATGTATCTAGAATGCACCACACTGTTCAACTTATGTAATCTTATTCAGACAATACGGCACATTAATCCCATTAATATAGGCACCGTTAATGAGATATCTTAATAGTGAACATTAATTTGTTGATACTATTATTTTACATAGTGTGACATCACAATCATTATCATATTCCCTACATATCTGTAACCGGGTATTTTTTGTATACCAATTTAGAGATCAAATATATATAAATAAGATTATTAGGCATGGAGTATAGATTATAACGTCAATACTAGGAAAAATATATGATCTATATGATAACAATATTGCTTATCAATAATTCTCCCTATGATTTCATAACGTCTGTCATGGTGAGCTTTTATGACTAAAAGACAACTTTATTCATAATGGCTGTAAATAAACTTTATATTATATATTAAAGAATGATTTCATATGAATTATGTAACCTGATCATTAAATTAAATTATGAATAAATAATTAACTATTGATCCTTTGTCGCTCTAGTAACGTATATACCGATGTCATAAAATTATATTATGCCAATATAATGGGATAATTTTTAATAAATATAAAGCTATTAATGCCACAGATCAATAAATAATGACTATACCCTACAGATTAGCAAAACAGTATTAGGATATCACTGTTTATCAAATAAATTGTCTGATTATATTTGATTCAATTTTTTAAATGAACCAACATTCAGCCATAAGCATCTTTTTAGATATCAAATTTTCTGTCATTGCCCTTCTATATTTTTCCAACATAACCACCTAAATCTACATAATTATATAAAGATTTGGACTCATCATCTCCAGCCATTATCCAATGCCCCATTCTTAATTTACTGGGAATGATGACAGGTCCATAGCGTACTCGCATTAAGCGACTAACCTGCACACCTTGGCTTTCCCATAGCCTACGAATTATACGGTTACGACCTTCCTGTATAACCACATGAAACCAACTATTAACACCTTTACCACCAGATCGTCGCACATCTAAAAAACAAGCCTGGCCATCATCCAATAATACTCCATTAACTAAATTATATAACGTTTCAGCCGTCACCTCACCTAAAATTCGTACGGCATATTCCCTATCCACTCCATTGGAAGGATGCATTAAGGTATTTGCTAATTTGCCATCAGTAGTCAGGATAATTAAGCCACTGGTGTTAATATCTAAACGACCAACACCAACCCAACGGCCGCGCTCTGGAGCAGGAAGAGATTGATAAATTATCCGACGACAATCAGGATCTTTGCGGGTACATAACTCACCTACTGGCTTATTATATAACAAAATTTGCTGAGGGCATTGCCATAATTGCCTAGATGACAGCGACTTGCCATCTAGCTTTATCAAATCGCCAACCTCAATTTGATCGCCTAAAATAGAAGTTTTACCATTACGACTAACTCGTCCCAATTTAACCCAAGCTTCTATCTCGCGACGAGAACCGTAGCCAGCCCGCGCTAAAACTTTTTGTATCCGTTCCAACATTTTGATGGTCTCCCAATACCTTTTTCAATTAATATAATCAGACAATATTATTGTTACTTATATTTCCCGAACATATTATTCAAAATATGGTAAATTCACATGCATAGATAATACAATGATTGCACTTTAATATAAATTATAGTTATTATTTGTAATCTAACCCCATTGCAGCCCGTACTTCAATTAGAGTTTCTTGCGCTACAGCCCTAGCAGCATCATTTCCATCCTCGATGATACGACGGATATCTTCGGGATGTTGACTTAACTCCTCGGCTTGTTTGCGTATTGGCCTTAATGTAGCTGCCACCACATCAATCAATGATCCCTTGCAATTTAAGCACCCAATTTTAGCTGTACGACAACCCTCTTGTACCCATGCTTTCTGATCTTCAGTAGAATAAATTTCATGCAACTGCCATACAGAACAACGATCAGGATCACCAGGATCTGATCTACGAATACGGTTTGTATCGGTGGGCATCCTCTTGATTTTATCTGCCAAGCTATCTTCTGGTTCACGCAAAGCAATGGTATTACCATATGAGTTAGACATTTTTTGTCCGTCCAAACCTGGCATTTTAGATGCCCGCGTCAATATTGCCTGTGGTTCTGGTAATATCACTTTTCCTCCACCTTCTAAATAGCCGAATAACCGTTCACTATCTCCTAATGCCAAGTTCTGCTGACTCTTTAGCAACTCTTTCGCAATATCTAAGGCCTCAACATCGCCCTGCTCCTGATAGGCAGTACGTAACTGAATGTATAGTTTAATATTCTTCTTACTCATTCTCTTAATGGCCGATTGAGCTTTGTCTTCAAAGTCTTTTTCACGACCATAAATATGGTTAAAACGACGAGCCACTTCACGGGTTAATTCAACATGAACTACCTGGTCTTCACCTACAGGCACCTGACCTGCACGATAAATCAAAATATCGGCACTTTGTAATAAGGGATAGCCTAAGAATCCATAGGTTGATAAATCCTTTTCCTTTAATTTTTCTTGCTGATCTTTATATGTAGGCACACGTTCTAACCATGACATCGGAGTAATTGCCGACAATAATAAATGTAATTCTGCATGCTCAGGAACTTTTGATTGCAGAAATAATGATACTGCCGAAGGTTCTATTCCCACTGCAAGCCAATCAATTACCATATTCCAGATACTTTCTCTAATGATTATACTATCTTCGTAGTGAGTAAAAAACGCATGCCAATCTGCCACAAAGAAAAAACAATCATATTCATGTTGTAATGCAATCCAGTTTTTCAACACTCCATGATAATGGCCAAGATGAAGCCGCCCTGTAGGGCGCATACCAGAAACTAAACGTCGAGACTGTAATTCTACCGTATCCAATGTTGATCTCCTGATCGTTATATTAACAAGATTAGATTTTTGAAGAAATCAGAATATTCATGATGGATAGATTTAATTTGCATTGACTCTACAAATTAATAAAACCATAACTAATATCCGAGGTTTAAATTAAAATTAATAATAATGGACAATAGGATGGGGAAATGATAGGACTCCTACTCACTAACTACCAAGCTATTTCACCAAATAATGTGCCAATCAATAACATATTGTTTTTGGATGATAGCAATAGAGATAAATTTACAATCATCAAAATCGTATTTATTAATACGCTACGACCTTGTTAGTGACATGGCTTCATCTAAAAACCTACTTCTTGCTTTAATATAAATAAATACCAGTTTCAGAATCAAAATATAAATTAATACTACATATAAATGAACCCTTGTCTCCGCTATACAATATTAAAAGACCATACCTAATTTGGGTTTACTAAGTCTATTGATAGGCAATGAGGATTAGCTAAACCAAACAGGGTACGGGGCAGCAGACATCAACAATAACCCATGTACTGATACCGTATCTAGATATTGGATATGTTCTGTGAACTCCAAATTTAAACAACTGATAAATATAGAATGCAAAATCACAATTAATATGCATGTTATCCCACTAAATGCCCACTCACGCGTACCGTCATAGAAAATAGGAATATAAAAAGCCTAAAATAAAATTTTTAAAATACAAAAATAATTCATTTGCTGATTATTTTCTGTTCACCCATGTATGGCCTTAATACCTTAGGTATATAAATTCCACCTTCTTCATCCTGATAATTCTCTATCACAGCTAATAATGTTCGGCCTACAGCTAAACCAGAACCATTTATAGTATGCAAAAACTCAGTTTTATTAGTTTCAGGATTGCGCCAACGAGCCTTTAATCGTCGTGCCTGAAAGTCATGACAATTACTACATGATGAAATTTCTAGATAGGTATCTTGGCTTGGTAGCCATACTTCCAAATCATATGTTTTGCTTGAAGAAAACCCTAAATCTCCAGTACATAAAACAACTTTGCGATATGGTAATTCTAATTTTTGTAAAATAATTTCAGCGTGGTCAGTCAAACTTTCAAGTGCAGAAACTGAATCTTGTGGACGCACTATTTGCACTAATTCCACTTTCTCAAACTGGTGCTGACGAATTAGGCCACGTACATCACGGCCATACGAACCAGCTTCACTTCGAAAGCAAGGTGTGTGAGCAACAAATTTCAATGGCAATTCATCATCACTGATGATAGTATCTCTAACAATATTAGTCACCGGTATTTCAGCAGTAGGAATCAAATATAAACTAGCATTATCAACTGCAAATAGATCGTCTGCAAACTTAGGCAGTTGACCAGTGCCTAACAATGAATTAGCATTAACTAGATAAGGAACATAGGTCTCCATGTAACCATGCTTCTCCGTATGAATATCCATCATAAATTGGATCAATGCGCGTTGTAGTCTCGCTAATGGTCCTTGTAACATCACGAAACGTGCCTGGCTAATTTTAGCTGCCATTTCAAAATTCATACCATCAAGTCCTACGCCTAAGGTGACATTGTCTTTAGGTACAAATTTAAATTGTCTTGGCTTTCCCCAACGTAATAGCTCCTGATTATCATTTTCATCGTATCCTTCTGGCACATCCATTTGAGATATATTAGGTATCTCCATTGACAAAGAAGTTATCTGTTCTAATATATCTGCCAACCGCATTTCTGATTCTCTATACTTATCGCCCAGTTCTTCGATATCAGCTAATAATGGAGCAATATCATGACCCAATAATTTAGCCTTACCAATCATTTTTGAATGACTATTACGTTCAACCTGAAGTCTGACCGTTTTTAGTTGCGCTTTTTTACGTTGTTGTTCTAGGGTATTAATTGTCTTAACATCAAGTTTATAGCCGCGTCGTGCCAATAATAATGCGATCTGTTCAGGTTCATTTCTTAATAATTTAGGGTCTAACATGTCAACTTCCGGTTATTACTAACCAGGAAATAATATGACTAAATCTAATAAAATCATATAATTAACCTGATATTTAAAAATAGCATGTGCAAAAAACTAAAACATATAATTAATATGGGTCAGCATATATTTAAATTCAATGGTAATTACTTATATGATATATAAGTATATTGTGGATACCATTATAGTAAAATAACGAAGGCTCATAGCACCAAACTATATATACTTAGATAAATGAATTAATACAGGCTATAGCCTTCCATTAGATACTACTAGCCATATTAGGATTAATCATATTTACAACAATGTCATGCAACACAAACACAGGGAAACACTAAATAGAATCATAACGAGGCTTTAATTCAATTATTTCACTTAAATACAGATGTAATATCCAGAGAAAAAGTTATCAATGTCGTAAATACGGCTAATAAATAAATCAATACGGCCATACAAAGAATTTTGATGATATTAATAATAGTTCTGACAACATAAAAAAGAATAAGCCTATCAGTAATGAATCCAGTGCATTAAATGACAGAGTACCCCCACACATATAAGTCAGATGTATAAAATATATATTTATCAAGTAAACAAACAATCAATTACTAATTGATACATAACAAACAAAATACAAGTAACATTTATGATAAATCACTCAACTACATCCCGATAAACAGTTAAGTGAATCGAATGTAAGCTCAACAAGGTAATCTCAATAATTCACCATAAGAGATAATGATCAACTAAACTATTCTTGGAACTATACCAACTTCATAAGGTGCTAATATTAGATAGCTAATCCAACAGGATGACATAATAGATTATAATTAGAAATAGGTATGAACAAATACGCAGATTAATATATACCTCTACCCACATCAATACCAAATTTTTACTAGTAATAAGCTCACTACTTTATCTATTCACAGCTTACACCCGTCATCTGAGGTTTAGCCATATCCCCCACACGCACTAATTTAAGTGCATTGGTACCACCTTGAACTTCAAGATCACCTTTAGTGATAATGACAATATCACCATCGCGAACCACACCCTGACGTTGCAATTCATCTATTGCTTCTCTATTAAGAACAACATGATCATCATGATCAACGGTAAAACTAATAGGATAAACCCCTCGATATAATGTTACCTTTCGACGTGTTTCAACGGAGGATGTTAATGCAAAAATTGGAATGCCAGAACTTATTCGAGACATCCACAATGGCGTGGAGCCTGATTCAGTTAATGCCGCAATTGCTTTCACTTCTAAATGATTAGCCATATACATGGCAGCCATGGCAATTGCTTCATCTATGCGTTCAAATCTAGAATCTATACGATGGCTTGATACTCGAATTTCGCGCTCCTGCTCAGCTTGCAAACAGATACGATCCATAGCTTCAATTACACTGACAGGGTGCTGACCCACAGCCGTCTCTCCAGACAGCATTACGGCATCCGTACCATCTAATACAGCATTTGCAACATCAAATACTTCTGCTCGTGTTGGAATGGCATTAGTAATCATTGATTCCATCATTTGAGTCGCAGTGATTACCACTCGATTCAAATCACGAGCACGTTGGATAATATTTTTTTGTATTGGTGGTAAAGCTGCATCACCTACCTCGACACCCAAATCGCCTCGCGCTACCATAACAGCATCTGCTGCCACAATAATTTCATCAATCACAGTTATTGATTCTGCACGTTCAATCTTCGCAATGACCCCACCACGACCTCCGGCATCAGACAATAATCTACGAGCATTATTAATATCTTCCGCAGAACGAGGAAAAGACACTGCAATATAATCGGCCTCCATTTTGGCTGCGGTAACGATATCTCGTTTATCTTTATCCGTTAGTGCATCGGCTGACAAACCACCACCCTGACGGTTAATACCCTTGTTATTCGATAATTCACCACCTACCAACACTCGACAAATTATTGATTGCCCCTTAACTTCTTCAACCCATAGAATAATACGACCATCATCTAATAATAGAGTATCGCCACGATTAACATCTTGCGGTAATAATTTATAATCAACACCCACCTGTTGTTCATCGCCATCTTCGCTGTCTAGCACAGCATTCAATATGAATTTTGCATCCTTCTCTAAGTATATTTTGCCCATTTTAAACCGCGAAATACGAATTTTTGGCCCTTGTAAATCAGCTAGGACTCCCACTTGACGACCATAAGCTTGCGCTCTATCACGTACTGTTGCCGCTAATTCTAGATGTTCTTTCGCGTCACCATGAGAAAAATTAAGACGTACTACATCAACTCCAGCTTCGATTAAGGCATCAAGTACTTCTGGAGTATTTGTTGCTGGCCCAAGAGTTGCAACAATTTTGGTTCTTCTTTTGGCTATCACTGATATTACCTCTGTCCTATTTTGTTCGAAATTTCAACATTGAAACTGCAGGGAGCTCTTTACCTTCTAAAAATTCCAAAAACGCACCTCCGCCAGTCGAAATATAAGAAATATTATCACTGATATTATATTTTGCTACGGCTGCCAAAGTATCACCACCTCCAGCAATGGAAAACGCTTTGGACTCTGCAATAGCCATCGCTATTTTCTTAGTGCCTTCGGCAAACTGATTAAATTCGAATACTCCAATCGGACCATTCCAAACTATCGTTCCTGCATTCTTGATAGTTTTTGTTAGCCTGGCAATACTTTTTGGCCCAATATCAAGAATAATGTCGTCATCTTCTACATCGTGAGTTGATTTAAGAACAGCTTGAGCAGATGCTGAAAATTCCTTACCACATACAACATCTGTAGGTACAGGAATACTACTCCCATAAGATCGTGCATCCGCTAACAACTTTTCACAGGTACCTAACAAATCAGACTCATATAAAGAATTGCCAATATTGTTACCATCCGCTGCAATGAATGTATTAGCAATTCCACCACCAACGATAAGTTCGTCAACTATTTTTAATAATGATTCTAATACAATTAATTTAGTCGATACCTTCGAGCCTCCGACTATTGCCACCATCGGTCGAGATGGATCATCTAAAGCCTTACCTAAAGCTTCAAGTTCATCAATTAGTAAAGGTCCAGCACATGCAATAGGCGCATATTTTGCAATACCATGCGTTGATGCATGCGCACGATGTGCTGTACCAAAAGCATCCATAATATAAATATCACACAATGATGCCATCTGCTGTGCAAGTTTATCATCATTAGATTTTTCACCACAATTGAAACGGACATTTTCAAATAATACTACTTCTCCCCTTCTGAGGGTAATGGCATCAAAGTTCAACCAATCTTTTTCTAACCTCACAGTCTTATCCAATAAGGTAGATAGATAATTCGCTACCGGTGCTAAAGAATAACGATTTTCGTATATACCTTCAGTAGGACGGCCAAGATGAGACATAATCATAACCTGTGCATTAGATTCCATTGCCGTTTTGATTACAGGTAATGAAGCATGGATACGTGTTCCATCCATAATTACTCCATCCTGTAACGGTACATTTAAATCCAAACGAATTAAAACACGTTTTTCTGTTACATTAAGATCTGACATCTTTATTATAGACATAGAGTGATTTTCCTAGTAACGATAAAATTAATGTGAGATTTAATATTTACTGATGCAATCTAACCGTGTGCTATAGATATAAAAGGCTCCACTGTCAAATAATCCTATTTTCTATCTATCGTCCTGATAGCACTTCTTTTCCTACGTACTCAACTAATCTCATCATATTACAGGTATAACCATATTCATTATCATACCAGGAAACAACTTTAATAAAGGTTTTATCAAGAGCGATACCTGCCCCAGCATCAAAATTTGATGGCGCTATGTGACCTCTAAAATCCATTGATACTACATTGTCCTCAGTATAACCCAATACAGATTCAAGCTCACCTTCAGATGCCAACTTCATTGCCTCGCAGATATTCTCATAGCTTGTCTCTGTTTTTAACTGTACTGTTAAATCAACCACTGATACATCCGATGTAGGCACCCGGAAAGCCATGCCGGTCAACTTGCCATTCAATTCTGGCAATACTTTACCCACCGCTTTAGCAGCGCCAGTAGAAGAAGGAATGATGTTATTCAAAATTCCTCGCCCACCACGCCAATCCTTCATGGAAGGACCATCAACAGTTTTTTGAGTTGCTGTAACTGCATGTACCGTAGTCATCAAGCCACGAATGATGCTAAAATTGTCATGTAAAACCTTAGCTACCGGCGCTAATGCATTAGTTGTGCATGATGCTGCCGATATAATCTGTTCATTCGCATAGGATTTATGGTTGACCCCATAAACAAACATGGGCGTATCATCCTTGGAGGGGGCAGATTGAACAACTTTCTTTGTCCCGGCTTTTATATGTGCTTGGCATGATACTTCAGTCAAAAATAGACCAGTACATTCTATGACCAAATCAGCACCTATTTCGTCCCATTTTAGATCCGCAGGATCATGTTCATCAGTAATACGAATTTGCTTCCCATTAACAATCAAATCGCCATTATTCATATCAATATTACCATCGAAGCAACCATGAACTGAATCATATTTCAACATATAAGCTAGATATTCAGGGGCCAGTAAGTCATTAATTGCAACAACTTCTATATTTCTAAAATCTTGTGATGCAGCACGAAACACCATTCGACCAATACGACCAAAACCATTAATACCAACTTTAATTGCCATTCTATTTCCTTTGTACCTATTGTATATTAATGATTTAGGTTAAAAGCGTAAAATGCGATTAACGTCTAAGGTTTGATGTATATCATGCTGATAACCGCACAATAAACTACTGTGAGGTGCTTTGTACAGAAATGAATATCAACTCCATACATTATTGTAAAATATGGATATATATTTATTATAGGGGGGTGCATCTGGGGTATCTAACACCATTAAATCTATACACTTTACTCTTTTGACTCCCCTGTAATTATTCATAGTTATAGAAAATTACAGGTTATTCCATCTCTATAAGATGGAAGTAAAGTATTATGATTTTGATCATCAAACACACTTATGACGTCAAATAATGAGAGTATAAATTTTATGATCTCAATTGATCTAAAACAAATTTTCATTAAATGTCATATTTAGGGCACATATAATTAATGACGGATAAAATTCTCATTTACTCGACATGGCCTTTAGTCAAAAACATCGCTAAGAATTTAAATTGTTAAGACCTCTTTTACCGTTTTAACGACATTGTCGACTGTAAAGCCAAAATATTCCATCAATACACCTCCTGGTGCCGACTCACCAAAAGTATCAATGCCAACTACTCCACCCTCTAGGCCGATATATTTACGCCAAAAATCAGTAATACCTGCTTCAACTGCAACACGCTTAACACCTGATGTTAATATGCTATCCTTATATTCCTGGTCTTGACGATCAAATACGTTGGTAGATGGCATGGACACAATACGTGCATTAATTCCGTCATTAGCCAAAATATTTTTAGATTTCATGACTAAACTAACCTCAGAACCGGTTGCAATCAAAATTATATCTACAACACTACAGCTGCTAGCCTCCGACAGGACGTATCCACCCTTACGAATTGCATCAAAATCAGCAACATCATGCTTCTGACCCGCAACACTTTGACGGCTCAAAACTAAACTGGAAGGACCATCTGTACGCTCAATGGATGCGATCCATGCAACTGCAACTTCTACAGAATCGGCCGGACGCCATACATCCATATTAGGAATATAACGCATGGAAGATGTATTCTCAATTGGTTGGTGAGTTGGACCATCCTCACCTTGACCAATAGAGTCATGAGTCAATACAGCAATCGTAGGCAGCTTCATTAATGCAGCCATACGCAATGCACTTTTTGCATAATCAGCAAATATATGAAAAGTACCACCAAATGCAATTAGGCCTCCGTGTAGTGCAATACCGTTCATGATCGCGTACATACCAAATTCACGCACACCGTAATGAATATAATTACCTGGAGACTTGCCACTAACATGTTTGAATTGTGTACAACTAGTCAAATTTGAGCCAGTCAAATCGGCAGAACCACCTAAAAATTCTGGTAATACTGACGCTAGGGCGGTAATCGTATTTTGTGATGCTGTCCGAGAGGCAATACTCTCCGCCTTTTCATTTGTTTCATGGATGAATGCATCAGTAGACCTTTTCCAATTAGAAGGCAACTCACCCGCCACCCGACGTGTAAATTCTGCTGCCAATGCTGGGTATTTAACGGAGTAATCTTTAAATTTAATATTCCAATCCGCCTCCTTAGCAGTGCCAGCAACTCTGGCGTCCCAACCTTCATAAACATCGGCAGGAATTTCAAATGGTGCCGCATCCCAACCCAATTGTTTACGGGTTAATTCAACTTCTTCTTCACCCAAAGCTGCTCCATGACAGTCATGGCTAGCAGATTTGTTGGGAGAGCCGAAGCCAATAATTGTTTTACAGCAAATTAAAGATGGACAATCTGTAACCGCTTTAGCCTCAATAATCGCATCATTAATTGCGTCAGAATCATGACCATCAACGGAGATAACATGCCAACCGTATGCCTTGAAGCGTCCTACCGTATCATCTGTATACCAACCATCAATATGACCATCAATGGATATATTATTATCATCCCAAAAAGCAATCAAATTGCCTAAGCCCCATGTACCAGCCAATGCACATGCTTCATGAGATACACCTTCCATCAAACAGCCGTCACCCATAAACACATAGGTGTTGTGATTTACAATGTCATGGCCTGGCTTATTAAACTGGTCAGACATTAATTTTTCAGCCATTGCAAAACCAACTCCATTAGTAATACCCTGGCCTAAAGGTCCAGTTGTTGTTTCGATTCCAGGCGCATAGCCATATTCAGGGTGACCTGTACATTGTGAATGTAACTGACGGAATGATCTTAATTCAGACATTGGCAAATCATAGCCTGATAAATGTAACAATGAATAGATAAGCATAGAACCATGGCCATTAGACAAAATAAAACGATCCCGATCGGCCCATTTTGGATTAATTGGATTATGTTTTAAGTGGTTATTCCACAATACTTCAGCCATATCCGCCATACCCATAGGAGCACCGGGGTGACCAGAATTTGCCCTCTGTACTGCATCCATACTCAAAGCACGAATTGCGTTAGCTAAATGTCTACGTGTAGCCATCTACATTCTCCCATTCAAGATAAAATCAATCTGTTCGCCATTTAATCGAACAACCCATGCTAGGTATTTGTTCTTCTGGACCACGTCCCGTGTCTGAGACCTGTTTCATTGCCTCAAATAGATCTCGTCGTGCATCTACTAATGCCGTATTTTTTTTACTTGCATCTAAACGACCGCGATACTGCAATTGTAGATTTTTGTTATAACCAAAAAAATCTGGAGTGCAAACAGCACCATATTTTTTGGCGGTTTGTTGCGTTTCATCATATAGATATGGGAAAGAAAACCTGTGCTTTCGAGCTATACTCTCCATATTATAAAAGGAATCTTCTTTATAATCTGCTACGTCATTAGACATGATAGCTACTGAGTTAACACCCAATTGTTTTAATTCATCGGTATCTCGTACCAGCCGATTCAATATCGCTTTTACATATGGACAATGATTACAGATGAACATCACTAATACGCCATTCTCACCACAACAATCATCTAGTGTCCAGGTCCTACCATCAGTACCCGGCAACAAGAAATTAATTGCGAGAAGATTGAACTCGCAGGTTGGTGTTTCTAAGCTGACCATGGATTACCCATATTTTATTTTCCACTCTTTTACGCAAGTAAAGATACAAATTAATTGCATGAATTTATTATTCATTCCAGACCAAACTAACTTATAGAACCGTAAATCAACTAAAATTTATAAACTATATTATATTATATTCACATATTTAGCACATCCTGCATATCGTACATTCCTGAGTCACGCTCCATCAGCCAACCGGATGCACGCATAGCACCCAGGGCAAATGCCATTCTATTAGAGGCTTTATGAGTAATTTCTACTCGTTCGCCCTCACCGGCAAACATGACAGTATGATCACCGACAATATCACCAGCACGCACCGTAGAAAAGCTGATGGTGGTACGATTACGTTCGCCAGTGCGACCTTTGCGCCCATAAATAGCACACGTATCCAAATCACGTCCTAAGGCCCCCGCAACCACTTCGCCCATCTTCAGAGCAGTGCCCGATGGCGCGTCTACTTTATGACGATGATGTGATTCCATGATCTCTATATCAACCTCATCACCAAATAATCGTGCTGCCATATCTAATAATTTCAGAGATACATTAACGCCAATACTCATATTAGGAGCTAACAATACTGGTATTTTTCTAGCGGCATCTTCAATACGCATTTTTTGTTCTGCACTAAAACCAGTAGTTCCAATAACCAAGCGACATTTATTAGCAATACAGTGAGGTAATAAAGTCAACGTCACTTCTGGCAAAGTAAAATCAATAATGACATCGGAAGACATCGTGGCAGTAGCAACATCCGATGTTAATGAAATATTAAGTTTACCTATGCCCGTTAATTCGCCCACATCAACGCCCAATAAAGTGGAAGCAGCACGATCTAAGGCGAAATTCAAAGATAAATCATCAGCTTGTTCAATCGCTTGAATTAAGCAACGTCCAATTCGACCTGCTGCACCATTAATTGCTATAAGCGTTGCCATAAGTTTAAGTGATCTTCAAATATTGCTATAACACAGCGTGTTTAATCAAAAAATTTTTTTACTCCATCAAGCCATGAGGTATATTTTGGAATATGCTTATCACCACCTCCTTGTATGGTAGTATCAAATTCTCGCAATGATTCTTTTTGTATTTTCGATAATTTAACTGGCGTTTCAATAACCACTTTACACATCAAATCACCTACAGCACCACCGTGCACAGACTTTACACCCTTGCCACGAAGGCGGAATTGCTGACCTGTTTGAGTACCTTCTGAAATTTTCAGTCTAGCCTTGCCCGACAAAGTAGGTACTTTTAATTCACCTCCCAAACCAGCGGTTACAAAACTTATAGGCACATCACAAAATAAATTACTTCCATCACGAGTAAATACATCATGGCGTTTTACCTCCACCTCTACATATAAATCTCCAGAATTTGCACTACCTCTACCAGTTCCACCCTCACCTGCCAGACGAATGCGATCCCCCGTGTCTACACCAGCAGGTACCTTGACAGATAAAGTTTTATACCCTTGAGTCTGGCCTTCGCCGTTACAATTTGAACATTCTTCCTTAATTACCTGACCCGTACCATGGCAATGAGGGCAAGGTTGTTGTACTGAAAAGAAACCTTGTTGCATACGAACCTGACCATGACCACCGCATGTTGCACAGGTTGTGGGTCTCGTCCCATCCTTAGCACCGCTACCATTACAAATTTTACAATCAATGCTTACTGGAATTCTAATTTTAGCCGTTGTACCGGCAACCGCTTCTTCCAAACTCAGATCTAGGTGATATCGAAGATCAGTACCACTGTCATTTTGTCTGCTGCCGCCTGATCCGAAGATATCATTAAATACATCTCCAAATACATCACCAGCACTACCAGAATTTCTCTGGCTGGAAGATTGATCAATGCCAGCATGACCAAATTGATCATAAGCTGCGCGTTTTTGGCCATTTGATAGTAACTCATAGGCTTCCTTGGCTTCCTTAAAATGTTCCTCCGCATTGACATTATCAGGATTACGATCAGGATGATATTTCATCGCCATACGACGATATGCTTTCTTAATTTCCGATTCTGTCGAAGTACGTGAAACACCTAATATTTCGTAATAATCTCGTTTGGCCATCTCTGTTTCCTAATTTTACCTCTAACACATAACAAAACAGGCGCAGAAATATCCGCGCCTGTATATAAAAAATAATTCTAATCAAGAATTATTTTTTATCGTCATCTACTTCCTCAAATTCTGCATCGACCACATCATCTTCTGCTTTTGAGCGAGAATTTTTTGTAGGCGCACCATCTTTGGCATTCTCATCGTAGGCTTGCTTAGACATTGCAGCTGATGCTTCTGTTAATACCGTTATTTTGGTCTCTATATTATTTTTATCTTCACCTTTCGCTGCTACACGCAAATCTTCGAGAGCTGCTTCTATTGACACTTTTTCATCCACATTAACCTTATCACATAGGTCAAGTAGGGACTTCTCCGTGGCATGTATTAATGCATCAGCTTGATTACGAATGCCAACTATCTCATGAAATTTGCGATCCTCGTCAGCATGTGCTTCAGCATCATGTACCATTTGTTCGACTTCCTTATCAGACAAGCCACTAGATGCTTTGATGATGATGGATTGCTCTCTACCAGTTACCTTATCTTTTGCAGATACATTCAAGATACCATTGGCATCAATATCAAATGTGACGTCAATCTGTGGTTGTCCACGCAATGCTGGGGGGATATTAGACAAATCAAAGCGACCTAATGATTTATTTCCTGATGCTACCTCACGTTCGCCCTGCAACACGTGAATAGTTACAGCAGGTTGATTGTCATCTGCCGTTGAAAATATTTGATTTGCCTTGGTCGGAATTGTGGTATTTTTTTCAACTAACTTGGTCATCACGCCACCCACAGTTTCGATCCCAAGGCTTAATGGCGTTACATCTAACAACAAGACATCCTTGACATCACCGGCCAATACTGCCGCTTGGATAGAGGCGCCAGCCGCAACCGCTTCATCAGGATTTACGTCCTTACGCGTCTCTTTGCCAAACATCTCTTTGACAGACTTTTGAACCATCGGCATACGCGTTTGTCCACCAACTAGAATCACATCATCAATATCTGATAAGGACAAACCCGCGTCCTTCAGTGCTGTCTTACAAGGATCCATGCTGCGCTTCACCAAATCTTCTACCAATGATTCGAGCTTAGCACGTGTTAAACGTACTTCCATATGCTTGGGGCCTGATGCATCAGCCGTCACATAAGGTAGATTAATATCTGTTTGCTGACTTGAAGATAATTCAATTTTAGCTTTTTCAGCAGAATCTTTTAGACGTTGTAAAGCCAAAGGATCATTTGACAAATCTATGCCTTGATCTTTTTTGAACTCATCAACTAAAAATTCAATGATGCGCTGATCAAAATCTTCTCCTCCGAGGAATGTATCGCCATTTGTAGCTAACACTTCAAATTGATGCTCACCTTCAACGTCTATAATCTCAATAATAGATATATCAAAGGTACCACCACCAAGATCATAAACAACAATGGTGGAGTCACCTCGTTTCTTATCCATACCGTAAGCTAATGCTGCCGCTGTAGGCTCATTAATGATACGCTTCACATCTAAACCTGCAATTTTTCCTGCATCCTTAGTTGCTTGACGTTGTGAATCATTAAAATAAGCCGGTACAGTAACTACCGCCTCACTCACCTCTGATCCTAAAAACTCTTCCGCAGTTTTTTTCATTTTCATCAACACACGAGCAGAGATTTCTGGCGGCGCCATCTTCTTACCATTAGCTTCAACCCATGCATCGCCATTATCCGCTTTAACAATCGTGTAAGGTACCATGTCAATGTCACGTTGAACGACGTCGTCTTCAAATTTTCGGCCTATCAAACGTTTAATAGCAAACATTGTATTTTTAGGATTGGTTACAGCTTGACGCTTTGCCGATTGGCCAACTAATACCTCATCATCCTTAGTAAAAGCAACAATTGATGGTGTCGTGCGATCCCCTTCACTGTTTTCAATAACATGAAACTTACCATCTTCCAAAACTGATACACAGGAATTCGTCGTTCCCAAGTCAATACCAATAATTTTACCCATGATTTATCTCCATCATTCTTAAATTTCATGCTGGTTATACCAGCTGTTGTTACTAGTTATATGGGGGAACGAAAAATAATTTCAAGCCCTTGAAATACCACACTCCTGATTTCGTTTAGTTATTACCTATTTAGAAACAATGACCATTGCTGGACGTAGTAAGCGTCCATTAAATTGATAGCCTTTCTGTACAACAGTTAATACCTGATTTGGCTCTACACCTTCCATCTCTTCGATTGCCATAGCCTGATGCACCTCAGGATCAAAAGCCTGATCTTCTGGATTCACTTGTTCTAAGCCAAACTTACTAATTGAGGATAAAAACATTTTCATACTCATTTCCAAACCATCGCGCACAGCATCTAATGATGCCTCTGCACCATTGGCTGCATTTAAGCCTAATTCCATGCTGTCATAAATTGGCAACAGCTCAGACACAAACTTATCTAATGCATGTTTATGGGCATTTTCCAAATCACGTGCTTGCCGCCGCCGCATATTTTCCATTTCTGCTTTTGCACGCAACAATTCATTCCAATGATCATCCGCTTTATTTTGTGCCTCTTCTATAAGCTCTGCTGAATTTTTGATAATATCTAATTCAGATTTGGAGCTTTCGATTTTAATCTTATCAATCTCTTCGTCGCTCATAATTCCAACTTCCAAGTAAATATGTAATTAACTCGTTATTTGGGGATAAAAAAATTAATTTCAAGACCAAAACAATCTTTCTTTATACTCAATTACAAACTGAATCCAAATTTTCTGCAAAATCCTGGAATCATTTGTACATAATATTTATATATTAATGATAATAAATAAATAAGCTTTAGATCTGCCAAAACACATGCACAGAAAAAAGTTTGAAATAACTCAATATCACTAATAAAATTCCAATAAAAACTGGATGAAGTAAATTTATATCCCCTAATAGAGTCAATTAAATATTTTTCATTGCATATTTTAACTTCAAGATAAAAAAGCAAAAATCATAAACCCTATGTCGTCTCAAGTAATTAAAAAGTTACCTATTTAATACTAGATATGAATATTCCAAATTATTCAACTAACCATCAGCCATGATGGATATAGGGTGTAAAATCTGATATGAAAAAATAGATAAATACCTAAAAATAATAAGAATATGTTAATCAATAAAATTGACGAATAAATCAACAGGTAATGTACATCTATAAAATATCCGTACCTACAATTACCTAGAATGATAAACCACAGACTTAAAGTACAAAATTAAAATCACAAACAAAAATTTATTCATGCCTATACCATAGTTACTATTAGATACCCCCCCTAAAATCTACTCCGAAGCTACTTCAATCAACCATTTACATAACTCATTAACAAGCAAAATTACGGTTATTTCAATGGTTTGAAATCTTTACTAAAATATCAAAGAAATAAAATAGGCAATATTATATATCATATACACTCCTATGAATATTAGACTTAATCTACATTATATCCAAGCCACATAACTTAAATAGTTATATGTATCTGTAGCTGTAACTACCTAAATTATAGGCAACTATAATCTATAGTCTTTCTGATTCAAGTAATTGAATGAATAACCAACTAAATAAATTATATTTGATTATACTTGTTACGAAAATAAAACAATTTATAGATTAAATTTTTATGCATAATTTAACAAAATTTCATTAAATATATCTTTGGAAAAACGCTCAAATTACAGTCATTGACATTAACCTGGATAAATTTTTAGAAATTACACATTCGGTAATACCAAAATCAAATTTAAGAATATCAGTCTGCTTTATATCATCCACAATAATTTTACAGGCATACATTGACATCATGAGAAAGTGCCTGATGGATGATGAACAACATCCAATTTATCGCTTTTATTGCAAAGCAATCAAAGCTCTAGAGACTATATGCTCCAACAATATAATATTATGTAACTGACGCCCCATTTCTTAATATGAATGATCGATTATTTAAAGGCATAATTTACGGCAATTGACGAAGGCTGCGATGGGGCAATAACTTCAAACTAATCTTGCATATAATTACACAACTGAATACAAAGAAACAATGTTAATCTTCAAAAGTTAGGTGATTGTACATTTCGCCATGTATAGCTTTAAAATTACAATGGCAACCAAAATAGATGGAATTAAAAATTTCTGCCTCCAATTTAATAGACCCCCCCGCACCAAAGTTGTATAAGTTTGCATTGATACACGGCAACCTTTAAAAGCTCCTTTGCTGGTGTCTCCCAAATCCTAATTTAGTGGAAATAATAAGTATCATTCTATAAAAACAGTATCTAACAACTGTAAAAAAAGCGTAATAAATATCAGGAACAACTAAGCAAGGATGAACAAATGAATATCTTTGATGACTAAAACTTAAAAACACTGCGAATTTCACAGCTGCCAGCAACGGGATCCTGATGTTATTAATGATAGATGCCAGAAATAGATATTTATTACGATTTCGAGGATAGTCTCTCATGTGATATGTTGTGTCTGAATCAGACAAACAATAATCGCAAGTTTTAGAGCGAGTTTAAGATATACAGAATAATGTTATGAAAATCATAAGGACTTTCAAATAGCAAGTGACAACAACTAACTATCAACATAGCAACATCATTTCCTATTGACATTTTCATCCTCAATTCATAATAATCACGCGAGAAATTTTAATAGTCTGATTAAAACATCAGATCCATCAATGCCGAAACGTTGCATTCGGTATCAGTACATAAGATTGGTGGCGGTATTCTCCCAGGTCGAAGAACTAAGTATAAGATACAAATTCTAATTTCACCAAAGAGAGCTGAGGGCAGCACCTGGGTGGGTATCATAAAATATAACCAAGGCAACCCCCCTAGTATGCACTGATACAGATTAGCAAAATCAGCTAAGTACTGCCCTCACTAAGACAACAATTATAACGTCACATAAAGTATTATCTTAATTTTTATCAAAATTATAGATCTATGTCATTAGATCGCCATGCACATTTATTTTTGCTAATTTTTTGTATAAGATTCAAAAACTCTTCATGTGCTATCAGCTCCGTCTCATTAGCCGCAATCACCAGTAAATCTTTGCGTCGCAATATTGTTGATTTTTGTTTACTCTCTCCTGAATTTACCTGTGCAAAATCCTCTTCTATCAAGGGTAGACTAATCTGACCCCCAGTCATCGCTAAATAAACATTAGCCAAAATTTCGGAGTCCAACAGAGCCCCATGAAACTCTCTATGCAAATGATTGATTTTATATCTTTTGCGCAATGCATCAAGATTATTTTTTTTTCCAGGATGTTTATGTCGGGCTAATTTTAATGTGTCTAATACTAAGCACGCATCGTTAACACATCTAATTTTAGTATTGATTTTAGATAATTCATAATCAAGAAAGGCGACATCAAAAACTGCATTATGAATAATAAGCTCTGCACCAATTATAAACTGTATAAAATCGGCAGCAATATCCACAAATTTTGGCTTGTCTGCCAAAAAATTACTGGTAATCCCATGGATATTTAAAGCTCCAACATCAATTCTACGCTCAGGATTAACATACCTATGAAATTTTGCACCCGTGATTCGTCGATTAATTAGCTCTACACAACCAATTTCGATAATACGATGTTTATCAGCAATACTCAATCCCGTCGTCTCGGTATCCAGCACCACCTGACGCCTCTGTTTTTGCTCAATCATAATGCACCACCATTATTTATTCAACACCTGTTTACATGCCGTAACCGCTAATTGATCAGCACGCTCATTTCCTGGATGACCTTGATGACCTCGCACCCATATCCATCGTAAATTATGTTCATAAGCTGCTAATTCCATACGCTTCCAAAGATCTACATTCTTAACTAGCCCTTTATTGGCAGTATGCCAATTCTTTGATTTCCACACGAACAACCATTCTGTCATGCCTCTTATTACATACTGTGAGTCGGTCGTAACTGTGACCTTACAAGGTCGTCCAATAAACTCTAAAGCTGCAATAACTGCAATCATTTCCATACGATTATTAGTTGTCTCATTCTCCTTGCCTGACAACTCTTGTTCTATACCTCTGGATTTTACAATAGCACCCCAGCCACCAGGGCCTGGATTGCAACTACAAGCGCCATCAGTATAAATCTTTATTTCATCCATTTGATCAGTCTCTATGCCATTTGTAAAAATTGCCTAAATATAAGATATTATGTATATTATTATTATGGTTGGTTATAAACTATAATCCCATCCGAATGGGGTTATGTTGACAAATAACTTCTATGGGAGGATAATATTTGCCTTGCTAATAATTACATCAAGACAGAACAAGTAATTTTTTACCATGACAATGGTCTTACCAAAGCCAATAATATCTGTGATCTCTGAGTGATCTACATCTATCTATTTACTTGGATAACAACCTAAAAAATAGTAAACAGAAGCAATAATTGAGGTAGAAATTAAAAGATATGACAATGCCCCATCCAACCTTCAGCTATTCTACAAATCATAAAAGTTGAAATTATATATTCATCATCAATAGGCATTTCACTCATCTTTATGAACAGCCTAGTATGAATTAGATAGAAGCTTTACAATACGAAGGATTAATTGCATTATTAAAGTTTATAATGACTATCCTTTACCATCTAACATCCACATATTAATTCATTATTTCGATGGCAATCACTAATATCAAAAACCTGTCTTTTAGGTAATTTTTATAAGCATGAAAATAACATCATAAATATTTTTTATGATCTACAAAATCTGTTGACCTCAAATTATAAGATTTCAACCAATATATCTTAGTTATCATTATGATGAAGTTATCCAAAATAATAAGATGCACAAATTATAAATCCATTCAAATAAAAAACACTAATGCCATACATTCAAGCAGTCCCAGCCCTAAAAGATAATTATATATGGCTTATACATTCAATCAATAGCAATGATGTGTTAATTGTAGACCCCGGAGATGCCGAACCTGTAATTAAAGCTATCACTAAAAAACATAGATCTCCTATTGCCATTTTAAACACTCACCATCATTACGATCACGTAGATGGAATTACACAATTAGTTGACAAATATGATATACCAGTATATGGATCTGATACTGTGTATATTCCCAAACAATCAATATCATTTTCAGGCGCCTGTAAAATAACATTACATCCTAATTTTCCTGAATTTAAAATATTGGATATACCCGGCCATACGGCCAATCATATCGCATATCTAGTTAATGATATGCTGTTTTGTGGGGATACACTTTTCGCCGCAGGATGTGGTCGTTTATTAGGAGGAACCGCAACTCAACTTTTTGACTCATTAAAAAAAATCAGTAAACTACCAAACAGCACTAGAATATTCTGTGGTCATGAATACACTCAAAATAATCTGAAATTTGCATTAACGGTTGAGCCTAATAATGAAGAAATAAAAAAACGAATTAACAAAATAAAATTTTTACAACGAGCCGGAAAGCCTATCTCACCTACTACAATTTCACTTGAATTGGCGACCAATCCTTTTCTGCGCTGCGATAGAAACGAAGTCATTAGAGCTGCACAGCGATTTGCTGGTGCTAAACTAGATAATCCACTTGCTGTTTTTACTTCATTACGAGTGTGGAAAGATTTATTCTGATGAATTATGTTGATTGATATTAAAACTCAGCAGGGAGTCATAGCAAAAATTAAAAACAAACAACATTTATATAATATAATGACGACAACAATATAATTAAGATATTATACTGTATTTATACAGCATTATTTCAAAATAGAAATAAGACGCCATAATATAAATATTTGGAAAATGAGATTCGTATCTTCAATAGTTTGTTGTGACTTTATATTTGAGGAATAATATACGGACGAATCTATTACCATTTAAAATGGATGAGATATAACTTGGATATAATCTACACATTTAGTAGAATCATGATGAAAAATAATATTAGTATAATCAATAAATTGGTCTTTGTAGTAATCATATTGGCTATGAGAGCAACAATTTAATTATTGAATCAGGTATTTACCTCCGGCTATCACCAAAATGTACGCATTCTTCCTATCCAAAATTTTAATTTACCTATTTAATTCTATGATACAGGTCGAATTAAAATTAATATCAACTTACCAAAGATATATTTGACTAATAAACTAACATTGGACATACTGTATATACCTACATCAAGCCAATGAGGTCTACAGCACAAATAATAACGATATAAAATTAGCAATTTACTAGCCATAAGCTCCCCATCGTCATGCTGGTATTAACTTAGGTTCTGTCGTTTATACATCCGACTATATCTTTAATTAAACCCGGGCCATGATATATCAATCCGCTATAAATTTGTACTAAACTCGCACCAGCATCTATTTTTAGTTGTGCATCACAACGCGACATAATACCACCAACAGCAATTATAGGAAAATCTTCTGGTAAGGCCCGACTGAATTTACGTATCATATCTGTTGATTCAGAAAAAACAGGACGACCACTAAGGCCGCCAGCCTCATCCCAATGCTTTATACCTATCACACTGTCACGAGATATCGTAGTATTGTTAACTACTACTGCATCAATTTTATATTCAACAAAAGACTGTGCCAACTGCTCAATATCATTATCTTCAAGATCTGGCGCTATCTTTACAGCTATAGGTATATAATGTTGATAGCATTCTTGTAACCTTAAATGTTCTTGTTTAAGTTGATCCAACAAACTATCAAGTGACTTACCAAACTGTAAAGCACGGAGCCCAGGCGTGTTGGGAGACGAAATATTAATAGTTATATAGTCAGCATAAGGATATACCCTGTTCAAACCAATCAAATAGTCCTCAACTATTTTTTTTTCTGATGTGTCAAAATTTTTACCGATATTAATTCCCAATATGATATCTTTTTTCACTTTTTTTACTCGTTTAACTACATAGTCGACTCCTAGATTATTGAACCCCATTCGATTAATAATTGCCTCTGCTGCGGGCAAACGAAATAACCGTGGCTTAGAGTTGCCCTGCTGTGGTCTTGGAGTTACTGTGCCAATCTCAACGAAGCCGAACCCTAGAGATGACATAGCATCAATGTAATCACCATCTTTATCAAAACCAGCAGCTAATCCAACCGCATTAGGAAATGTCAATCCCATTATATCGATGGAAGATGCCGGATATTTTTGATAGAACAGCGATGATAAGCCGCTCTTCGCAATACAATTTAAACTTTGTAAGCCTATGTAATGTGATTTTTCCACATCGAACTTGAATATTAAGTTTCGTATCAGGTCGTATAACATCTACAAGATCATAGTTATCTGGTATCCACTAAACTTACGAATATTAACTACTCCTATATTAAGGATTAAATACTGTCCCTTCATACCTTGTAGCACACCATCAATTTCTGACATTTCATTAAAATCCAATGATCTCACTATTTTAGGATAAAATTGCACTGGATAATGGATCGTCAACATGATATCTTCGCATAATGGTGTAATTGCTGATTCATCAAAACGTTGCTGTAATATCCTTATTTCATCATTGAATTTACACATTAGTAGATTGCGCATAAAGATAAGATCCACTGGATCGGCAACCCCTCTCAGCATTGTACGCCAATTTGTTTTATCAGATACATGATTCTTCAATACCATTTCTAACAAACCTGATTGGTAGCGACTTCGTGTACGAAATATCGGTAATGTCTGCGTTGCTCCTTGATCGATCCATCTAGTGGGTACCTGGCCTATTCGAGTAACACCAACTTTAATACCAGAACTATTGGCTAAATAGACGATATGATCTTTCATACATACCTCCTTGCCCCATTTAAAATCACGACAAGTCCCAGAAATAAAATGACATGTCTCAGGTTTCATCATACACAAATCACACTGTGCCAATCTCTGTGAACAAGGAAAACAAAAACCTCTGCTAAAGCTTTTTTCAGTCATACTACTACAGGCTTGGCAATAAATTTTGCCATCAAATATTAATTTAATTTTTCGACCTATGAAGGGTTGCATCGCAACAGATTGTTCCCCCAATACCATCTTATAATCTGCTACTCCTCCAGAAGACAATGAAACGTCCATCTTAGACAATTGACCACGGATTTCCGCCACAAGATATACTCTATACACTAATTATAACTTCACCAGTATAAAGTAGAATCTTAATAAAAGTATAATTTAGGGCGAGGCACTTACAAAAATCAGGAAAGAAAACAGATGCCAACCTGGTTATTAACTATAAGGCATTCCTATGTGGAATATAATGCTTCAATTCAAGATAATTTTTTTTTACATGATAATCATTTTAATAATATCTTCGTGCAATGGACCTTTTGACCCAGTTAAAAAGATAACTAATAATACGCAGTCAGCAGAATTCACCTATGCTCAATACAAATTGACATGGAAACGACCTCATAAAAATATGCAGGAAACTCAAAAAAATATATCTATAAAATCCTACACATCAATAATTTATACAGAAGAAATCAAGTCCAAATTAATCACCAATATATGGCAACGTATTCGAGATGGTTATGGTATGAAGCATTTTAGTTTACATGAAAAAACTAAAAAACAATTAACTTGGTTTGTTAAACACCCTGACTATATGGATCGTATTGTTGAACGTGCACGCCCTTATTTACATCATATTGTTGATCAATTAGAGCGGCGTAATATGCCCTTAGAAATTGCCCTACTACCCATTGTGGAAAGTAGTTTTCAACCTTTTGCCTATTCTCAAGGTCAAGCAGCAGGACTATGGCAATTTATTCCTGCAACTGGTAAAATGTATGGGTTAAAACAGAATTGGTGGTACGATGGTCGCCGTGATGTGATTGAGTCAACCCGAGCAAGCCTCGATTACTTGCAGAAACTTCATAATTATTTCAACGATTGGAAACTAGCTTTAGCTGCATATAATTGTGGTGAGGGTACTGTCAGTAGAGCTATTAAAAATAATAAGAAAAACAGTAGGCCGATCGATTTTTGGTCCCTTGAATTACCTAAGGAAACCTCTGCCTATGTACCTAAATTCATGGCACTAGTTCATCTTGTGAAACGACCAGAACAATATAATATAAGCCTCAGTCCAATAGATAATTCTCCATTCTTAACGATTATTGACATTGGCTCCCAAATAGATTTAGCATTAGCAGCTAGACTAGCTCAGACAACAACTTATGAAATCTATCAGCTTAACCCAGGATTTAAACGCTGGGCCACACCCCCCAATGGACCACATCGCCTAGTATTGCCATTGGAAAAAGCCAATATTTTTAAAAACGCGCTTGCCAATCTACCATTAGAAAAACGTATGCAATGGACACGACATAAAATTAAATCAGGGGAATCTTTGGGTGTCATAGCCAAACATTATGGAACTACTGTCGACATTATCAGAAATGCCAATGACCTTAACAGTAATACAATTCGATCAGGCAATTATTTACTAATTCCTGTTTGCTCTGAAAAATCTAGTAATTACAATAACACCCGCATCAGCCAACTATTAACTACCTATCCAAATGCATTACAAGAATGTAATAAAAAAATCCACATAGTTGGAGTTGGTGAGGCTTGGTCGGATTTAGCTATTTTCTATAAGGTCGATATTAATAAGCTAGCATTATGGAATAACAACACACTTGAAGAATCCTTGCAAATAGGACAAAAAATAATAATATGGACTAAAAAAATAGCATGTTCCAGAAACATCCGCACTATTAATTATATTATTAAAAATGGCGATTCCTTATGGAAGATATCACATAAATTTAAAATCAGTATTTTTCAAATCCGTAGATGGAATGGAATGAGTGATGATCACATATTAATAAGACCGGGGCAAAATATAAAATTATACGTTGACATTATCAATCAGTGACACACTGATATTAAAAAATAGTTATGTACACATTCATTATTTATACGCTATCATTAAGTTTCCATCTACTAATATAGAATGAACATATCAATTTAATGTGTCCTACGAGAACAAATAAACAGCTGATAAGTATATAAGCTCATGGGTAAAATGAGTGCTCTACACTAATTTTTAATTAAACAAATTATCTGTTTCAGAAGAAATAATATAGAAAGTTCATCCAAATTTTTATAAAAACATTAAAATTGAATAAAAGAGATAGATATATAAACACAACAAAATATTTATGCCCTTTTATCTTTATCTAAAGATCTATAAATTATTAGGTACTAATATATATCAACAATCACTCTCTAAATTTCATAATTCGAATACCGTGTCAACCTAGTCATAATGGCATTATCAACAATCCAACTAGAATAGCTGTTAACACTACACTACTGATAATAACGCCACAAACAGTAGTCATTGGACCTTGTCTTCCCACAACACCATTAATTTCGATGATAGCAATAATAGCTAGTGTTACCCATAAACTAATACCGCTAGCAGCAGAGCCGTAGCCCGCACCTGATTGTGAGAAATGAGGACCAGCCAACATAGAGAATATCATAGGTCCAGAAAATAAAGTATTGGTACGAGAAGCTAATAAAGCCCTTGAACCAGCAACAGGAATATTTCCTTTAACCAAACCTAAAGCTACCTTCTGGTTTGGCCAAATGATAAACCAAACATTTAGAAACATCAAGGTCCCCATAGCAATCCCAATAATAATGAACGGATTTAATTCACCTGCCTTTTGCAAACCTATAATTAAGATGATACCAGTCACAAAAGTGAACATTGCCGCCCAACGAAACCACCATAATGCACTTGGGGCAAGTTTGGCTTTAGCATCTGCTAAACCTTCAGCAGAAGCTAGTTTAAAATAGCCACCCTGAATAAAATTAAAATAATAAAGAATGCCAATCCATGTGATACCAAATAGCAAGTGCCCCCATCTAGCAAGTATATTAATAATGATTTCTAGTTCCATAAATTTCGTCCTGTTTCATAAATATCAAAAATTTGATTGGTGTCCGTGAAGAAATAAGAACAAATATATTTTCTTATGCATCATGAAATTAATAGCCTAAAAAGCAATATTACCCCCCAGCTTAGAAAACTAAGTAAATATCCACAGCCCTCAACTTACTAACCTTAATTCAAATAAAAATTGTTCATACAATTAAACACACCACAACTCCATATTATAAACATGTGACTTTAGGGGAGTGGTGGCTATGGGCGGATTCGAACCACCGACTCCATCATTATGAGTGATGTGCTCTAACCATCTGAGCTACATAGCCATTTGTACATAATATAAATTATACGTTGATGAGTAATAAATATCAAGTAATACCTTCGCTATTTCTAAGCTATTTCAAAATATTGGCTTTATCCGAAACTTCGTCGTGCACACGTAAAATAATTAGCCCACATCAATACACCAATAATACTATGTTAAAGGCAATTATTTTCCATCCAAAATTATCTGAAACACTTATTACTACCTTGCCACAAACTAAGTTCTCGAGAAATGGAAGAAATTAAACTGGAATGAGGTGTGAAGATGGATCATACAGAAATTAATCGTTGGGTCACCAAATCCACTCTAATGTTGGAACATAAATTAAGACCTAAAAAAAGACCTATATATTCTTCATGACATATGGATAAGACTTATGTTAAGACAAAAAATGAGTTATTTCATACCGTCGATAAATTTAGTGATATCATAAATATATATAGACTCAAAAATTGATAGAGATCAACCAAATATTTTTCAATTAAAATATAGTTTAAAATTAACTTAACAGATAAGATAGTCATTGATGGCAGGGAGTTAAAATTATACTACAATCTATGCAATGAATGTATGAATGTGATTATCATGGCTTTCATATCGTCTTTAATCGATATATTATATGTTGAATATCGATGATATTCACCATTGATGAAGCATAGAATACGTCAAGCACCAATCTTGAAATCAATTGAAGGAAACCAATAAATTCTCCATGGCAAAAAATATCGAGCCTGATTGAATAATAGAATATAGACATCTAAAAAACAACTGCCTTCTTATTATTTCACTCACTTGCAGGATAGTTATGATTATGAATCAGTACATCTATCTCATCTGCAATTCTTGCGGCGGAAATTACAAACCCTTTATTTTAGAATCTATCTCCTATACAAGAATATCTGTAAGGTCTTGTAACTCTCGTGTGATGAAATTAGCATCTGATGATGAAAATTGAATAATTATTATCTGATATCTTGACCCTATTATTAGATAATAAGTCTCCTAGACTAACGTCTAATATTTTGTTTACAATATTCCTAATGGCATTACACTGCCCATATCTAATAGATATGCAATTAAAGTTCTCTCAGGCCAGTTTCGACAAGTCACGTATAGCTCCTTTATCGGCAGACATCGCCATCTTTCCAAATAATTTTAATGCCGTAGATATTTCACGAGGACGTGCTTTCACCGGCTTCCATCCTATTTGGTCTTGACTAATACGACGTGCCTTTAATTCTTGGTCAGATAACAATACATTAATGGTACGATTCGGTATATCTATCTTAATAATATCACCGTTACGTACCAAACCAATGGCACCACAAGATGCTGCTTCTGGTGATAAATGACCAATCGATAAGCCAGAGGTACCGCCAGAAAAACGACCATCAGTTAGCAATGCACAGGTTTTGCCTAGTCCTTTAGATTTAATATAAGAAGTCGGGTAAAGCATCTCTTGCATACCGGGGCCACCGCTTGGCCCTTCGTAACGAATGATGACGACATTACCTGCAACCACCTTGCCGTTGAGTATATTAGTTACTGCTTCATCTTGAGATTCGGTGATATGTGCAGGACCCTCAAATACTAGAATAGATTCATCTACCCCGGCAGACTTAACAACACAACCATCCAATGCAATATTGCCTTTAAGCACGGCCAAGCCACCTTCCAGAGAGAAGGCATGCTCCAATGATCTAATACATCCATTTTCACGATCCTTATCTAGAGCAGGCCAACGTGTTGATTGGCTAAATGCCTCTTGAGTAGGAATACCTGCTGGACCAGCTTTATAAAATATATGTATTGAATGACTCGGGTTACGCATAATATCCCATTTATTCAATGCATCTTTCATCGTTGGTGCATGAACTGTTGGTGTATCTGTGTGAAGTTTACCTGCTCGGTCTAGCTCACCTAAAATGCTCATAATACCGCCAGCACGATGCACATCTTCAATATGATATTTCTGCGTATTTGGTGCCACTTTACATAACTGAGGAATTATCCGCGACATACGATCAACATCATCCATGGTAAAATTAATTTTTGCCTCTTGTGCGATTGCTAATAAATGCAAAATAGTATTAGTTGATCCTCCCATAGCAATATCCAAAGCAATTGCATTTTCAAATGCCTTAAGTCCAATCGAACGTGGCAATACCAGCTCATCATCCTGTTCGTAGTAACGCTTAGTTATGTCAACGATTGTTCTACCAGCTTGTAGGAAAAGTTCCTCGCGATCTGTATGAGTCGCTAGCAACGTACCATTGCCAGGCAAGGACAATCCCAATGCCTCTGTCAGGCAGTTCATTGAATTTGCAGTAAACATACCAGAACAAGAGCCACATGTTGGACAGGCAGATTTTTCAACTGCATGTAACTCTTCTTCTGATATATTGGAATCAACTGCCATCACCATTGCATCAACTAGATTTAATTTATGATCGATCAATGTGGTTTTTCCTGCCTCCATCGGCCCACCAGAAACAAATATTACAGGAATGTTGAGACGCATGGCAGCCATTAGCATACCAGGGGTAATTTTATCACAATTTGAGATACACACAATAGCATCGGCGCAATGTGCATTAACCATGTATTCCACGGAATCAGCGATAAGTTCGCGTGAAGGCAAAGAGTAGAGCATACCGTCATGTCCCATTGCTATACCGTCATCAACTGCAATAGTATTAAACTCTTTAGCAACTCCACCTACCTTCTCGATTTCACACGCCACTAGATATCCCATATTTCTTAAATGCACATGTCCAGGTACAAATTGAGTAAATGAATTAGCAATCGCAATTATTGGTTTCTTAAAATCATCATCCTTCATACCCGTTGCTCGCCACAAGGCGCGTGCACCCGCTTTATTTCGTCCAGAAGTAGAAGTTTTAGAACGATATTCTGGCATATGGTATCTCCAAATTGGTTTATGTTTTCTTTCTTTTATATTTCGTAATTTTAATAATTATAATAAATTTTACACTGAATTCAGCAAGTTTGCTGAAATGAAATATTATTACGGTTTCCCATTCGAAGCTGTTAAAGGTAAAATTGTAATATGGATATACTTAATCACAATAACATTGCAGAAACCACAAGCTGGTTCCGTACGGCAGCACCATATATTAGCAAGCATCGAGATGCCCATTTTGTCATTGCATTTGATAGTGAAACTATATTAACAAATAGCTTTGACAGCTTGATATATGACATAGCTTTATTAAATAATTTAGGCATTAAATTGGTAATAATTTTTGGCGCTAGAAAGCAGATTGATGCTCAATCAAGAAGTCATAATGTTGAAATTAACTATCATGATGGATTGCGTATTACTCACAAACGCAGTTTGGATATTGTCCGATCAGTAATCGGGCAGTTAAGACTAAATATTGAAACCAAATTTTCATTTGGCCTACCTCACACACCAATGGCTGATGCACAAGTACGCTGTACTAGTGGCAATTTAGTGATTGCTCGTCCAGTAGGCATTAGAGATGGCATTGACTTTGGTTATACTGGAGAGGTACGCCGTATAGACATACGGGGAATTCATGAACAGCTTGATTTAGGTAATGTAGTACTGTTACCGCCAATTGGATTTTCACCTACTGGTGAATTCTTCAACCTGTCGTATGAAGCTATAGCTGCTAGAGTAGCAACTGATTTAGACGCGGACAAGCTAATTTTTGTGGGCAAAAAATACGATATGTTATCACGTGAAATCACAATTGAACAGGCTGAAAATATGAAGTACATATGCCCTATATTAACTGCAGCCATGTCCGCATGTAAGGCTGGAGTTACGAGAGTACATTTGCTGGATCGTGATCAGGATGGGGCTCTAATACAAGAATTATTTAGTCGAGACGGAGCTGGTACCTTAATTGCGGCCGATTCCTTTGAAACCACTCGTAAAGCTACAATTGAAGATGTAGGTGGAATAATTAGATTGATTCGACCTCTAGAAATTAACTGTGTATTAGCCAAACGCTCACGGAATGATATAGAAAAGGAAATAGCTCATTTTACGATAATGGAACGTGATGATACAGTAATTGCTTGCGCCGCATTATATCCCTACGTGAAAAATGAAATTGGTGAGCTATCGTGCTTAGCTGTAGCCAAAAATTATCAATGCCTAGGTAAGGGCAAAGAATTATTATCCGTAATTGAGCGTCAAGCACGCTCAATAAATCTGAAAGTCATATGTATACTTACTACACAAACAGCACATTGGTTTATTGAGCGTGGATTTCAGGAAGCTAAAATAGCTGACCTACCCATTGAAAGACAAAATTTTTATAATTATCAGCGTAATTCTAAAATATTTACTAAAAAATTATATTAATATTGCTTAGTTTTGATATTAATCCGTAAAAAATATTTTAGCTCCCAATAATTTAATTTTTGAGGTGACATAGTTGTCATTATTATCTTAATAAGCGAAGAGACGTATGAAAGATCCTATTTACCTTAATACACACTCTATATAATTTCACAATTAATCTTAACTAATTCTTCCATTTATATCCATGCATCTCCAGGCTATTGATACTAATTACTATTGTAGAATCATATTACCAAGTTTAAGAGTATTATGTATCTATGCCGGTATTCATCCCGCTATGATTCACAGATCGATCATTATTTTTTAATTTGTTTTTTTATATTTAGAAAATAAAAGTGGGGCTAATTCATGTAAAGCTTTTTCATAAACACGTCGTTTAAAGAATACAATATCCTCAACTGGCTTCCAATAATTAACCCAACACCAGTCATTAAATTCAGGCATGTCGTCGGTATGTAATCGGATATTTTCTTCGTCACCGATAAGTCGCAATATAAACCAGCGTTGCTTTTGACCCACACATAATGGTTTATTGCGATATCGTAAATATCGTTTGGGAAGCTTATAACGTAACCAATTTTGCGTCATACCTAACATTTTAACATGCTCAGGTCTCAATCCTACCTCTTCCGTTAATTCGCGGTAGACAGCTTGCAAGGCAGTTTCATTGGGATTGATCCCACCTTGTGGGAATTGCCAAGAATCATGTTGAGTACGACGAGCCCACAAAACTTGGTCATGTCTATTGCAGATAATGATACCTACATTGGACCTGAAGCCATTTTCATCAATCATGCAATGTAATATTTTGTCAACATCTAGAAATAGATAAGCATTATAAATAATTTCAATTGTTATTCATTAGTGAGATTACTGCATAGTATACAATGAGTGGTAGGTTACAATGATGTCACCTTATTAGATACATATTAGGATATATTATATGGCTTTGGCAATTTTTGATCTAGATAATACTCTGCTTAATGGTGATAGCGACTATCTATGGGGTGAGTTCCTTGTTGAAAATGACATTGTTGATGATACTCATCATCGGAAAAATAATAATTTCTATGATCAATATCTTGCAGGTAAAATGGACATTCTCGAATTTTTGATATTTCAACTAAGAACATTAGCAGACAATTCACCTGAAAATTTATATAAATGGCGAAAACAATATCTACAGAATAAAATTAATCCTATTATTTTGCGAGCAGGTCAGAAACTAATAGCTTCTCACAAACAACAGGGTGACGAAATCCTAGTTATCACTGCAACTAATAGCTTCATTGCTATGCCCATTGCTAAAAAATTAGAAATTCAAAATTTAATTTCAACAGAAGTTGAGTTTATTGATGGCTCTTATTCTGGTAGAATAACTAGCATACCGTCCTATCAGGGAGGTAAAATTATACGTTTAAACAAATGGTTAGAATGTCGTCATTTTGATCTTAGGGGTAGTTATTTTTATAGTGATTCGTACAATGACATCTCACTATTGAGGCTCGTTGATCACCCTGTTGTAGTGGATGCAGATGACAAGCTTAAATCTATAGCGATAAAGCTTGGATGGAAACTATCCAGTTTGCGTCATACTTAAAAATTATTTGATGCACTCTTTAATATAATATTAATTTAAAGTAGGTGATGAATATGAAATGGGAAGTAGTAATTGGATTAGAAGTACATGTCCAACTAGCGACAAAAACTAAAATGTTCTCTAATGCCTCCACCGCCTATGGTGCTAAACCAAATACTCAGGCATGTGCCATTGACCTTGGATTACCAGGTGTATTACCGATCCTTAACAAGGAAGCCGTTAAAATGGCCATTAAATTTGGATTAGCAATCGATGCCAAATTAACACATCGTTCTATATTTGAGCGCAAAAACTATTTCTATCCTGATCTACCTAAAGGCTATCAAATTAGTCAGTTTAAAACACCAATCGTAGGCTCAGGTCAATTAAATATTGAATTAGAAGATGGTAGCGAAAAAATAATAGGTATAACTCGTGCACACTTAGAGGAGGATGCAGGTAAATCTTTGCATGATTATTTTCAAGGTCAAACTGGCATTGATCTAAATCGTGCAGGCATCCCTCTATTAGAAATAGTATCTGAACCAGATATACGATCTGCGAAAGAGGCCGTTGCATACATGAAAAAAATTTATTCTTTAGTGTGCTACCTAGAAATATGTGATGGAAATATGCAAGAAGGTTCATTTCGTTGTGATACCAATGTATCCATACGCTCAATAGGTGAAATAAATTTAGGCGCACGAGTTGAGTTGAAAAATATTAATTCATTCCGTAATGTTGAACGTGCGATTAATGTTGAAGTTAAACGTCAAATAGAAATCATAGAGAGAGATGGTAAAGTATTTCAGGAAACGCGTCTATACGATGACCATAAAAATATAACACTTGTTATGCGCAAAAAAGAAGAGACTCAAGATTATCGCTATTTTCCGGATCCAGATCTCTTGCCTTTAGTATTAGAAAAAGAAATGATCGAACAAGTCCGTATGACTTTGCCTGAATTGCCAGACGCAAGACGTAATCGTTTCATTACCGATATGAACTTGTCATTTTATGACGCATCTGCATTGACTAGTTATCATCAATTGGCTGATTATTATGAAGTTGTATTAATCAAAACAGATGGTCAGAACCCAAAGCTATGCGCTAACTGGGTCTGCGACGAATTATTAGGTACATTAAATAAATTTAATTTGGATATTACCACTTCACCTGTTACCGCAGAACAATTAGGTGGAATTTTAGTTCGTATTATTGACAATACCATTTCTGGAAAAATTGCTAAACAAATTTTCGAGTCCTTATGGAAAAAAGAGGCTAATAATGCTGACGATATTATTAAGTCTAATAACTTAAAGCAGATCACCGATAGCACGATCATTGAAGAGATGATAGATAAGGTCATCTCCAATAATACCAGACAATTAAAACAGTATTTAGGGGGTAAGAAACAGTTGTTTGGCTTTTTTGTAGGACAGGTGATGAAGGTTTCCAAAGGCAAAGCTAACCCAGTCGAGGTCAATAATTTGCTTAAAGAAAAGCTAATTATTAGCATTGAATAACATTAACGCTCAACCTTAGAGACGTTAATCTCCCTTCCCATATTACTGAAATTTAAAATTTAGTAATTTATTTAGATATGAATCAGTTTTGTCTCTACTAAAAAGTCTGGCATATTGCCCATTCAGAGTACATATCAAATGGAAAAAATTTTTCTTTTCTTTAAAATAAATTTAATCTAATTTTGGTTTTTTCGAAGAGTACAGTAGATATCCTGTCATAGATATAAATAAAGCCTCGATTCAACAATCGAGGCTTTATTCATTACTAAAAGGCTCTAGGTAGTAATTACATCATACCGCCGCCCATGCCCCCCATGCCGCCACCCATATCTGCTGGCATAGCAGGTGTGCTTGCTTCTTGCGGAGCCTCAGCAACCATTGCTTCAGTAGTTAACATCAGACCTGCAATTGAGCCTGCATTTTGCAATGCAGTACGAGTTACCTTTGTTGGGTCGAGAATCCCCATTTCTATCATATCTCCATATTCTCCTGTTGCCGCATTATAACCAAAGTTAATTTTATTTTTGGTACTAACTTTATTTAACACAACTGAAGATTCATCACCAGCATTATCCACAATCTGTCGTAACGGCTCTTCCATTGCGCGACGGGCAATTTTAATACCTGCATCTTGGTCGTGATTATCGCCTTTTAACTTACCTAACGAATTTTCTGCGCTAACTAAAGCAACACCGCCGCCAGCAACCACACCTTCTTCTACAGCTGCCCTGGTTGAATGCAAAGCATCTTCAACGCGTGCTTTCTTCTCTTTCATTTCCATTTCCGTTGCCGCGCCTACTTTAATAACTGCGACACCACCAGCCAATTTAGCAACACGTTCTTGCAATTTCTCTTTATCATAATCAGAGCTAGAATCAGCGATTTGTGAACGAATTTGTTCAACGCGCGCCGTAATATCTATGGCCTTGCCAGCCCCATTGATAATTGTTGTATTTTCCTTACTGATATTGATTTTTTTAGCTTGGCCAAGATCTTCTAATGTTACTTTGTCTAAGCTTAGACCTACCTCTTCAGAAATCACAGTAGCGTTAGTTATTATGGCAATGTCTTGTAGCATTGCTTTACGACGGTCACCAAATCCAGGTGCCTTAACCGCACATACTTTAACAATACCGCGCATACTGTTTACGACCAATGTCGCTAAAGCTTCTCCTTCAATATCTTCCGCAATCAATAACAATGGACGGCTCGCTTTTGCCACTGCTTCTAATGTTGGTAGTAGATCGCGAATATTTGATATTTTTTTATCAAATAATAATATATATGGTTCTTCGAGATCCGCAGTCATTGTCTGTTGATCATTCACAAAATATGGGGATAAATATCCACGATCAAACTGCATGCCTTCGACAACTTCTAGTTCATTATCAAAACCACTGCCATCCTCAACCGTAATGACACCTTCTTTACCTACTTTTTGCATAGCCTTAGCAATAATGCCACCAACAGAAGAATCTGCATTAGCAGAAATCGTACCTACTTGGGCAATAGCTTTATCGTCATCACATGATATTGACATGTTCCCCAATTCAATAACTGCAGCAGCGACAGCTTGATCGATACCACGTTTTAGATCCATCGGGTTCATACCAGCAGCGACAGCCTTTACGCCTTCACGTAAGATTGCTTGCGCTAATACTGTTGCTGTTGTTGTACCATCACCAGCAGCATCTGAAGTGTGCGAAGCCACTTCTTTAATCATTTGTGCGCCCATGTTCTCAAATTTATTATCTAATTCAATTTCTTTGGCAACAGACACACCATCTTTAGTAATAGTAGGTGCACCAAAGCTTTTATCTAAGATGACATTGCGACCTTTGGGCCCTAATGTTACCTTAACAGCATCAGCCAAGATATTTACACCCTTGACCATTAAATTACGCGCATCCGCACCAAATTTGACTTCTTTAGCAGCCATGTTAATTCCTCTTTAAATATATTCTTAATGTTATTTAACGAATTGATGTAAGGTGATCTAATCTTTAATTACAGCAACAATATCGTCTTCACGCATTACTAAAAGCTCTTCACCGTCAACTTTAATTTCTGTACCAGTATATTTACCGAAAAGAATTTTATCGCCAACATTTATGGTTAAAGAACGAACATCACCTGAATCTGTAATTTTCCCACTACCTACTGCAACAATTTCACCCTGAGATGGTTTTTCAGTTGCATTATCAGGAATTACGATGCCACCAGGGCTAGTTGTTTCCTCTTTTGTACGACGAACAATTACACGATCATGAAGGGGACGAATATTCATCAATGTATCCTCTAAAAAATAGCTATCAAAAAAATGTACCTTTTCTAAATGGGGGTGCAAAATAAAACTTCAAGGGAAAAGCAAAAATTTATCTTAAAAGATTATTTTTTTTGTCTGAGATCCCCCTTTTTATTGGCAAGCCGCCATATCCTTGTTGCTTATAAATTTGCATTATCATATTTTTAGAAATTTAGGTTGCTTGTGCCTAGGGTACGCTCAATAATGCCTCATAAAAAGTTAATATTGAAATTATAAAGACTTAAGGTATAGGTTGTAAATCCCAGTGTAAGTACAATAACCCCACTTAATCATAAAGCCACGCCTTCAAATATGACAATTGCCGACAATTAAACATGTTGCTAAATATATTTAGGCTTCTTTAAGAAATATTTAGACCTTGCCAAGGTAACAGACTAAGGACAATTGTTGTCGTAATTTTTGTTACGTTGGCACGGCTAAACATATTGTCCAAGTGGCACCAATAACGACTCCTATTTAAATTGAAAATAGCCTTCCAATGAAGGTTCAATAAAAACGATATGAACGAGGAGCAAAATATTTATTCTCCTAAAATAATATAATTAGGCATGATTTTATTGTTTTTCAAGTTAGTAGATTTTTGTAGAATAAATTAAAATATAATTTGTAAATATATTTTGTAATCCTTAAGCAACCGGTAATAAATAAAATCAGCATATCTTGCCAAAACATAAAAAGTCATCCTTTGTGAAAATATTATCAATTAATAATGTACGGCAGTAGATTTTTTTAATGCGGGAAAATAGAGTCAGATTGTGATATTTGCAATATAAGCATCCTCAATTTTCTTATGTTTTATATAATTCGAAGGTCAATAAATCATGTCATAAAATTTAAGATGCCCTGAATTATATGAACTTTATAAAAAATCATATTTAGCTACTACATTAAAGATGTTGGAACTATGATCTATTATAATAACACTCCATGATTTACATCCAATGATGAAGGCATAAATGATAAATTTGCATCAGTGTAGTGATCTTGATTTGACAGTATAAAATCTAAATTAACTGCATATATTATATGTTACATTCTTGAATCATGAATATCATCATCAAATGAAAATATTTTCATATTCGTAATATTACCGCCAAGCCATCTGCTAGGAAACTATTGGTAGTGTGTGTTATATATATAAATATGTGCTAATTAAATCAAAAAATATTTTGTAAATTTGGTAGTTACATCATCTTAATCAATTAATTTTAGTCATAAATATCATGATTCTAATAATGTTATATATTGCTGAAACTCTAAGAGTTATCATATAACAATAATTAATGTACATACAATATAGGCATTTACTCAAAGTAAATAACAAGCTATAAACTAATATTTATTGTGTAACAAATTAAATCCACTAAACCATCTCTATTTTTCTGGTAGATATTATTCATGATCATACATTGATATTTATCAATCTAAATATTATCAATATGTTTTAGGACTTGATCTTCTCCATAGGCATACAACTATTAATAATCCACTTGACAGTTTTATGAAAGATCATATCAGGAATTTAGACTGTGGAATAAAATTAAAACTTGCACATTATAGAATACATAGTTATTTCTGTGAGCCAGTTTAAAATTACCCTAAACAATTATTGCTAAATATATATTTCATCCTAGTAGGAGTCATCATTCGGTTATTTCATTAATAAAATATTACGTTAGTTACTAAATAATTCCGAAAGAACTGATAATTCATTGTTAAATAAATTTGCTGTTATTGGTAAGACTTCCTGAAAATAAATATCCCAATAGTCAATGATTTAAAATATTTTTGCCTAGAAGCCATGAACATTAAAAATCAACCATTAAACTTTGCAAGAGATTCAAATTAAGAAATTACCCCTTGCTATATCACTTTTGGTAGAAATACCTAAATAATTATTTATTGTTTCACATTATGTAGAATAGTTATATCCATGATATTGCAAATAGTTACACATCATCATATTAATACTCATAAATTTGAATAATATATTATAAATAACATATATTATAATAGCTGATCTAATCAAATAAATAATCTCGATGAGATTTAAATAAAGTTTAAAACATGTTTGTTATCTAAGAAGTGCCAAGGAATTGGTATGTGCTATCCACTGTTGTGCACAGCATAACATGCTGTCTTATATCTAAAATAATAATCATCATTAAATGATAATTTTAAAAATTGAATCGGACACAACAAAATTTAAAAACCAATTTAAAACATCTATATATCAGAACAGCATTCAGGCACTAAGTGAAATAAGCATGTGCTTGTCGACAATCTTCGTTAATCTGATTTATTAATTGTTTCATATCAGAAAAATTCTGTTCGTCCCTTAACTTATGTAGGAAATTCACTCGTACATATTTGCCATAAATTTCATCAGAAAAATTAAATAAATGCACTTCTAACATGATTTTTCTTCCATTGAATGTAGGCCGAATACCTAAATTAACAACGCCTCTGACTGGCTCACCTTTAATACCATATAGCAAAGCTACATAGACTCCTTTTATGGGTATTGTATATCTGCATAAATATATATTAGCTGTTGGAAACCCCATGGTACGACCTATTTTATTTCCATGGGAAATACGTCCACTGATGCTGTACGGTCTCCCCAATAATCTATTAGCCAACATTAAATCACCTGATAGTAATGATCTACGAATTAGGGCACTACTTACACGGATCTGATCAACTAAAAATGTATTAATATCGAATGATTCAAGATCAAACTAATTGCTATATTCATACAATGAAGCATGATCTCCTTGTCTCTACTTTACCAAAATGAAAATCATTTCCCAAGACTAGGCAACGCACATTGTAACTATTAATTAATAATTTTTTAACAAAAAACTGCGCAATCATCTGTGCTAATTCTCCATTAAAGTACAACACACATCTTTGCCCTACAAAGTAGATATCCGATGTCCCAATTTTTCCCCATATCTACTGATACACACCGAAGACTCATTAAAAAAACAGGAAATCATCTGGCTTGTGACTCAAAGGTAATAACTAAAATCGATAACCCTAATTAATTGTCCTTCTGTACCAGTTTATTTAATATCAATTGATGACTCGAATAAACACCATAAAAATCAACAATGGCAAATGAACATGTTTGAGATATGAATGTAATATTAGAGAAAATAAAATATATTTTATACATAATAGTCTAATATTCACAGATAAATAAATTTAAGATATATAAATAATTTAACAGGCAAGTATATTGGATAATTATTAAGATAATTAAGGGTAGATCGTTATTGAGTCCAACTCTGATACTAACAATAGCAGTGAAAATAAATTATAATTATTCAAAATAATGCCTATAATGAACTGGATGTAGAGTATCTACATTTTGAAAATCAGTGCATTCTATCAATTACTTTACAAGCTAGTTAAAATTGATAAATAAAAAGTGCATATGCTGTAAAAATTTAGTTAATTAATATTAAAAATATTTTGGATTTAAGCCCTACACAAACTGTGAATAATAATTTTTTACTTCATAAATGGATGCTTCAACACCAACAACGCATAGAATCTGTTCTAAATTGCCAATTGTTAGATCATGAAAACAGGAAAATATCAGTTCAATTGCTTGCTGCTATGCGTTATTCAACTCTAAATGGCGGAAAACGTTTGCGTGCTCTGTTAGTATATGCTACTGGTAAAACATTAAATGCTGATTTTAATACGTTGGATGCACCTGCAAGTGCCGTCGAAATGATCCATACTTATTCATTGGTCCATGATGATATGCCAATAATGGATAACGACGATTTGCGCCGCGGCCGTCCCACATGTCACAAGGCCTATGATGATGCCACGGCTTTATTAGTTGGAGATGCCTTACAAACATTAGCCTTTGAAAGTTTATGTGATGATAAGTTAACCTCTATTCAACAAAATAAAATGGTCAAGACCTTAGCACAACGTTCTGGCGTTTATGGCATGGCTAGTGGTCAAGCTATTGATCTGGAATCGACCGATAAGACACTTGATCTAGCATCATTACAAACCATGCATGAACTCAAAACAGGCGCCTTATTTCAAGCCAGTGTACGACTGGGGGCTTTGGCATCAGGAGATATTGACGATCACAGCTTATCTAAACTAGATCACTATGCCTTCTGTCTTGGTCTAGCCTTCCAAGTACGAGATGATATACTTGATGTAATCGCAAATACAGATACCTTAGGTAAAATTAAAGGTGCTGATATTGCATTAAATAAACCTACTTATCCAGCCTTAATAGGTTTAGCACAAGCACAACGAAAAGCAGATGATTTAATTAAGAGAGCACAAATTTATCTTAATGATTTATCCTATGATACTCATATTCTTTCCGCATTAGCTCAATTTGTCATACGACGTTCTAACTAGTCATAATTAAAAGGGTTAAAGTTTCGGACTATTATAGATATAATACCTATATATATTTTTCATTATAGGTATAATATTATAAGAAACTTATTATAAATTTCGTCAGAGTTTGCATTCTTTAGGTTAACAGAGGTATGATTCACAGCCTCTTGATTATATTCATATATCAGCAATTAATTGTTACTCGTAAATTAAGTTCATCGAATTTGATCAAATTTTCTTAATTACTGCGCTCTAGATGTGAATTTTTATCGTTTTGCAGAAAATAAATTAAATGCCTATATTTAGGTAGACAGATTTTTAGAGATGAATTTCTAAAAGAAATTTTAAAGTCTATTATAATTTCTACGAAAATATCTTTTTTATGACTTTACATTTCATTAAATTAGTGTACGAATATAAAATATATGTCCTACAAAATTTTTTACTAAAGAATTAAGTTTGCCTAATATTAATCTATGAGAGCGTGGAATTTCATATATTTATGTAGCTATGGTTAAGTATATAAATAATTATTTTATTATATTCATATACGTATTTATAAAATACATATCTATATTAGATCAGAAAACATATAGGCGGATAAATATAGATATGAACAATTTTTTGATTCACAGATATTGCATATATCAATTAATCTGGCATATGAAGGCTTATATAAGCTTTTGTTGATAACTAAGATCGAATTAATTAAATTGTGCTTTATTAAAAATTTAGTCATTCTACATACACGGTATTTACAAAATTACCAACGAAAATAAATCATAATTTTCGGCAACGTTGAAACCTATCAATGATTTATAAATCTTGGATAGATTTTTATGCAATGATCGATCCTGAAAGATATTATATTATCTAATTGATACTGAAGTAAGAAGCGAGAAAGTAGTTATTAAAAAAATTTCCGATTGATGACGAAAAGTTTGGTGAAATTACGATCTTGCTGATGAAAACCTACAAGATATTTTTAAGTTGTTCTGCTATCAACATCTACTATAGGGATGGGAAAGATAACATTATTTTTAATTTGACGCTATGTAAAACAATTGTTTTCCCCACATACCTGCATTCACTAAAAGGCTATCGTCAAAGTGCAAAAAATCATATGACGTATCATTTTTCTTAAAACAGTCACAGTTTTGTTTTTTCATCATGTCAGAATCTTGGTAAAATAGCAATATCTATGTGACCATTTACGATAGTCAATATTAAATAATACACCAATCTATAACATGAATGCACCCCCCCCCCAAAGAATGTTGAAGCCATGTACTGCCCCCGTCAATAGCGAAAATTTCTTTGAAATTGATGGTGTAATCGCACAAAATTTAAGATTAATAAAATATTTATTTAAATACTTGCAAATATATAGAATAGATTTTTAATTATTACAGTACCACCAAAGGTATTAAAAAACTCTCTGTAGCAATTCATCATTCTGTCTCTTGTTGGATGGTCGGAAAATAGTTTATATTAAGACACCAGCCGATGGCTGAATTCAGTCCATGCTTCCACAATATGCCATTCACTATTGTCTGATATGCCAAAGATAGTGCCTAATAGAAGGTTCGTCCGATGTAGAACTAACAACATCACAGTCCATATGAAACATCTATTAACATGTAGATTACAATAGTGGGTTAACTATCAAAAATTTATCCCACAGCATCATCTACAAAATTATTAAATAATATAAAAGCTATATTAACAAACCAGTGCTTCACGAAAGAAAAAATATTGGATAATCAATAATTAATTTTATCTAATATTTATAACTATGAGTGGATTTTATAAAAATACATTTCAGATTGTTGTTATCATTAAAATAACTACTTGTTTTGCTAGATTAGCTTTTGCATAATTAAATACATTAATTAAATTAACCAGATATCCAAGATGTAATCAATGCCATTTAAATCAACACTCATACGTCATCAATCCATGGTTGAAGGATTATTTAAACTTGATATTCAAGTCAATAAATTGCTTGAAAGAATAATTAAATGCCTGGATCAGGGGAATAAAATTATATTTTTTGGAAATGGTGGTAGCGCAGCAGATGCACAACATTTAGCTGCTGAATTTATTGTACGTTATCGAAAACAACGCTTACCACTAGCGGCAATGGCTCTAACGACTGATACGTCAATTATTACAGCTCATGGTAATGATTATAGCTTTGCAACAATTTTTGACCGTCAGATCTTAGCTTTAGCCAAGAAAGGTGATATTGCCATTGGTTTGTCATCCTCAGGAAATAGTGACAATGTCATGAATGGCATTAAGAGAGCACAGCAGATAGGTTGTTGGACCTGCGCATTCACTGGTGCAAGTGGTGGCAAATTATTTAACTTGGCAGATGACTGTATTCGCCTCTCTACAGAGGAAACGGCTCGTGTACAGGAAGGTCATCTCATAGTTGGACATTGGTTGTGCGAAGCCTTGGACGATCGAATCAGCAGAACCCAATGAGTATGAAAAATTATAGCGCTGACGTTGTTATTATAGGAGCTGGAATAACTGGTTTATGGATACATAATTGTTTAAATAATATAAACATCCACTCCCTATTATTAGAAAATAATTCTATCGGAAATGCGCAAACTTTAAGTTCGCAAGGCATTATCCATGGAGGTACAAAATATGCTATTGACGGCATTCTTTCTAAAGCTACACAATCAATTAGTGACATGCCAGCCCGATGGAGAGCCTGTCTCAATGGTAAAGGAGACATCGATTTAAGAGGAGTAAGGATATTCACAAATCATCAATTGATGTGGTCAAAAGACCGACTATCTTCTAAAATGGCATCATTTTTTTCTAGCAAAGCACTTCATAGCCGCGTACAGATAATAAATGAGCAATTGCGACCCGAAATGTTTCGACATATAAACTATACATCCCAATTGTACAGACTCAATGAACCAGTTTTAGATATCGTTAGCATGATCAGATGTTTGGTTACACCTTGGCAAGAACGCATTATGAAAATTTCTAATGATAGTAATATTACCTGGAGTCAAAAAAAAAATAAGGTGCAATCACTTACACTTGACCGTAAAATACATATAGCTGCACAGCAATTCGTTTTAACTGCTGGTGAAGGTAATGAAGCTTTACTGACATCATTAGGTATGAAAAAACCTGCCATGCAACGCAGGCCATTGCGAATGTTGTTATGTAAATCCACAAATAAAGCTCAAATATTACCTATTATTTATGCTCATATATTGATATCTAGCTGGAAACTTACGACCATAACCAGTCACTTTGATGAGAATGACAACATCATCTGGTATATTGGTGGCAGTATTGCTGAACTAAGCATTGGCGACACACCTAAACAACTCACTGCTAAGGCAGAAATCTTATTAAATAATCTTATGCCTTGGTTAAAATTACCAACTTTAAAATGGGCAGCCCATACAGTCAATCGTGCGGAGCCTAAGCAATCTACATTCTCAAGACCTGATACATCCTTTATTGAATCCATAGATAATATACACATTGCTTGGCCGACCAAGTTAGCGTTAGCTCCTAATCTTTCTGATAAAGTAATAACAGTGATTCTAAGGGACATAAAGCCAACTGAACATGAAAAACTAATTAATGTGCCCGCTGTAACGATCGGAAAACCATTATGGGATAGAGCTTTCAAATGACGGTATATCTACATCAACGCAATTCAATATCTAAGACAGGAGTTATCGTTTCACCTTTAGGGCTAGGCATGGTTAAGTTAGGTCGCGACAAAAGCTTAAAATATAAAAACCAATTTAAGATTGCCAGCAATAAACAAGCATTAGAGTTTTTGGCCTGCTCCTGGGATTATGGTATTAATTTAATTGACACTGCCCCTGCCTATGGCAATAGTGAGCATCGTTTAGGCGAGCTTCTTCCTAAACTCAATAAAGACTGGGTAATATCAACCAAAGTTGGGGAAATATTTAGCAATATAACTGAGAGATCTACATATAATTTTGCGCCAAAATTTATTGTCACTAGTGTCAAACAAAGCCTAAAAAGATTAAAACGTGATGTTTTAGATATTGTATTAATCCATTCTGATGGCAATGATACTAAAATTATTGAACAAGGTGCATTAGAGGTGTTATCTGATTTGAAACGACAAGGTTGGATTCGAGCCTCTGGCATGTCTACTAAATCCCTTGATGGAGGATTATTGGCGCTGAAACACTCCGACTTAGCTATGATAATGTATAACCCCAAATACAGAAATGAGCAAAAGGTATTTGAGCAAGCCCTAAAAAATGATAAAAGCATTTTTATCAAGAAAGCTTTTTCTAGCGGCCATTTAATAAATAGCGATATGAAAAATCCTATACAAGCTAGCTTCAATTTGATATTTCAGGAGCCATCAGTAAGTAGTATTATCATTGGTACTATGAATGCTGCCCATATGAAGGATAATGTGAAAAAAGCTATGTGCGCCTTGAAAAAATAATAATTTATCACTGATGATATATTTTTACCACCCTGCACCCCAAAAAATTAATGTAATTATTCTTTGACAAAAAGTAATAATATTTTATCAAATTCATTCAACATTTTTATATTATATGTTTATTTAAAGAGTATATGCTGAAAGAACGAAAAATATAATCATGAATCACAAGCAAATTAATCTGTAAAATTAGCATATAAACTATATATTGAATAGAACATGTATATTTCCAAAACTCTCCCTGTCTAAAATTCATAAAAATTAAAATAGAAAGAGAACTATACTGTGCTAAGCAGGCACAAATGGACTAATTGAGATAATGGAAAATAATAAACGTAAAATAAATGTTGAGTGAACTTCATAATAAAGAACAAAATACGCAAAAAATCTAAATATACCTTTGACCTTGAAAATTAATAGAGAGTATTGTGAAACTAGTTGAATTCCCAACAACACAAAACTTATTTCAAGTAGCAATAATTAATAAAGTCTAATGAAAACAATAGAAGCATTATAAGCTTTAGACACCTATATGCATCAAGTTTCAAAGATTCTTCAAAAAATTGAAGTTTCGGAAAATTCATGAATATTTTAATGTATAATTCAAATTATATTATATTTATAAAAATATTGTAAAGATAATCAAAAAGTTTAGTGAAATTATGTGAAATCAAAATCAAAAGACAATATCATGAAATATATAAATGGAGATATTATAAAGTGTAATTAAAAATAAATATGATTGTAATATTTTTATTTAAAAATTCTCAAACTCTTAGACATATCATTGATGCAATTTATTTTTTAATTTTATCAAAAATTGATAAAAATATTAAAATCTATGCTTTGAAATATTTTTAAAGACAATAACATATCACCTCCTCATTATATTATTATAAAAAATAATGAAGACTATACTGTATTATACAATAACTTAAAATATTAAAAATATAATAGACTAAATTAGTCATAATAAAAAGTTTTTATTTAAAAATGAATACCACCAACCAACTTAGATGCTTTTTGCCATATACGAAAATAAGACAGATATTATTTATTTTACAAATGCCCATAAGCCGAATAGCCAAAATAATTATAAATCTGTTGAAATTAAAAATACCGGCATGACTCTTGATGATTACAAAAATAAAAAAGAGAGGGGTAATAATGATTGTTCAAAAGATGGAAAGCTCTGATAGTAGTAGATTGTAATTTATCATTAATCTAGCACAAAAATATACTTTATTGTCGTCTGAGCACAATTACTAAAATTGATCATGATATCGCCACGTCCTTCTTAATAATATTGAAATTTATAGAATAAATAGTGAAATATTTCAAATCCCTTTAAATTACAAAGTAGTTATAGAGATATTTTGTTATTTATACTTACCAGTTATTTTATCAATAATCATTGTAGTGGAACAATTAGATATCATTCCCATTACTATAACTTGACCGCCATAACCCTCAACAATATCCCAGCCTATTACATTTTCCTTATCGTAGTCACCACCTTTTACTAATATATCAGGTTTTATTTTACGTAATAAATATTCGGGAGTGTCTCCCTTAAAAGGAATAACCCAGTCAACTGCACCTAATGCGGCCAATACAGCTAATCTCCTCTCGGTTGTATTTATCGGTCGGCCGACACCTTTTAATTTAGCAACAGATTCATCGGTATTAATAGCAACGATCAATCGATCACCTAAAGCTCTGGCTTGCTGTAAGTAGCTAACATGTCCAGCATGCAATATATCAAAACAACCATTGGTGAACACAATTTTTTCACCACGTTGTTTCGCATATTTGGTTTCTATTCTTAATTCCTTTAAGGTAACGATATTAGTAAAATCATGATTAGTATGGTTCCCACTTTGGTAGAGTTGATATTCAGCCTGCAATTCATGTTCACGGACCGTTGCCATACCCAGTTTACTAACTGAAATACTGGCAGCCACATTGGCCATTGTTACGGCTTGTTGTAAGCTTCTACCAGAGGCCAATGCAGCTGCAATTGTTGAAATGACAGTGTCGCCTGCACCTGTGACATCGAATACCTCTTTAGCGATAGCTGGTAAATGAAACTTTGGTCGATCCTTTGTGATTAGAGACATACCATGCTCACTACGAGTTATAAGCAGCGCCTTAACATTTAATAATTCAATTAAATTTTGGGCCTTTGTCAGTAAATCTACCTCAGACTTAATCTCACCAACGATTGCCTCAAATTCTGTCATATTGGGTGTAATGAGATCTGCTCCATTATATTTCATGAAGTCTGGCCCTTTGGGGTCAACTAATACCGGAACATTATGTTGTTTTGCTAAATTTATCCAGTGCTGTGGATTAGACAAAGTACCTTTATTATAATCAGAAAGAATAATTATTGATGTATTAGATATTATTGGCTCTATAAGTGATTTCAATGCTTCCCACTCATTATTATCAAACCGTTGCTCAAAATCCATGCGTAATAATTGTTGCTGATTACCAATAACTCGTTGTTTAACTATTGTGTCATTATTTAAGGTCTGATGAATAGCACATCTAATACCCACTTCATTCAACTGCTGTTGCAAGGTATTAGCCGCATGATCCTGACCGGTTATACCTCCTATGTGGCATCTCACACCTAAAGAGGCAATATTCATTGCCACATTCGCAGCACCACCAGGCACATATTTTATATATTCAATATTAACTATTGGAACTGGAGCTTCAGGTGAGATACGATTAGCTCTACCATAATAAAAGGTATCTAATATCAAATCACCAATGATCAGGACGTGCACACTAGAAAATTTAAAGAATTTATTTTTCATAATAGGTTCTCATTTTAGAACTTAATTGAGTATAAGAGGGTATGTTATCTTTGTCAGATACGGGTTTAATTTATCCCAAATTGATTCAACATTTATATTCGCCATACATACTGGCTCATCATTTTTAGAGCTCCTTAATGGACAGATACGTTTATAACATGGGGAGCATGCTAAATTACTAAGGATATACTGTTGATTATTTCCATGTGTGCCAATCAATTGGACATCTGTTGCACCATAAATAGTCACCATAGGAACATTAGACACTGCTGCAACATGAGCTAAGCCAGTATCGCTGCATAAGGCGCCTTGAGAGTTTTGAATTAATGCAGCAATATGATTTAACGAAAGTTTAGGTAAAGCATAGGCTTTATCACTGGCTCTGGCAATTTCTTGAGCACGTTGGTATTCCTCATCATTTCCACACGGTAATAATACCGAGTACCCCCGTCCAACCACTTTATTAATGAGATATCGCCATGATGATAATGGCAATAATTTAGTAGCCCAACTAGCATTATGAACAAATAATAAATAATACTTTGGTAACTCAAAGCCTAATTCTGGCAAGGGATAATTTTTTAAACTTACTCCATAATGAGCAAAGGTGGATGGTTTAATATAGTTCAAAATTTTGGCCATTAATTCACGTAACCGTTCAATAGAATGCTGTCCTAGTTTAACTTGATATTTATATTTATAGGCCCAATAAGAAAATTTTTCTCTGCAGTTATTTTTATCAAAGCCATGAACATGACCTTTACGTAGTGATGAAACTAAGGCACTTTTCAGATTACTTTGTAGATCTATAATTACATCATAATTATTGCTATTAAGATCACGATAAAAATTATATAAATATCCCTCATTCCACGCTAGCAGCAGTTGTTTGCGCCATTGACGGTTAGCAGTTTTGATTACTCGACGCACATTAGGGTGCCATAAGGGAATATCGGCAAACGCCTCATCAACAACCCAATCAAATTCTATATCAGGAAATACGGTTGCAGCATCAGTTAATGATGGCAAGGCATGTATTAAATCCCCCATTGATGTTAGTTTGATTATAAGTATGTGTATGACAAATCACTCCTTTTGTTCTCCGCTATGTATTTATATTTTAGATGCTTTCCGCTCATATCATATTTATTGTAGTGTAATCAGATAGCTACGTCCTGACATAGTATCTATGCAATAAAATACACACATATTATCCTCTTATAAATTATATAATTTATTTAGCACAATGGATTATCACGGTGCTGTAGGAGTATTTTCAGGAAGGCATTTGGGTCCTTAATTTGAGTTAACGCACCTTTGCGTGGAAAAAATGTGTCTTGCAAACGAGAAAACCAAAAACGTGAAGCCGCAATTCTTAATACTAAATTCCATTTTTCTTGCTCATTTTTGGTTAGCGGCCTTTGTCCTGAATAAGCAGCCATTAATACTTGGTAACGTGTCCGTCCTATTAAACCTGTTTCATCAACACACCAATCATTTACCATAACAGCCAAATCATAGAGCAGATATTCATCACAGGCATGATAAAAATCAATTATTCCCCTCAGCTCGTTGCCTTCAAATAGGGCATTGTCACGAAACAAATCTGAATGAGTGAGCCCCAATGGTAAAGATAGATTTCGGTATTCTGATTGCAATCTTAGCTCATCTTTTAAAATACTGGAGGTTTGATCGTCAAGTAAAGGTGACAATACATTAGCTACTTGATGGCACCATGATAGACCACGCTCATTAACACGATGTAGATGGAAATCTTGAGCAATGATATGCATTTGTCCCAATACATTACCAATAGCTGAACATTGCTCTAATGTCGTAACAGAATTAATGCTTCGACCAGATAAGCGTAAAACCAGAATAGCTGGTTTGCCACATAGATTTTTCACATAATTACCACGTATATCTGTCATAGGCTGTGCAGAAGGGATATCATGTTGATAAAAAAAAGCCATGACATCTATAAAATATAGTAACTCGTTGAATCCATGTTTTTCAAATAAAGTCAATACAAATCTACCTTGGTCTGTTGTAACAAAATAATTTGTATTTTCTATGCCATGATAGATACCTTCATAAGATAATAAATTACCTACTGAATAATCATCTAAAAATGAAATTAATAATTTACGTTTTATTTCAGTGTATACTGACATTAAAAATATCCATATCCATTAAGTGCTTATCACCAGGATCTAATTTCACCGATAATGCAAAGTGTGTACTACATCTCGTTAATTTTAAATATACATTACTATTATCATAATTTTATTACATAAATCATAATGGCAGCTAGTAATAGCAACGGTGTTTTTTACTCATATGAAATATGTTGCTGGAAAGATATTTTTAATTATGTAATACCTATTTTCATTAATCACGTCTTAACTAAATCATTATTAATAATAATAAATGCTTTGTATATGAATAAACCACACAAATATTAAACGACGAATACGTATACAATTACAATATCTAAAAAATAATTTGTACTAGATTCAAGTTTACATAAAGATACAATCTCTTGCTACAATAATTAAAAATTATTACTTATGATACATGCCGATAAACAACCATGACTAAAACTCCGCCTTCCATACTTGTTGATGGCTCTTATTACCTTTATCGTGCTTTCCACGCGATGTCTAAGGCCGATTTACGAAATGCAGATGGTGAACCAACGGGTGCAGTACGAGGTGTAACATATATGTTGAATCGTCTCAAAAAAAATTACCCTGGTAGTAATATTGCTGTAATTTTTGATAGTAAGGGTAAAACTTTTCGCAATGATATATACTCTGAATATAAAGCACAACGCACTCCTATGCCGGAAGATTTACGTTTTCAGATTCAGCCTATCTATGAGATTATTCAAGCTATGGGTTTGTCATTTCTATCTATTGCAGGAGTGGAGGCCGATGATGTTATAGGAACTTTGGCACATCAATTGACCAATCAAATAGATGCTGAGGTTGTGATTAGTACAGGAGATAAAGATATGGCTCAATTGGTCAATCGTCATATAACTTTAGTAAACACCATGACAGGAGGCATGATGGACATTAAGGGCGTACAGGATAAATTTGGCCTTCCTCCTGAATTAATTGTCGACTATCTGGCTTTAATGGGCGACAAAGTGGATAACATCCCTGGCGTGCCAAGAATTGGAAAAAAAACGGCGTTATATCTTCTGCAAAATTTTAGCGGTTTGAATATAATCTATGAAAATCTAGAATTGATAAGTTCATTAGGCTTGCGTGGTGCAAAAAAAATACCTGAACAGCTTGCTAAAAATAAACATTTAGCAGAATTAAGTTATATCTTGGCAACAATTAAATGTGATGTAATATTAAATTTACCATTAGACAAACTTATTAATGGCCATCAGAATAAAGAAGAGCTCATTCATTTATTCAGCAAGATGAATTTTGAGGATTTAGTACTGAAACTATCCCCATGAAAAATATAGATATATGGATATGCATATTTTTGTATTCAAATTAATAAATAAAATTTAAATTTGTCATATCGATCATAGATATAGGTATAAAGATTAGTTACGCTCTTGTAATATATTATACTATGAGTATCTTACATTAAGTGGCAAGTTACCTATGGTAGCCTTAGTCTTGGCCATATAGATTGAAAGATCTCATTTTAAGCTCTCTATACCTGACATAAGAAAAAACTGCATATATTAACAATACCTCATTCTATTTTCATTTATTATTAATAACGGTGTTAAATAGCAAATCCCACGAAAATTCTCCATCAAATACATGCATTGCTGGCCCGGTCATCCATACTGACGATAAATCATCAGGCCACGTAATTAATAATTCCCCGCCAGGAAGTTCAACCTTTACCTCTCTTGCCAATAAATTTCTCTTAATACCGCTTACTACAGCAGCACAAGCACCTGTTCCACAGGCTTTAGTTTCACCAACACCACGTTCGTAGACTCTAAGCATAATATGTTCAGGACTTATAATTTGCATGAAACCAGCATTTACACGTGCTGGAAAATAACTATGGCCCTCTATCAATGGACCTATGCTTTCCACTACGGTCGATTCAATGTTTTCCACTATCATAACTGCGTGAGGATTACCTATTGATAAGGCACTGACTTCCACCGATTCATTATTATCTAATGGTAATAGATATGTTAATGAGACTTTATCAGCATAAAATGGAACTTTATTTGGATCAAAGCAGGGCAATCCCATATCAACCTTAACCTTATTGCCGTCTTGTAACATGGGATGAATTACACCTGATAAAGTTTCTACTGATATCGTATTAGTATACGACATAATCTTATCTCTGATGAATATGGCAAAGCAACGGATGCCATTCCCACATTGTTCAACTTCTCTACCATCCGCATTGAATATTCTATATCGAAAGTCGACACCCGGCACCCTAGCCTTCTCCACGAGTAATAATTGATCACATCCAATACCAAAATGGCGATTCGTCAAAGATTGTATCTGTTTGATTGTCAAATTAATCCTTTGATTGATAGCATCAATCACAATGAAATCATTGCCAAGACCATGCATCTTGGTAAATTTTATCATAGCATTATGCCGGCAACAATTGTTCGTTCTCATACAAAGATTCCACCGTTTCTCTCGCTCGGATTGGATATGCCCGATCATTGTCAACCATTACTTCAACAACTCTAGGCCGAGAATTGTAATTCGAACTCATGGCAAACCCATAAGCACCAGAAGAACGTATTGCCAACAAATCACAGGTTTTAAGCGCTAATAAACGATCCTTCCCTAAAAAATCACTTGTTTCGCATATAGGGCCAACAATATCATATGTCTCCATCTGGGCTGTTTGATCCTGAATAACTGGCTGAATTTCTTGCCATGATTGGTATAAAGCTGGACGTAATAAATCATTCATTGCAGCATCAACTATTGCTATATGTCGTTCTTTAATTCGTTTGATATATTCTACCTTCGTGACTAAAATTCCTGCATTACCTGCAATTGCTCGTCCGGGTTCCAGCAAAACTTCTAGGTTCAGACCATTGAATAATTTTCGTAAAGTCGTGGCATATTCTGCTGGTGTCGGCGGCATTTCATCCTTATAGTTGATTCCTAAACCGCCGCCAATATCAAGATGATTTAACTGAATACCATTTTCTGCAAGCTTATCTATAAGCACTAAAATCTTTGTTGATGCATCAACGAAGGGAGAGATGGAAGTTAGTTGAGAGCCGATATGGTAATCAATACCTACAACATTCAGATTAGTCATTGAATGTGCCTGAGCGTATACTAACTCAGCATCCGTAATAGCGATGCCAAATTTATTTTCTTTTAATCCTGTAGAGATATAGGGATGAGTCTGTGGGTCGATATCAGGATTGACTCGAATAGAAATCGCTGCGATTAATGACATTTCAGCTGCAATTTGATTGATTCTTTCTAACTCTTGAATAGACTCAACATTGAAACAACGAATGTTATGTTCTAAAGCATATTTAATTTCTACAACTGTTTTTCCAGAGCCTGAAAATACGGTACGATCTGCACGGCCACCAGCAACAAGGACACGAGCAAGCTCACCTGCAGACACTATGTCAAAGCCAGAGCCAAGCTTTGCTAAAACATTCAATACGGCAATGTTTGAATTAGCTTTTACTGCATAACAAACACTATGATGTTGACCAGAAAAAGCTTGATCAAAAGCATGCCAGTGACGTTCTAATGCAGCACGTGAATAAATATATGCTGGTGTACCAAATTCTGCCGAAATATCAGAAACAGCAACGTTTTCAGCAAATAAACGCCCTGATCTATAACAGAAATGATCCATGTTTATTTCTAACCTATCAATGTCCTGCTTGCTATCAGGTATAAATTTCCTTTATGACCGCAAGCAGTTAAAATAGTCAATATAAATAACACCAGTATAAAGTATTTACGACTCGTCATCTTCCTAATTACCATGCTTTCTCGCAATTAATACCGACAATAATATCAATGAATAATGAAGACCAGTTTTACATTGATAACCAAAATTAATTCTAACAAACATATTAATGATACCCTTTATTTGAAACAAAGTAGCTATAAAATTTCAGTAATGTGGAAAAATATCTTGTTATTGATGAATGGCTAAACGAGGTAATTCACATAAATTACACAGCAATATAGACAAATATCCAGGAAAACCCCTAATTATTATCATCTAAATTAATAAAAAATACTAAAAAGTAATATCTAACCACATTATTTAATGTTGTTTGGCAGGAAGATGAGTCATTATATCTCACTATGATATGTGATGTGGGAGAGTGCATTCAAATCTACAACCTCATTTAAAGATGACCTTCTTGCCAGAAATAGGATATTTAATAATCTTAATCAAAGAATATGTTCATGCTAATGGGAGCATATATCTTTGTTAAAGATGACTGATAAAATAAATAAAACGTTATTAACTTTGATTGTGAATATAATTTAAAAACATCTATCAGATCCATAAATCAAATTTCGGATCTTGTAATAGCCAAATCTTAATAAATGCCATATTGTTTATTGCCTATGCGGCATTACAGGTTTTTCAAGATTCAATATAAAATTATCGGTTTCTAAATATGTTATTAATCATTTATTATAAATCATGTAAATACTTTTGAGATAAGCTATAAATCAGTGATAACTGTATATATTTTATATAGCCAATATTTACCCTATTAATATTAAAAGTTTTGACACAGCTAATGTTTTCGTTTTCTATATATTCTATAATTTATAAAATAATTACATAACTCTTGGATTATGTCTTTTATCTGAATAATAAAGAGCTATATACTAACTTATATATTTTTCGAAGGCACCATCTGCATTTCATTTTAACAACTATGATAATCATAATAATTTAAATAATCGTAAGATATATAACAGTTAACACCTTTAGTTTCAAAGTCCGAATAACCATATATTAGGATGTAAATGCATCCTAGGGCCATTTACTCAAAAACTTATGTATATTGCATATTTTAAATTATATGATAGCTATAAGCCCATGGAATCATCATTGTTATTTATTTAAAAAGAAAATAGTTTGTGATATATTTAGTTACATATATATTTCATATATTATTAATTAATGTCTAACAATTTATTCATATAAAATATTAGATATAATATGTTTAGATCTCAACCCTATGTATTTATTCCAGATATATCTTCTAAAAATAAGGTCTAGTTATTAAAGCATGACCAAATGCTAATTGATGAAATAGGATGACATTATTCAATTCAGGATGAAATGTTAAACCAATATGATGTCCTTGACGTATAGCAACGGGCATATTATTATAACTTGCTAATACCTCAACATTAGACTCAAATGTATTAATCTGTGGTGCCCTAATGAATGTGACATCAATATTTAGACTCCGTTTATTATCTATAATTACCGTAAGATTATCAATAAATGAATATGACTGTGGTCCATAGGCATTACGTGTTATAGTGATATCTAATATTTTTAATGTCTTAACACGAGAATCTTCTTGCTGTAATTTGCTGATAATTATCAAGCCAGCGCAGGTTCCTAGAATAGGAAATTTTCGCGCAAATAGCAATAAAGGTTGACGAAGATTAGAGATATCAATCAACTTGCTTATCGTGGTTGATTCGCCACCTGGAATGATCAATCCTGATATTTCATTTAATTGTTGTGGATAACGTATTAAGACTGATTGCATGCCTAGTTGAGCTAAAATATGACTATGTTTATCATAATCACCTTGCAATGCAAGTAAACCAATTTTAGCTACCATCCTCGGTTCTGCAAACGCTGTTCTTCAGGAATGTCAGAAATATCGATCCCTCTCATTGCGCCTTTTAATCCTGTTGAAATACTGGCTAATTTCTGAAAATCATCAAAATAAGTAACTGCTTCTACGATGGCTTCTGCTCTTCGCGCAGGATCTACACTCATGAAAATACCTGAGCCAACAAAAACAGTTTTTGCCCCTAATTGTATCATTAAAGCAGCATCTGCTGGAGTAGCAATACCACCGGCTGCAAAATGTGGGACAGGTAACTTCCCAATTTTTGCTACTTGGCAAACTAAATCAAAGGGCGCGCCAATATCTTTGGCCTTTGCCATTAGCTCTTCAATGTTCAAGCCATTAAGGCCTCTTATTTCATATTGAAGCTGACGCATATGACGAACGGCTTCCACAATATTGCCACTACCTGCTTCACCCTTGGTACGAATCATACATGCACCTTCCCCAATGCGACGTAATGCCTCTCCTAAATTGCGACAACCGCAAACAAAAGGAACATTGTAATCATGTTTCCAAACATGATTAATATCATCTGCTGGCGTTAGTACTTCACTTTCATCGATGAAATCAACGTTTAACGCCTCTAATATTTGCGCTTCCACCAAATGTCCTATACGGCATTTGGCCATCACCGGGATGGTAACTGCCTGTTGAATTTCCATGATTATTTCTGGATCACTCATTCGTGCTATTCCACCATCCTTTCTAATATCTGCTGGAATACGTTCTAAGGCCATTACTGCAACAGCACCCGAATTCTCTGCAATTGTTGCTTGTTCCGGGTTAGTAACATCCATAATTACGCCACCTTTTAACATTTCTGCTAAACCTACCTTTATTGCAAAAGAAGTTGTATTTTGTTTCACTGTTTGAATCTCCAAAAAATACCCACGGCTAAATTAATTTGAATATGGATTTTTATTATTAGGATAATGATTATTAATTAATCCATTAATGAATGGTCATTGATATTCTTTAATACCTTGAAATGCCCTCAATATGTGTCGCAATGTATAATTGGCAAATAACCCATTCTACAAATTGTAATAAGCAGTCATACTACAATAATCAAATGATTTCACCTTAGATTGAAAATCCCATAACTACACCATGTACTATAATACTGTAGTGTATTAAGTCACTATCTATTTAACTAAAAGTTGTGCTAATATGAAAATAATATCATTGTTATATGGATACATATATAACTATAAATTACTTACCATGCCTAAAAAGCAAATGTATTATGTCTCGTGGAAATAGCTTTTTAACATCCATTTTACACAAAAGCATAATTTATAAAAAATTATATTATTTAATTTGAAGTATTTTAAATCCGTACTTATTATTTTGTGCTTTCATATTTACTCATATGACTATCGGCGCTATGAAGTCTATGTACTTCCTAACATCCATTAATATCTACTATGGAAAAGTTAGGTTTATGAAATCATAGTCACATGATATTAATCGTGATACCACTACTGATTTGCTAGCATCGAAATTGATATTTTTAATTATAGCTTATAAATTATTTTACAGCCGACTTAATTGATATCAATAAGATACCTTGAATAATAAATTTACAGATTTTAATAAATGCCAGCATCTAATGAAAATTTAATAGTACAAGCTGATACAGGAAATGAAGTGTGCACTGAACTATTATTTCATTTAAGGAACCTTCAGTAGGGATTAATCATAGTAAGAATATTGGTAACTGCCAGTATATTTCCGTATAAATTTAGTACTTTTATATTGATTAAAATTGCGTAAAAATATATTTAGGCCATGCTCAAAATATTTTTTCATATTCTCTCATATTAATTATTAAGCGTCATTAGATTGCTGAGAAAATCATCATTCAGAATAAATTCTACAACATCGCTCTTAAACGTAGTTTACAGAATTATTAATGTTGTTATTTAAAGTTTACTATTCATTTATAATTTCAAGAGAGAGTAAAAGTAATCGTGATACATCACATTATGATGTATCACACTTAATATAAATTTCCTACCTGAGGCTAATTTATAAGTATATCATTCATTAAATTATCGTTGGTATCCCAAGTCATCAATTTTTACAACCTTGTTGGCTACCAGTAAAAAACTATATGAATAAATAGCTAAAAGCAGCTTTAATATTTACCGATTATTCTTATTAATTTATTTAATATTTATAATATTATCATAAGCTATTATCTCCAAATTAGTTAGAGTAACATGCAAAATAATAACTTGATTTCAATGGCAACTATATAAATAATATTTTCATTTTGCACTTTTTTAAAATACTACTATTAATATAATTTTAAGATTTATTCAAAGCTTGATTTAAATTTATGTTAAAAATAGGTCTCACTGGAGGAATTGCCGTCGGCAAATCTACAGTATGCAAATTATTTTCGTACTATGGAATAACTGTTATTGATGCTGACGTTATTGCTCACCAATTAGTTAAGCCAAGACAAAAATGCTTAGATAATATCATTAATATTTTTGGAGAGCATATGCTATTAGATAATGGCAATCTTGACCGCCCTCGACTACGCCAACTTATTTTCTTTGATTATAAAGCAAGATGGCAATTAGAAAAAATTATACATCCAAAGATTAATGAGCAACTGATCAAACAGAGTGAAATGGCGTCTTCATATTACTGCGTTTTATCTATTCCTTTATTATTTGAAACTGGTACCGCCATGCTAGTAGATCGAACATTACTTATTGAAAGCAGCGTTAAACATCAAATAACACGCGTTTGCCAAAGAGATGATATATCTATCTTACAAGCAAAAGCTATTATCAATAGTCAGCTCTCATCAACTCAGAAAAGATCAAAAGCTGACGATATTATTCATAACAACAGATCCCCCGAAGATCTAACCACTATCGTAGAAAGACTTCACAAACAATATATGAATGTTGCTAAGGCAACCTTATAGGTTATGTGAGAGTAGATTTATAATAATGAATAATAGATGTATTAGTCACAGAACAAGTATGGATGTTCAGGCCATAACGTTTATCTTAACTTAGATGATGATGATTGCCATCCATTCTCAATAATTAAACTATCGATATAGTTAATTATAATTTATATATGCTAATTAGGTGTGGAAAAACATGGCAATCAGAAAGTATTATAATATGAGCAATAGTAATTTATATATTACTTAAATTTATGGCTCGTCTGTTAATTGATTTATTGTGAGAACAATTATTTATATATGAATAATATTTGTAGCAATATAAATAACTGAAGCTACTAAAAGACGAGGAACACAATTTTGTATAAATAAGGTGAGATAATTTTAGATAAAAAATAAATGCAAACGCTTTAATTTATAGGAGAATAAGCAAAATATTATTTTTAACATCTAATATATTTGATAAGTAAATATACAACAAATACCCTGCCTAGTAACCAAATATAAAATAGGTCATAGATGTTGCATAAATATTCTACTAAATGATTCATTACACATCATATTAAATTTAAAGGTGATAGTCATATGCCGAATTTAACCATGAAAGAGGATTTATCGGTTGTAGTAATCATAATAAGTTTCTCAAAGTTAAATTTGATAATTACTTGAAAGGCCGGTGTAAATTTACACTCCATCATTGATTATGGCTTAATAAACTCCAATATTATTCGGAATAAATTTTGAAGGCAAGTCAATGTATCAAGATATATTGATGATATACATAGTTCGTGTATTGCAAATTTTCAATCATTAATAATGCAGATAATGCAGATAATGCAGATAATGCTACAATATTAAAATGATAATTTTTGTAGCGCTCCTATTTCATTTGACTGCGAATGACCCTAAGATATCAATATTAATGGGCTAATCCTGTAAAATACGTATCAATTCAAAGATAAACAAATAAAATTATTGTTAGGCATCACCCGCAATGGAAATACCTTGTTCATATGAAAAATTAATCATTCTATTCAGGGGCAGCAATGCTTGTTGTCGAGTTCTCTCATTCACCTCAATTATATTGGTCATGTCACGTAAAGTTTCATATAAATTACTGAGAGTATTCATTGCCATCCACGGACAGTGAGCACAGCTTTTGCAAGTGGCGCTCTTTCCACCTGTGGGCGCAGGAATAAGTAATTTTTCAGGAACTGCCTGACTCATTTTATAAAATAAACCTTGATCTGTTGCAATAATTAAAGTATTTGCTGGTGAAGATTTTCCTACATTAATGATTTGTTTGGTGGATCCCACGAAGTCTGCCCTGGAGATTATGGCCTCTGGTGACTCTGGGTGAGCTAAGACCTCAGCATCAGGATATTTCTTCATCAATTGTTCAAGTTCATGTGATTTAAACTCATCATGAACAACACAATGACCTTGCCATAAAATCATATCGGCCCCTGTTTTATTTTTAATATATCGACCTAAATGACGATCTGGCCCCCAAATAATCTTCTTACCCTGGGCCATTATATTTTCGATAATCTGTATAGCATTGCTAGACGTTACTATCCAATCTGCTATGGCCTTCACCTCTACACTAGTATTGGCATATACTACCACCTCACGATCCGGGTATTCATTACAAAATCGGCTAAATTCATCTATTGGACAGCCTAGATCCAATGAACACTCCGCATTTAAAGTCGGCATGATTACAGTTTTTTCGGGACTAAGTATTTTCGCAGTCTCTCCCATGAAACGTACACCGCATATCACTAAAATTTTAGCATCATGTTGCACACCAAAATTAGCCATGTCCAAGGAGTCAGAGACATATCCCCCAGTTTTATCGGCTAAGGCCTGGAGTTCATCGTTAACATAATAATGTGCGATAAGAACGGCATCTCTTTGTTGTAATAAATCTCTGATTTTATTGGTATAACTTACTCTTTCAATTTTAGTTAGCCAAGGATTAGGGATAATATCATTAATGATATTATCAATGTTAGTTTGCAATTGCTGAGGAATAGTTTTGGCAATACTCATTTTCAACCTCGCTCTTTGTATAGATAACAGTTAAACGATTAATCTTGTATTAGATAATAGCTGTGTTTTATTATTAATAAATTAATCGCTACCTGAGTTATAAAGTTAATGCACTGTCTTAATCTTCTAATTATCATTATACTTTTCCATGGGACCTAGGTTTCAGAAACCATAGCATCACTATTCCTCCAAACTTATGCATAAATTAAGATCATGCATATAATTACACTATAAGTCAGAATTTACAAATAATTGTCAATAAACAACAAATCTATATATTGTCATATAAAGCACAATTAATAAATAATATTACCTTCACTGAACAGCACATGCTTTAATTTCTTAATCATTCACCAAAATATATGATGTACCGCAATAAGGACACAAAATATTTCCCATTTCTTCCACGTCTAAGTACACCCTAGGGTGGACATCCCATAGCGTAACATTAGATATGGGAGGGCAGCTTAAGGGTAAATCATCATGTCTAACTTCATAGCATTGCTCACTACATACTTTAAGTGTTCTATGTTTACCCATACAACTCTCCCATTGTCTGAAAATATATTTTATATTTTTAATGTTGTTGTGGTCGGATATCTAAGATCCTTCAACTGTGAATCACTCACATTACTAGGTGCATTAGTTAGAGGACAGCTAGCTGATTGTGCTTTCGGAAAGGCAATCACATCACGTATCGAGGACGAGCCAGTCATTAACATTGTTAAACGATCCAAACCAAATGCTAAGCCGCCATGAGGAGGGCAACCAAACTGTAAAGCCTCCAATAAAAAACCAAATTTATCCTCCGCATTTTCTTTGCTAATACCCAATATTTCAAATACTTTACTTTGTACATCTGACGTATGAATACGTATAGATCCTCCCCCAATCTCAATACCATTTATCACTATGTCATATGCACGTGATAAACATTTTCCTGGATCGGTATTCAGCAAATCAATATCATGTTCATCAGGTGCAGTAAAAGGATGGTGCAATGATTTCCAGCGATTAGACTGTTCGTCCCATTTAAACAATGGAAAATCAATGATCCATATCGGACGCCATCCGTGTTGAACTAGATTTAGATCTAGGCCTATCTTAACCCGTAAAGCTCCTAATGCATCGTTCACAATGTTAACTTTATCTGCCCCAAAGAATAATATGTCACCCGTTTGCGCCTTAGTCCTTTTTATAATTGCAGCGAGAGTATCATTAGATAAAAATTTTAGAATTGATGACTGCAAACCTTTTCGACCAGCGCCGCTATCATGGACCTTTATATGAGCCAAACCTTTCGCACCGTAGGTGTTAACGTATATAGTGTATTCATCAATTTTTCTCCTACTAATATTTGCTCCATCCGGCACACGCAATACAGCAACACGACTTTCATTATCATTTGCTGAGGTAGAAAATATTTTGAAATCTACCATTTTCATCAGATCACCGACTTCAACTAATTCTAAGTCAATTCGCAAATCAGGCTTATCACTTCCAAAACGAGATAATGCCTCCACATAGCTTATCCTTGGAAATGGATCAGGTAAGTGTTCTTCTAAAATATTAAAAAATAAATCACGAATCATAGTCTCCATTAAAGTCATAAACTGATCTTCATGGAGAAAGGAAGTTTCAATATCCAATTGAGTAAATTCAGGCTGTCGATCTGCGCGCAAATCTTCGTCACGGAAACAACGTACAATCTGATAATATCGATCAACTCCAGAAATCATTAATAACTGCTTAAACATCTGGGGTGACTGGGGCAAGGCAAAAAAATTACCTGGACAAGTACGACTAGGAACTAAATAATCTCGCGCTCCCTCAGGAGTTGCTTTTGTCAAAATTGGAGTCTCAATATCCAAAAAGTTGTTATTATCTAAAAAATTACGTAACTGTCGGGTGATATGAGAACGGAAACGCAATTTTTGTAGCATTTCCGGACGACGTAAATCTATATAACGATATCGTAAACGAATATTTTCGCTTACTTCTTTTTGCTCCGTTACTGGGAATGGCAGTATCTTAGAGATATTAAGAATCTTGAGATGCTTAGCAATAATCTCAATATCTCCACTTTTTAGAGACGAATTATAACTACCCTTTGGGCGTAGAGCTACCACTCCTCTTATTTGTAATACATATTCACTACGAACAGCCTCTGCTACTGCAAAGCTTTCAGCATCTTCTGGATTACAAACTATTTGAACCAAACCTTCACGATCCCGTAAATCGATAAAGATAACGCCTCCATGATGACGACGACGGTGCATCCAACCGGATACGGTTACTGTTTGACGATTCAATGTCTCATTCACATCTCCGCAATAATGGCTCCGCATAATTTTTCCAAATATTTTATTTAATTCTTCTAACAATCGTGAGTGATTATTTTTTAATATCATTAATAAAATTATCTTTTTTCCAATCTGGTACTACTACACCCATAGAAATAATCATTTTCAAACCTTCTTCGACACCCATGTTCAATTGAACAACATCTTTGTTTGGTATCATCAACACAAAGCCCGATGTTGGATTAGGCGTTGTCGGAATAAAAACACTAATCATATCTAATTCTGTTTTAGATTGTACCTCCCCCAGACTGTCCGAAGTCATAAACGCTAGACTCCACACTCCTTTGCGAGGATATTCGATTAACAATACCTTGCGAAATGATTTAGCATCTGCTGCTAATACAGCTTCTAAAATTTGTTTTATTCCCGTATATAGACTACGTACCAACGGAATCCGAGACAAAAGAGACTCCCATGCCGCAACAATTCTTCTCCCCAGTAAATTCGCGACTATTATACCAGTAATTAGGACTAATATTATTGCTAGCACAACCCCCAGACCTGGAATATGAAATTTCAAGATAACATCAGGGTGATATGATGCTGGTAGCCATAATAATATTTTATCTAGAAAATCTATTACAGCCCTAATAATCAGAAAGGTTATGCCTACTGGCATCCAGACTAACAATCCAGCAATTAGGTATTTACGCATGTAATCTCTACTGTATTATGATTTATTTTTAACTAAATAACCGCATACATATTTTTCTTCTTGCTTCATATCATACTAATAATCCCCTACTCAAGCTATCCTACATACCTGATAAGCCATTGTATCTTATTCAATCAAATAATCCACTAACATTATGTTTAAGAATATAATGAAATTGACTAGTTTTCCATTATTTGGGTATTTTGAGATAAATACTTTATTTATAAAGGATTAATGCAAAACTAAAATTCTATAACCATAAGCTCGTTTTTTATAATTGCTGTAATTACATGGCTATATTCTATCCTCAGTTTTCTCATATTTTAATACCTTTATAAAAAGGGATGATTTTGGTGCATAATTTTTTATGCTGAAGGGTTATATTGAAAAGTTTAATCCACAACGAATATATGTCAATATCTTTCCATGTTTCCCGTGATTAACATAAATTTTAGTTAAGATTAAGTGAGTATAGACAGTTGCCCCCATGTATTAAGATGATATTAATGTCTTCAAAACAACTTCTCAGGTTGTTCGAATAGATGGTTAATCATATTACGGATTGACAAAAATATTATTCATAAATTTACGCCTGTAAAGTTGAAGGCATCGATATCCAATTATACTCTATCTGACGACGAAAGTTTCATTGGATATCGCGCAATCATTAAATTCAATATCGTCATATATCTTATATTTGAATCGTAATTTTATAGACCTTGAATTTTATCTTTAATAATGTGAGCATACTGCTTAATACTAATCCTTTAAATTAGAGGTAATTATACTTGTATCTCTAAAGACACTAAGTAATTAATGATTTTATCAAGTTACAAGACAGTTAAAAACTACCAATCAATCTTAATATAAAAGAAACGGTCATATGAGAGGAAAGGCACTACTGATAAATATCATCTGTTATAAACAGTGCATCTCCTTCCATACAGATAACATCAATTATATCCCATACTTTTACTGTAAAAGTTAAATTGCTGGTAAATTAAATTTATCTAACTCCAAATTTATATACGTTTCATTAATCTTTGTACCATTGGATTCAGCAATCCCCAGAGTTTATCTAAAGATATTTCAATTATTTATCTACGAAATGGAAACTACTTAAAGACAGAATCGTTATTAGAAATATTCATTTTGTATCTCAACATCAATTGCTTTGATAGTGTTATGATAATAGGCAAGCATGAACACCTAGTGATTGACAGTACTCAATGCGACAAGGCATGGAGGCATCATCTAAGAACATACCACACTATTTGAGATGATAATAACTTTTACATTAACAACAGTTATGAAATTTGATATTTGTCGATTAATTTGTAAAATACCTAACAGATAAATCAATCTCTTATTCTGTGAGTTGATACAGCCAAACCGATAGTAATACATTTAAAAATTTTTATAAATGTAAGATGCCCCCCGCATTTGGGTGAAATACTATTAAAAATGAATATTAATTGTCTCCACTACTCACAAACGAATTACGCAAGTGGATGATATAAAATGCGTAATCTATAAAAAATTCATCACCAATAAGATTTTTATACAAGGGGCAGTGCCAAATAAACTTTCCTGAAGTAGCAGATACTATGAATGCTTAAACATAATTAAGTATACATTACATAATTTATATTTTATGACTAATGCAACAATGTAAATTTAACATCTAAGTATTATTAGTCTTTATAGGTAGATCACCTATGGCTTTAAGATAATTCATCTAAAAAATTATGATTGCTGAATAATTCTGACTACTAAAGCTAATATTAAATAATATCTATAACTTAATATTATATTACATATATTTATTTTTATACAATACACAACCCTTTCTCTAAAAGATACTGTGTGTTAAATAACCTCACAGAAAGGGTAATTATTTTAAGTCTATTTCAATAATACTTATTAACATCAAACTTACTGCGAATAATCTCGCCTTACAGATTTTCTAATAGAGAATATCCTATCTACCATATCTAATTCTTGGAAATTAGTCTGTACAAGAATGATGAGTCTGACACGTTCTACCTAGAGACAATGTCAATAAAGTATTAATGATTTAAATCCGTTCAGGTCCTGTTCAGCTTTATTATGTCAGGCTATATTTAATGCTATTTTTAAATTAAATTGAGAGGGCAAATATAACATGAATTTTGGCAAATCGCTTATTGGAACAATAGCAGCAACATTAACTCTATTCTCCACAGTAATTTTAGCGGCAGAGCACATAGTAACGGCCAAAGTTACATCATTTAAGCCCACAGTCATTAGAATTTCTATTGGTGATACTGTTTCATGGGACAAAATGAGTGGTCATACTACTGAAACCATTCAGGGAATGATTCCTCAGGATGCAAAAGGATGGATGTCTGCTATTAGTGAAAATTTCACCACCCCGCCACTTACCGTCGAAGGTATTTACTTTTATAAATGTACGCCTCACTGGGGGGCAGGTATGGGTGGAGTTGTCATAGTTGGTGAGCCAACCAACTTAGCAAGTATTGAAGGTACAAAACCAAGAGGTGCTGCTAAAAGGTTGTTAAAGAAAACCAAGAAAGCACTTAAATAATTAAGATCAGATTCTAAGCCACGGTAGCCTGCTCACAATATAAGCAGGCCTGTGATCTGAATTAAATTTAATTTGGATCTCATCGCTAACTATACATACTAATTGTGATATTATTTTACCGATACCAAAATATTGCTCAGCGGTAACGTGAGGATCACTCGCCTTTGAGCAAAACATAATTTCCATGATTGTAACGCTAGGAAATAGATCTTAATGAATAAAATAGTTGATAATGACAAAAGGCGATTTTTAACTACAGCTGCTAGTATAGTTGTTGGGGGTGTAGGTACCATTGCTACTGCCGTACCATTCGTTGCGTCTATGCTTCCAAGTGCTAAATCCAAAGCGGCTGGTGCTCCAGTTGAAATTGACATCAGTAAATTGGAATTTGGACAACAGATTATTATAGAATGGCGCAAAAAACCGGTTTGGATTGTACGCCGTTCAGAAGAAACTATTCGAGAGTTAAGTAATATTGATAATATTCTGCTAGATCCCAATAGCAGTAATACGAATCAACAGCCTGAGTATTGTAAAAATGCATCTCGTTCCATCAGGGATGAATTTCTAGTTTTAATAGGAGTTTGCACACACTTAGGTTGTTCGCCGACCTATGTTCCCAAGATTGAGGCTGGCAGTAAAAACCTTGGTGATGATTGGAATGGTGGTTTCTTTTGTCCATGTCATGGATCAAAATTTGATTTAGCTGGTCGCGTACACAAAGGGGTCCCAGCTCCGAAAAATTTGGCTGTTCCTCCTCATCATTTTATAGGTAATAACCGCATTCGCATAGGTGATGAATTACAAGGAGATGTATAATGCTAGCTAACTTAATTGGATGGATAGACGAACGTTTTCCTGCCACCAAATTATGGAAAGAACATTTATCTGAATATTATGTTCCCAAAAATTTCAACTTCTGGTATTTCTTTGGTTCTTTAGCATTATTGGTCCTGGTATTACAAATAGTTACCGGCATTTTTCTCACTATGCACTATAAGCCAGACACGAATCTGGCCTTTGCTTCAGTTGAATATATTATGCGCGATGTCGAATGGGGTTGGCTAATAAGATATCTACATTCCACAGGAGCATCCGCTTTCTTTGTCGTGATATATCTGCATATGTTCCGTGGCCTCATGTATGGCTCATATAAACAACCTCGTGAACTCGTATGGATATTCGGCATGCTAATTTATTTAGCACTCATGGCGGAAGCCTTTATGGGATATTTACTACCATGGGGACAAATGTCTTACTGGGGAGCTCAGGTCATAATCTCCTTATTTGGCGCCATACCATTCATTGGAGAGCAACTGTCCCTATGGCTTAGAGGTGATTTTGTAATTGCTGATGCGACACTAAACCGTTTTTTTGCATTTCATGTTATTGCTGTACCATTAGTACTGATCGGTCTAATTGTAGCCCATATTATAGCCTTGCATGAGGTCGGCTCTAACAACCCTGATGGCATAGAAATTAAAAATTATAAAGATAAAAGGGGTATCCCAATTGATGGTATCCCATTTCATCCCTATTACACAGTAAAGGATATTATGGGCATGATCGTCTTTTTGTTTATTTTCTCCTCAATTTTGTTCTATATCCCCGAATTTGGCGGTTGGTTTTTAGAACATGATAACTTTATTCCTGCCGATCCATTCAAAACTCCAGAGCATATCGCTCCAGTATGGTATTTCACGCCTTTTTATGCGATTTTACGTGCCATTCCAAGTATGGCTGGTTCAGCATTTCCTGGTGTTATTGCGATGGGATTGTCAATCTTGTTTTTATTTTTAATACCTTGGTTAGATCGCAGCCCTATAAAATCAATTAGATATCGTGGAATTTACTTCCGTATCGCACTGGTTTCATTCATAATTAGCTTTCTTACCTTAGGATTTTTAGGAACACAACCAGTCACTGGGCTTTATACGTTACTAGCTCAAATATGCTCTACTATTTATTTTGCATTTTTTATTTTAATGCCTTTTTATACAAAAATAGATAATGATAAACCTGTGCCAAAAAGGGTTACATTCAAATGAAAATATTAATTCTAGCAATATTTATTAATTTACTGTATCTATCCTCAGGTTCGGTTATAGCATCTGGAGATGGAGTATACCTAGATAAGGTAGATATCGAAATAACAGATAAGGCGTCGCTGCAGCGTGGTGCCAAAATTTTTGTTAACTATTGTTTAAGCTGCCATCAAGCATCCTATATGCGCTATAACCGTATGGGTAAAGATATAGGCCTAACAGATCGTCAAGTTATCGAGAATCTTATGTTTGCCTCAAATAAAATTGGTGACACAATGACCATTGCTATGCGGGGAAAAGATGCGAAAAAATGGTTTGGTATGACTCCACCAGATTTATCGGTAATTTCTCGTGCAAGAGGTACAGACTGGCTTTACACCTATCTACGTACTTTCTATTTAGATGAGTCTAAAATTATGGGTACCAACAATGCAACCTTCAAAAATGTTGGAATGCCTCATGTCTTATGGAAACAGCAAGGATATCTAAAGAAAGAGGATAAAACTAACGATTTAATATCAGCAACTAAAGGTATAATTACAGAGCATGAATATGATATCATGATTAAAGATTTAACAAACTTCTTAGCATATCTCGGCGAACCATCAAAAATTCAGCGCTTATCATTGGCAAAATGGGTTTTGTTATATCTAGTACTATTTTTCTTAGTAGCTTTTTCCATGAAAAAATCCTTTTGGAAGGATGTAAGCTAGTATTAGCATACTAATAATATTAGTAGTGAATTAAAATTTTATAACTATCTTTCAATGTACTCTTCAAATTTTCATTGCTCTACACGAGATCCAGTCAATATTCAACTTAATTATGTCCATTAACAGTTACACACTGGATAAATTAAAATAAAGCATCTCCACAATAACCTCCACCCCCAGTACTCCTAAATAACAATGAACATTGCATGTGTATATATCATGTAGATATTCCCATCGATAGAAAGACCTAAACATAAAGACCAATTTTGATAATCAGCCATATTCAATATCTATTAACACGTATTATGAAAAATTTAATATCATTATGAAGCAATTGTGTCTGCATATTAACAACCTCTTTTTTATCTATGATTGGCCCCACCTGCACACGATGCCAAATATCTCTATTATTAATCTTAACGGTTTCTATTTCTGATTCAATACCTAATAATGATAGTGTTGTCTTAAAATTATCAGCATCGTTTAATTTCCTAAATGAACCAACTTGTAATATGTATCCTATCTTTTCTGCATTTCTAATTATAATATTATGTTTCTCAGGAGGATAGACTATGATGTTCCTATTTTCTGTCCAATTATTATTCGTAATTACCTCCATATTTGGCAATAATGTATAAAAATCGAATATAGGCACTGCCAATTCTAATTCTATATTTGATTTTGTAATATCAACAATTTCAATTCTTGTACCTGTGCTTGGACTAACGCCATTTCTAAGATTTAATAAAAACATTACTATAATGACAGATACTAAGATTAGCAATATGCCCCTCCCATAGTAATGATGTTTTATATAGTACATTACGCATATATCTTTTAATGACCACACACAACCTTCTATCTACATTGATTCTAGTGTAGATATACCCATAATTGTCAAGCCATTAGCAATGACCTGACGAACAGCTACCACTAAAGTTAGTCTTGCTTGACTTAATTTAGTATCATTAATAATAAAGTTATGCGCATTGTAATAGGTGTGAAAAGCACCGGATAAATCTGTTAAAAAATGAGCTAAAATATGAGGCATATGCTTTAAAGCTGCAAACTCCAATATTTCAGGATAACGTGCCAACATAGTTAATAAATCTCGTTCATGAGATTCAACTAATTTGCCAAGATTAGTCTCCCCTATCGTTCTATTCCAAATGAGATCACTATCTGCCAAACGCCTAAAGACTCTACAAATACGAGCATGAGCATATTGAACATAATAAACTGGATTATCCTTATTTTTCAACTTAGTTAACTCAAGATCAAAATCCATATGTTGCTCAGCACTATGCATCACATAAAAAAAACGAGCTGCATCTTTACCAATTTCCTCACGTAATTCCCTTAAGGTTACAAATTCACCGCTACGCGTAGACATAACAACCTTATCCCCGCCCCTATATAACACTGCAAATTGAACCAACAAGACCTTTAATCGACTTTCATCTTGATTCATAACTGCCAAAGATGCCTTAATACGTGGTATATAACCATGATGGTCTGATCCCCAAATATTTATTACCTCATCAAAACCTCGTTGAAATTTATTTAAATGATAAGCTATATCGGAAGCAAAATAAGTCGTCTGCCCATTATCACGAACCACTACACGATCCTTTTCATCACCAAAATCAGTGGACTTGAACCACCACGCACCATCTTTTTGATAAAGAACATTGGCGCATTTTAACTTTTTTATTGCCTTATTAACTGCACCTGATTCAATTAATGACAGTTCTGAAAACCATTCATCATAATAACTGCCGAAATCAGACAAATCATCACTAATATCTAATAAAATTGTATTTAAACATAAATCAAATATTTTACGATATTCTGACTGACCTAATAACTGCTTAGCTTTTTCAATTAAATCATCAATATAAACATCCCCATTACTATCATCTGGTTGCTCAAACGAAATATCAGTAAATATTTCTAATGTAGAATAGAAAAACTCGTCTCCATAATTAGCATGTAATATTTTAGCTATATCTATTACATATTTTCCCCTATAAGCACTACTAGGAAAAATTATATTTTCACCGCAAACATCAAGATAACGTAACCATACGCTGATAGCTAAGATATTTACTTGGCGACCCGAATCATTTACATAATATTCACGGTGAACTTTAAATCCAATAGTCTCTAATAGATTGCTAATAATGGATCCATAAACCGCACTACGCCCATGACCTACATGTAATGGCCCTGTTGGATTTGCTGATACAAATTCAACCTGAATACACTTGCCCTTTCCTACATAACTTTTCCCAAAATTATCTTTAGTAGCAAGAATACATTTAACTACTTGCAACTTTGAATCAGACGATAAGGTGAAGTTAATAAATCCTTGTCCAGCAATATCTATTTTGTCGATAACATCAGTTTTTGGTATCGCTTTGACTATGATGGAAGCTATTTTAAAAGGATTAATACTAGTTGTCTTTGCTAATGTCATTGCTATATTGCTGGCGAAATCTCCATAGACTTTATTCTTTGTGCGTTCCACCCGAATTTTTGGTATATTAACATTAGGGATCTTACCTTGCTTAATAGCAGAAATTAAAGCTATTTCAATATTCTTTTTAAGATGATATTTCAAAATAGAAAATCCTCACATGAAATCAATCATGACATATTAACCGATCCTCTAGTATGATCACATCCTTATTGACTGGCCATATGAATACAAAAAATGGATAATTTTACAATTCAAAAATACTATCATTTAAATACATTAGATAAATTAATATCGTTTGCTCTACTTATCTTCATCTAATTTAAATTAAATTATTATCCATATATTTATTTTTGATGGCTCATACATTGAGATCAGTAGTGCACTGTGAAAGTCATTTACTATCAATAAGAGGTTCTAAATATTCTATATTTTATAATTAACAAGTACATGTAACTATAATTATTTAAAAAAAAACATATTCAATAAAACCGCGATAGTTATTAATAATTTTAAGAGATACTTATCCATAAAAAGCACCAACTTAACATCTAAAATAAGTATTAAACACCTCATTTCAGTGGAAAATATGAGCTATCTTTAGAGCACTCATATTAATAATATTAGCACTAGATTGAAATATATGCCCTATTTAAAAATATTTATCTAAATATTTTACTCACTCAAACTACTGACCAGATATGTAATGGCATATCAAGATGCAAAGAAGTATTATAATATCCTGATTTTAATAAATATGATTAGCACAATTTATTTAACAAATGTATAATGTTGCAATCGTAGTAACAAATTTTTCTTCGCACAAAAAATATATCCAACAACATGAGCATGTTGATCTAAGTTCATTATTCTTATAATATCCATCAATTGTTATGTTAAAGTACATTTAATATCTTGGTATCTATTGTAATTAGTATTAATAATACTAGCATTAAGTATTTCTTCTTCTGATATTACCCTTGATCTTTTAATTACTGATTCAAGTCTTTATTAATTAAAACACGGTATCACTGTAATTATAAATAATAACTTAATATTAAATATGCAAAATTGAAAAAATATAATATTATTGCTGTATTGCGAAATACTCTCAGATATATCTAACTCGATTTACTTACACAAAATATGAACTGCTCAATCTATAAGAAAAATATTAATTATATAATTGGTAAAGCTGCCCTACAGATAACAAAACAATTAAAGTCTATATTTAATTCTGCCATATTATTTTTTAAATAGGAATAGTATTCATATATATGTATAAAAATTATGCATGACGTGCCAATTATTCATGCCGTGATACCAGAATTTATTAAATAAACTAAAAGTAGACAAGTATTATAGTTATAGATTATGATAATACTTATGGATTATTAGGATCGGACGATATAGAAAAATTACTTTCAAAAATGTAATTAGAGTGAACAAATTTGCACTAAATTTTGTAATATATATAACTGTTACAGGCATATATTAAAATCTATAACAGAAGAAAGAAATTGCCGAATTATCAAAAAATTATTATTTATATGAATCATATATTCACTCTTACATATAAAATTGATACTATCTATAATAATTATAATATGGGCAGTGTGTAATACCATTATTATAAATTATATTATAAGATAACCCTCATTCTATCGTAAACCACAAAACTATAAGGATATTGATTCTCTTCATCGGACACATGATCCTCGCGTCTTATTTCTCTCCATTGGCTCTCATCCCAATCGGAAAACCAAGAATCGCCCTCTAATTCAGCATTAACATGAGTCATGTAGACTCTATTTACTCTCGGTAGAAATTGTTCGTACAATGACGCCCCCCCTATTACCATGATTTCTTTGCCATAATTAGATGCAGCACATAATGCTCGCTCCAATGATGATGCCACGGTACAGCCATCCACATGGTAGTCAGTATTTGAAGTGACAACTATGTTTTTTCTTCCAGGTAATGGTCTACCTATAGATTCATATGTATTTCTTCCCATCAAAAGAGTTTTGCCAATTGTTAATCTACTGAAATATCTAAGATCTGCAGGTAATCTCCAAGGTAAAATATTATTTTTACCGATCAGACCCTGCCTATCCATTGCAACAATAATGACTAATTTCATTGTCAATAATACCGATAATTTTCTGGGAAATATCTATAATAAAATTTATTTTGGTTATTTAGCTAAATTGCAAGGCAATGATTAAATTTTAATGTAAATGAGGTTCTTGCCCCTGCTGACAGTTAAATCTTGCTCAAATATATTTATATACATAGCATCTCACCTTAAGATTAGCTATTTACTGCACCAATTTATACTATTTTTATAAATTCATAGTTACATTAATAATTGATCATTTGTACCATGGAGTTAAAAACATTAGGTTGCCTTTTCCTCAGTAAGGCACTGCCTCTAGAAAAATTTGGTAAATGATATAGCCAATATTATTTTGCTAAACTATTAATTGCAATAAATCACGCATAATAATAAAATGCTTATCAACACTAAACCTTGATTACTCAGATGCAACCTTACACTCTACACTACTTTCCATCACTTTCAGTTCAAAATTACTTGTAAATTAATATGGACATTAGGCGAGTTATGAAGCTAAAGGACTAAAATATGGATCATATATCTACATCCATATCTGTTATATTAATTTAATATTTAATACAAGACAGCTCCTGATAATAACGAAGACTGTGCTCAACCTGAAGTAATAGTACACAATCATATTGTAACTATTAAATTTTCAAGGTATTGTTAGTTTGTTTAAAAACAAGTACTCATTTTAATATTACCATAATACTCTTACCCGAATTAGCAACTATTTAGTAACCATTGAGTCTACATAATATATATTCAGCTCTTTCTAAGTATTGCATATTGTGTAACAATAATGATTAAATAGGAAATATAGTATGCTTTACATACTTAATATATTATTCATCCGATAAAATTTATAATTTTTAAATTAAGATGATTCAATCATACATTGATATTTTATTGTAAATAGACAAATATAATACCTATTTTTTATACGTATACCTCTTTACAACAGTTATTTTTATACAGGAAGCAAAGGACAAGACGATGGTCATTACTCATAACCTTGGTTTTCCACGCATCGGAAATAATCGAGAATTAAAATTTGCATTAGAAAAATTTTGGCGAGGGGAATCCGATAAGTATGAGCTGCTACAGACGGCTAAAATTTTGCGTCAAACTCATTGGAAGAGACAAAAGCACCTTGACTTACTACCAGTAGGTGACTTCTCTTTGTATGATCATGTGCTTGATACTAGTATTTTGGTTGGCAATTTACCCAAACGATCAAATCCAGAACAAGATGAATTGACAAGATATTTCCAGATCGCACGCGGTCAGTCACATAAACATAGTCAACAAATAGCAGCTGGTGAAATGACTAAATGGTTTGATACTAACTATCATTATATTGTTCCAGAATTTGATGTTAACACTACCTTTAGTCTTAATGACAATATACTAATAAATCAAATCAAAGAAGCTAAAATACTAGGTTATAATGTCAAACCTGTTATTTTAGGGCCTGTAACTTACTTATGGCTAGGAAAGACTAGAGACGGAAGTAATAAACTTGATTTATTAGATAGTTTACTCGCAATTTATCAAAAACTGTTCAGTATCCTAAATGAGTATGGAGTAGAATGGGTTCAAATTGATGAACCGATATTAGTAACTGAATTAAGTCCGACATGGATACACGCCATAGAAAGATTCTATTTTGCACAAAATGAATCATCCGTGAAATTATTGTTAACTAGCTATTTTGGTGAGCTACAAGAGAATATGAATTTTACTTGTCAACTACCAGTATCTGGATTACATATTGATGCCATAAATGGTTTTGACGAAATTAATAAGGTAATCGATTGCTTACCTAACCATAAATTTCTGTCTCTTGGAATAATAAATGGTCGTAATATTTGGATTAATAATTTAAATAAAACCTTGGATTGGCTTACTCCTATACACAAACGTTTGAAGGATCGCCTGTGGTTAGCTCCATCCTGTTCTTTACTTCACGTACCTGTTGATCTAAATAACGAAGATAAGCTAGATGATGAGATTAAATCTTGGCTGGCCTTTGCTATACAGAAGCTTGATGAACTCAATATTCTAGCCAAGGCACTTAATCATGGTAAAAATGCTGTAATTGAAGAGCTATTAGTTAATGGGCTGGCTATTAAATCACGCCAAAGATCAGGGCGCGTACACAATCCTATAGTACAAAAACACGTTTCAAAAATTAATAGTGAGCTAGTTTTGCATAGAACCCCATACTTAAAGCGTGTAAAAGCTCAAAAAAAGCTATTTAATTTACCATTATTTCCAACTACAACTATCGGTTCATTTCCTCAAACGGAAGATATACGCTTCATGCGAAAACAATTGCGTTTAGGTAAGATCAATTATCAATTTTATCAGGAATTTATAAAAAAAGAAATTGCATATACCATTAAACAACAGGAGAAAATTGGACTTGATGTGTTGGTTCATGGTGAACCTGAGCGAAATGATATGGTGGAATATTTCGGTGAACAGCTTGATGGTTATGCTCTTAGCGAGTTTGGATGGGTACAATCTTATGGTTCAAGATGTGTGAAGCCTCCGATTCTATTTGGAGATATTTCGCGCTCCCAAGCAATGACAGTTGAGTGGGCTAGTTATGCTCAATCATTAAGCAATAAGCCAGTTAAAGGTATGTTAACCGGCCCCGTAACAATCTTAAATTGGTCCTTCGTCAGAGATGACCAGCAGTATTCAGAATCCTGTTTACAATTAGCATTAGCTATTCGTGATGAGGTTCTGGACCTTGAGCGCGCCGGCATTAATATTATTCAAATTGATGAAGCCGCCCTACGCGAAGGATTGCCACTAAGAAAAACTCAATGGTCAGAGTATTTTAGCTGGGCCATTAATAGTTTCAAAATAGTTACACATAGCGTAAGAGATGAAACTCAGATCCATACCCACATGTGTTATTCTGAATTCAATGATATCATTCAAGCCATCGCTGATATGGATGCCGATGTCATCACTATAGAAACTTCACGCTCAAATATGGAATTACTTGATGTATTCAATGAATTTAGATATCCAAATGAAATTGGCCCAGGAATATACGACATACACTCACCAAATATTCCAACGGTAGATTATATGGTCAGCCTGATTGATAAGGCATCTCAACGTATTCCAGCAGAACGTTTATGGATAAACCCTGATTGTGGGTTGAAGACTCGCCGTTGGGACGAGGTAAAAACTGCGTTAAAAAATATGGTTGCAGCTAGCCATATATTACGTTCTAATTTAATCAATCTAGTATAGATAGACCGTATATAGCTTAAATTTTAAGTTAAGATACTTTGTCAAGATAAATATCCGACTTTAGAAAATAATTTTAGGAATGTAATTGTTTTAAAAAACTAACCTTAATAGTGTGTAATCGTACAATAATTTTCTGGGATAAGTGAGTATAAGTTTGAATGATCAGTGACAGAAAATTTTTCAGAGATGATATTCGAAATAATTGTGAGAAGTGAGCTATCGAGTTACTAACTAAAAGCAAGCGAATACACCCTATAATTTGTAATATCTATACAATAACTTTCATTATATAAGGTCACTGGTACTATATATTTTAAAAATATGGATTTTATTAAACAGGAAACATATTAACCTCAGTTTTGATTCGATACATATAGAACAAGCACTACATCGTAGTAATCATAGAGTTAATATTGTTTTGAAAAGTAGATTCAATTATTTTTATAGGTGCATAAATCATAACTTAGATATTACAAGGTATAAAATATGATTATCCGTTTTTCATACCATCCACAAGAAAGCAGTAATATATATTGATACACTTATATATGACCCAAGTCCATCTAATAACAATTGATTGGGTATACAGAAATTACCTTCTCAATAGTATAGAGTTGAGAGGACAATTGTATTGTACATACATGCTTAAGCAATTTATAGTTTTGATGAGATGAAGCTAGATAATAATGGATATTAATATCATTGAGTCAATCCATCATCTCTCTTTATACTAACTGATAGATTATATATTGATACTAATAAATATGGACTGAATGAGAATTAAGGTACTCACTAATAAATTTAAGGTTTAAAGTGTAGTGGCAAAAATTAAAAATAATAATTTTATTTTAGTAGCAATCAAGGTCACAGTGGTTAAAATCAACCCCCTGATTTTTTGGAAACATTAACTACCCATAAACGAATAAGATAAATAGCTATCTTATTAAGTAGATCCACAAATCACAGCGAATCATAATATATATAATTTCATAGATAGTTCACACGTTTAAAAATTAAAGCACTATAGATTATATTTATCCGCTGGCTTAAATATCTCTACAGTGGGTATCACTGGTTAACATTATATAAAATATCGCTATTATAACTGGAATTACTTGTTTTGGATTGGGAAAACAACACTATCATAAATGAAGTCAAAATGTTCATGACCGTACTAATAAAATTATCACTGTGCGAAAGATAACAAGCTCATCTATTTGAGACTTTTATATAGTGATACTAATGGCATCTATTCAATATATTTTGCCATAGTGTATATTCAAATATTATGATCGATTGGTACAGCTGTGAGTAAAAGATATTAATAGATGTTTGTGATTATACAACATATCCAAATAATACAAGAGATGATAATGAAGTAGCATTAGAGCATTTTAAATTGATTATAATGCACTTCATTGCTATTTGATGTATCACGTATCATCTTAAATAAGTTAAGGAAGATCATAAGATAGTCTATATTATCATAGACTCTTATAATAAATTAAGTAATATTACATGTAGTTATACACCTACATATATCGCAACATAATATAGCCAATATAATGTTTGCATTGTTTAATACCTTGGATAATATAGAATTGACATTTAAATGCTCCATTGCATTTAAATTATTCCTTACTGATTATATATCTTCCTCCTCTTTATGGGGAGGAAGATATGTCTATCCAGAAATCATATTAACTAAATATCTAAATTTGATGCTTGCAATGCATACTCTTCAATAAACTTACGACGTGGTTCAACATTGTCTCCCATGAGGATATTAAATGTTTCATCTGCAGATATGGCATCCTCAATTTTAACCTGTAATAAACGACGTTTACTTTTATCCATGGTTGTATCCCATAACTGTTCCGGATTCATTTCGCCCAAACCCTTATAACGTTGTACGTTTTGACCGCGACGAGCTTCAGCCAATAACCAACTAACCATTCGTGAGATATCCGTGACTTTTGCCGATCGGTCGCCACGTTGTACATAGGTATAATCTTCAAATAAACCATTAATTTTATTGGAAAAAGATAAAATACGCTGATATTCAGTGCTAAAAAAGAACTCACAAGGAATGCTAGATTCTGTACTAATGCCATAACGTAGTAATCTGATATTAAGTAGTGACATGGAGCCATCTTTATACTTTAAGACTGATAGTGTATAAATTGCTCCTGCCGGTAAAGAGACATTTAATCGTTGCTCTATTTGTGTTAACCAAGAATTAACTTCCACAATATTAATTAATTTAGGAATGGCTTTCTGATAAATCAGCTGCTCAAGGAAGGAAGGGGAATAATGACCAGATAATCTTGAAATGATATCGGTAACTGATTGATATTCTTCTACTAATTGTACTAGAGCATAACTATCAATTGCGACTGACTTATTTGGATATAGCGTGGCATTATTTAATGCTATCCTTGTTAAATATTGCTTCATTTCTGCATTATTTTTGACATAACGTTCATGTTTGCCTTTCTTTATTTTGTACAGTGGCGGTTGCGCAATATATACATGACCACGCTCCACTAACTCAGGCATTTGGCGATAGAAAAATGTTAATAATAAAGTTCTAATATGTGAGCCATCTACATCTGCATCTGTCATAATGATAATATAATGGTATCGCAATTTATTAGGATCGTATTCATCACAACCAATGCCACAACCCAATGCCGTAATGAGTGTACCTATTTCAGCAGAGCTAATCATTTTATCAAAACGCGCACGCTCAACATTCAAGATCTTTCCTTTTAATGGCAATATTGCCTGAGTGCAGCGATCTCGACCTTGTTTTGCACTGCCTCCTGCAGAATCACCTTCCACTAAAAATAACTCAGATAAAGCAGGGTTTTGTTCTTGACAGTCAGCTAATTTTCCAGGTAATCCTGCTATATCGAGAATACCCTTACGTCGGGTTAATTCACGTACCTTACGAGCTGCAGCTCTCGCCCTGGCTGCCTCTATCATTTTGTTAGCAATTATTTTAGATTCATTTGGATTTTCGGCTAGGAAGTCACCGAAGTATTCAGTGACTAACGATTCGACTATCGGTTTTACCTCAGAAGAAATCAACTTATCTTTAATTTGTGATGAAAATTTTGGGTCGGGAACTTTGATTGATAAAACCGCTGTCAGACCTTCGCGCGCATCATCTCCACTTGTTGCAACTTCTGATTTCTTGGCCAATCCTTCGAATTCTATATATTGATTTAGTGTACGTGTCAATGCTGCACGAAAACCGGCAAGGTGAGATCCACCATCACATTGTGGAATATTGTTAGTGAAACAATAAATATTTTCTTGATATGAATTATTCCATTGCATAGATAGATCTAAAGCTATGTCATCTTTTTCACACGAAATATGAATTATATTGTCATGAATGACAGTCTTATTTTTATTTAAATGCTCAATAAATTCCGTAATACCGCCTTTGTAGTGAAAGATGTCCATAAGTTCATCACGCTCATCAGTAAGAACAATCCTTAAACCAGGATTTAAAAAAGCTAATTCACGAATCCTTTTTGAGAGTACAGTATAGTTAAATTTTATATCAGTAAATATTTTTTCATTTGGCCAAAACTGGATCTCAGTCCCATGTATATGACTATCAGATCCCTCTTCTATGGGAACATCAGGGATGCTATTAATATATATCTGTTGATACACCCTATTATTCCGATGAATTTTCATGAACAATTTCTTGGATAGAGCATTCACAACAGATACACCTACACCATGCAAACCTCCAGATATTTTATAGGCATTATCATCAAATTTTCCTCCAGCATGCAATACTGTCATTATAACTTCTGCAGCCGAAATTCCTTCTTCTTTGTGAATATCAATTGGAATGCCGCGACCATTATCGGAAACGGAGACAGAATCATCAGGGTGCATACAAACATTAATCTTATTACAATGACCAGCTAAAGCCTCATCAATAGAGTTATCTAGAACCTCAAATACCATATGGTGCAATCCAACGCCATTATCAACATCTCCTATATACATACCTGGACGCTTTCTTACTGCATCAAGACCCTTCAAAACCTTAATATTAGATGCATCGTAATGGTTATCTCTCTCTCTTTTCATCATGTATCCATAGTTAATGTTTATATTTCAGTACAATATTAAGACCAATATGAATATTGATATATTTAATATCACGTGTTTAACTAGATGGGTAAATTAATATCATTGATTTAGTCACAAAGCGCTTAATAATCAAATCACTGTAATGATTAGGTTTGATATTAACATAACACCATCTTAGTGTTAATAACCTTTGAATTAATTATCTTCCATAGCATTAAGATATAAATTTAACTGTGGGAGGTACTCCTACAGCCGTCATATATGAATCTAACAACCATGTCATTAATTTATGGTATGCCCTTATTGATATAGTCCCGCATTAGATAAAGATGACTATAAGAATATGATATTTAAGAATTAAAAATACTTAAATGGCAAAGTTTTGAATTATAAATTAAAAATAATTAGATAACGTATACCGAAGATTTATCCTTTTAAAAAGAGATTTATAAATTACTATTATCATCCTTTAAATAAACTAATTAATAGCCATTGATACCGACTAAGAAATTAATTCATATTATTAAACAAGTGGAATCTGACAGATAATTTCTCCATGTAATTAATTTTAATGACATCATTATCGCATGTATTGACTAGCACCCATCACGATACATATCATCTCCAAAATATATATTAATATCTGTAAAATTAAGCCAATGTTGATAGATCAATTCTTAATTGCTGGCTCAGTATGAAAGGGATTGTACGTACTTAAATTATTCATTAATTATTCCATATTATTCTTATACTTAACTATAAGACATACCAAGAACATACGTATCTCACATCCCTGTATCTTATTTTTTTTTGATAGCTTTAGAAACTTTGTATACTTCCTAATTTATAGGCCAGGGAGACATGTATTATTCCATCAATTCAGATTTGTCAAACTAGATATTTTGGTCGCGTTTTTATTTGAAGGAACTATTAGTGATAATATCGGTTGCACGATTTTTATTATCAATTATGGTGATGGAAAGGATGGGACCTAAATATCTTATGGATAAAAATATTATATGAAGTTAAGACTTTATTAGTTAGACATTTGTCTACATTCAAAATCCTAATTAGCAAATAAATTGATGTTAGCACATCATTTATTATGTACATATAATCTATATATATTAATAATAATTGCAAGTCAGCAGTGTAATTACGCAAATTTTATCTAAGACTAACCGTAAATATATGGTATTTATTTTTAATTATATTATAGTTAATCAGCATTATTTTTATAAATAAAAATAATAATACTCAAATATATGAATAATTCAGGCATAATCAACTGTATATTTATCATATTCAATCACACCTTTATCCAAATCCGATTTCTTAAGGAGGATATCATTTAAATGATTAGTGAGATCTGATTAATTAAGTATAAAATTATTTACATCACTAGATAACAATGTGTCTTCTATTTCAAATATATTAGACTATATATATCATTCTTATTTAAATGAAGAAGCTGAATTATTTGTCTGTCTTTAATATATATTTCAATGGATATAGGGCATATATAATAATTTTAATTGATGGATGACAAGATAACCAATATAAATGATGCATATATATTTATAATATAATTGCGATCACATGACATGTTATCGTTGATAAAAATGTATAGCCGCCGCTATTGTTTCAATAAAACGTAGAAATTTTGATAAATTTTCATTATTTTAATGTCATATATTATACATCAATTATTATTTTACATACTCTCGTACAAATAAGGCATAAACAGTAATAATTGTTCATTTAGGAAATCTTAATTAGGTTGTTTATATATATTTAAGTATATCCCATCCATAATATTCATAAATATTAAAAATAATCAATATCTATTAATGAATAATGATTAAAATTGAATTTGTAAATGAGTAAAAATTTATTCAGATCTACCTCTATAGTTAGCATGATAACCCTGTTATCCCGTATTGTTGGCTTTATTCGAGATGTTATAATAGCTCGACTATTTGGTGCGGGACTGGTCATAGATGTATTTCTTATAGCTTTTAAAATACCTAATTTTTTACGTCGTTTATTTGCTGAAGGCGCATTCTCACAGGCCTTCATTCCTATTTTAGTGGAATATCGCCTGCGTGGAAATAGAGATCTCAAATATTTGATTGTAAATACTAGTGGTACTTTAGCATGTATACTATTTATCATCACCACTATAGGCATATTGGCAACGCCAATACTAGTGATAATATTTGCTCCAGGCTTTATAAACAAGGAAATACAGATTAATTTGGCAAGTGAATTATTAATGCTTACTTTCCCCTATCTATTTTTCATTTCACTCACTGCCTTATCTGGTTCAATATTGAATTGTTTTGGCAGATTTGTGATACCAGCATTTACGCCAGTTCTCCTAAATTTATCCTTGATAGCATTTACTATATGGCTATCCCCCAAATTAGATCAACCAGTTATAGCTTTAGCTTGGGGGGTATTATTTGGTGGTGCGATACAGTTATTATTCCAAATTCCTTTTCTAATAAGTATAGGGCAGCTGCAAATGCCTCGTTGGGGATGGAATGATAGCGGCGTACAAAAAATTATTAAACTGATGTTGCCAGCGATATTTAGCGTTTCTATATCACAAATAAATCTTCTCCTTGATACCCTTTTAGCCTCCTTTCTTACTATTGGCAGCATTTCGTGGTTGTATTATTCTGAACGCCTAGTGGAATTGCCATTAGGGGTGATTGGTATTGCTTTGTCCACAGTAATATTACCATGTTTATCTACAAAATACGCTACTGCACCAAAGGATGAATTTGCACACACTATTGATTGGGCTTTGCGTTGTGTTTTAGTCATCGGTACTCCCGCAGCTATGGGCTTAATTTTTCTTGCAGAACCATTACTATTAACCCTATTTCAATATGGGGAATTCAGCCTTGACGACGCACACAAAGCCTCCCTGAGTTTAATGGCTTATGGTGTAGGTTTATTGCCATTTATATTAGTCAAGATATTGGCTACTGGCTATTTCGCCAGACAAGATACCAAGACTCCAGTGAAAATTGGTATCATCACTATGATAATTAATATGATATTAAATATCATTTTAATGCTACGATTTGCACATGTCGGGCTAGCCATGGCTACATCCTTATCCGGATTTTTAAATTCCTATTTATTGTTTATTGGATTGCGTATATCAGGTATCTATAGGTCTAACACAAAGTGGTCCTGGTTTATAGCGAAATTATTCGTGGCTAATATAGGCCTATTAGTATTATTACTATTCCTAACGCCTTCAAATACGGTTTGGGGAAACTGGGACATGTATCAGCGTTTCAGTAATTTGTTAGGCATAATATGCATGACGGTATTAATGTATTTTGGAATATTGACTCTTATGGGTATAAAAACAAAAAGTTTATTCAAATTATGATTCGGATTCATAGGAAATAGAGGATCCATTGAAAAAAATAGCTTCATAACTTAATATTTGCTTTCTCTCACAGCAGTCTAACTATTTATAAGCAACCCCGACTGCACATGGAAATACTTAGCCCCCTGATGTTATCCTCTGGTACATCCGTTGGTATGGCTCCGCTTCCTTAAGTTACGCTAATCTTAGCGATATGTTGACTGAACAAGGAATTGAGGTACTCTTCAACCCTCTATAGATGGTTTGTCGCATATGGCCCAGAGCTAAGAAAGCATCTTAGTCACAGCTATCAGTTCATCCGTGCCGACTTCTAATAGCGGCTCGATGAAACCTATGTTAAAATGAAAGGAAAATAGCATTACCTGTGCCATACTATCAATGAGCGTAGGGAGACGCTAGACTTTCATCCCCCCCCCCAAGCACGATAACCATACAGCTTACCAGTGCCCGAAGCACTGCCTACGTTACTATCAAAAAGGCAGACAGCTAAAAAATATTGAACGCGGACAAGCATACATCTTACGCCTATGCTATCGCTTGCTGGAAAAGAGAACAAAAGCTGCGAAAAGACATAGAGCAACGGCAGATAAAGTGCCTCAACAATGGTATCGAATCCGACCATGCCCCCGATTAAAAAAACTCATCGACAAAGGACGGGATTTCTGAGTACGAAAACGAGCCTAGTCAACTATCCAAGGCTACTGGTCGCTAAGAATACTGAACAAGGAACAGTTTGATTTATGGTTACGTCGTAACGAGCGAAAGACGCTCGTGCGGGAGCAATCCGCCTTGATTAATCTCTTCTTCACTGTGAAGACTGTCTCTACCTGATAAATAGATCAAAGTCAGGTTAAATTTACCTATTGTTATCTTTTGTAATAGACCCTAAATAAACTGATTGTACATCTTATCTATCAATAACATAAAAAAAAGGACCCTCACCATTTGATGAGGATCCTTTTTTAGGTTGAAAATGAAATTTTAGAATTTACGACCAATACCTATACCAAATACAAACGGATCAATGTCAGTATCGATCTTAGCACTTGCATCTTGATGAATATCCGTAAATTTAGCTTCAGTATGCATATCAATATATTTCACATCTAAATTCATGAACCAGTCCTCATTTAATGCTATATCTACCCCTGCCTGTGCTGCTAGGCCCCAAGAGTCTTTCAATTCAACTGAGCTTATAACCTCTTTTTTATCGTCATCTTTTTTGGCCACACCAGAACTAATTGGTATATTAGCATTGTAAAAATGGGTATAATTAATTCCTGCGCCTATATACGGACGGACATTCGAGTTATTTAAAAAATGATATTGCAAAGTCAAAGTTGGAGGTAATATTTTAGTCACAATAACATTCTTTGAGCCAGATGTTAGTGCTTCACCAAGTTTTTCCGTTGCTGAAACAACATGCTGCGAATAGCCTAGAATTAACTCAACACCCCAGTTAGAAGAAAGCATATATGTGATGTCTAATTCTGGAACAGCATCATCACTCACCGTAGCACCTTCACCTAAGCTTGTTGTATTAGTGCCAGATCCTAAAACAAGGTCACTACTATTAGAATTAGTATTGATATTGATTATACGTCCTCTAACTAACCAATCACCTTGCTCATAAGCCATCGCAGGCGTTGTCATGGTTGTAACTGTGGTCGCAACAATAATTGCAGCTGCGAAATTTCGTATCTTCATTAATATTTCTCCTTTGAAAAATCAGATTATTTTATGTGAATATGAATTATACTGTACTATCATGCTCCTCGCCAAAAAAATTATTGTAATCCAGATCAAGTAAGTTAAATTATTACTAGCCATAGACATCTAATAAATAGAGAAATGGAACTATAGCACTCCTCTTCTTTAAAAGCACTACTAAACTCCATAGTATTATATGGATAACCTTAAATTTATTAAAGATATATTTTATCTTTCTAGAATATTAATATTTAATATATTATATAGACATATTAAATATAATGCTTTGTTATATTGGACAGATGTAGTACTTAATTACCAAATGGTATGTAAGTTGATCTGCTTTGTGATTATTCAGGTGTATTCATCACAAGATATTTAAATTTTTCTATATTTCTCAAAAGATATGGATCCCCCCCTATTATAACAACTAATCTGTTATTCTTACAGCAATAAAAATAAACGACTGACAGTCTCAACGGCTAAGCCAATATAATGCGCAATATCTCCTCAAGATATACTAAGTTTAAAATCAGTTGCCGAAAAGCCTAGTTTTATAAAAATATGTGAATATACATAATAGTATAGGTCGCTAATTTTTCATCTGCATATTTTTTACCTAATCGCAACAACAAATTTTTATCGCTCGATGATTATTCTATTATCCTAAATAATAATTAAAATTATAATAGTAGCACTATTTTTCCCATGTCCTTCATATTGTCGTATGGTGATTAACGAAAGGTACTGCTTTCTAAGGCTTTTACATTAAATTAATAAAATTGCTGATATAATAACATCTAATTCAACAAATTCACCGGGAAAATAAAATCCTGTAACTTGTTCTAGTCCATCATCGGCAGAAATAGTTTTTAAATATCTATAACGAACTATAAATCATGGATTAAAATTTAAATTGAATATAAATAATAGTTGTCCAAATTCGTGCATTTAGATACGTTTAATAATTTTATCCAACTTTTCTGAATCATCATGATGTAATCAAAGCTAGGAGCATAATCCATATAATTAGCACTCTTGATAAAGTACTTGATATTCTTGTGTAAGATTCACTAGATCTTAGAATGGAGGTATCAAATTATTAGACGACATTACATAACTTAGCTGCTGCTTACCGCATGATACTCCTTAAAATACATATTACTTTAAATATGGCTGTAAAACAATTACCATACTATACATGCTGATCCTCAGGATAAACTCATGATATCTCGTATCGCAACGGTTGTACGTAACACTTTAGAAACTCAGGTTAAAGTAAATATTAATCTTGACGGAACGGGTCAATTTAGTGCAGAAACTGGTATTAATTTTCTAGATCATATGATGAATCAAATTGCCCGCAATGGATTATTTGATATGTCGGTCATTGCCAAAGGAGATTTGCATATTGATGCACATCACACTGTTGAAGACATTGGCATCACCTTAGGGCAGGCTCTAAAACTAGTTATAGGAAATAAGGAGGGCATGCTACGTTATGGTCATGCATATGTTCCTTTGGACGAAGCATTATCTAGAGTTGTGATAGATTTATCTGGACGACCAGGAATTAAGTTTAATGTTAAATTTACTCGAGATAAAATTGGTGAATTTGATGTAGATTTATTTTATGAGTTTTTCCGTGGTTGTGCTAATCATGCCGCAATTACACTACATATTGATTTGATCAGAGGCTACAATGCGCATCATATTGCAGAAACTATTTTTAAAGCGTTTGGTAGAGCATTACGAATGGCAGTCACCTTAGAACCACGTGCCTTAAAACAACTACCATCAACAAAAGGAACTCTATAGTACTGCTACCTTATTATTAGCAAAAGCAGTAAAATAGATATTTCTATTACAAATACACGGGTACAATAAAATTCATTTAATTCATTAAAACATGAAATTATTTATGCGACAAGTAGCAATCATTGATTATGGCATGGGCAATTTACGTTCTGTACATAAAGCCCTAGAAAGAATAGCTAAAAATAATGCTATTATTAAGATAACCTCTAATTCAAAACAAATTTTAGCTGCTAGTCATGTAATACTTCCAGGTGTGGGTGCGATTCGTGATTGCATCCGTGAACTTCAACGATTACAGCTTGATCATGTTGTATGCGAAGTGGCAAAACAAAAACCGTTATTAGGAATATGCCTTGGCATGCAAGCGTTATTGACCTGTAGTGAAGAAAATGGTGGTATTAATAATTTAGGCCTCATTCGAGGAAATGTATGTCGTTTTGATATTCAACACAGTACTAATGGCGAACACCTAAAAGTACCTCATATGGGGTGGAATAGGGTAAATCAAACCTTATATCATCCTATGTGGAATAACATAGATCAAAACAGTTATTTTTATTTTGCTCACAGTTATTTCGCAACGCCTAATGAAGCGCTTGTTATTGCAGCCACTACTTCCTATCTAAACACATTCGCTTCTGCGATATATAAGGAGAATATATTTGCAGTACAGTTTCACCCAGAAAAAAGTCAGCATGTTGGCCTACAATTACTTAAAAATTTTTTAGATTGGGACGGTCAATCCTAAATATAACTGAATATAATTTTACAGGTGAATATTTATGTTGCTAATCCCTGCTATTGATTTGAAGAAAGGACAATGTGTTCGTTTGCGTCAAGGTCGCATGGAGGACAGCACAGTGTTCTCCAGCGATCCACTTGCTATGGCAAAAAAGTGGTTAAAAGCAGGTGCTAAACGATTACATATAGTCGATCTTGATGGTGCCTTATCCGGCAAGCCTGTTCATAAAAAAATAATAAAGCAAATTTGTACAAACTTTCCCGATATTGATGTACAGGTAGGTGGCGGTATAGGTGATGAAGATACCGTTCAGGACTATATTGAGGCGGGTGCACGTTACGTTATTATTGGTACCAAAGCAATTAATTCACCTGATATCATTGATAATATTTGTGCTAAATTCCCTGGTCATATCGTTATAGCCCTTGATGCAAAAGATGGCAAAGCAGCAACTGACGGCTGGTCTAATATATCGCATTATAAAGTTATTGACATTGCTAAACATCTTAATCCTATAAATATTGAAGCTATTATTTACACTGACATCAGCCGTGATGGTATGATGCAAGGTGTAAACTTATCTTCGACTAGAAACCTCGCACGTGAAATCAAGATCCCGGTAATCGCCTCAGGTGGCATTAATAGCTACGATGACATCATAAAATTATGCCGTTATGAAAGTGAGGGGATAACAGGTGCTGTTATTGGTCGAGCTATCTATGAAGGGGTGATTGATTTAGCTAAAGGTCAGCATTTAGCCAATCACCATACCTCCACCGCATAATAATTCATTCTCAGGTTATTACATGGCTTTAGCAAAACGTATCATTCCCTGTCTTGATGTCGACAACGGACACGTCGTGAAAGGAGTGAGGTTTATTGATATTCGTTATGCAGGAAATCCAGTTGAGGTAGCCAAATACTACGATCAGCAAGGTGCGGATGAGATTATTTTTTTAGATATCGCAGCTACCCACCATAATCGCAATACTATGGTGAATATGGTTGAAGCAGTAGCTAGTCAAGTCTTTATTCCATTGACGGTTGGTGGGGGAATTCATACTACTGATGATATACGAAACATGCTGAATGCTGGTGCAGATAAAGTTAGCATTAATTCCGCTGCGGTGACAAATCCCACATTCATAATAAAAGCTGCTGAAAAATTTGGTTCACAATGTATTGTCGTGGCGATTGATGTTAAAATAGACACCAAGTCAAGTGAGGAGCCCCAGTGGGAGGTTTTCATCCATGGAGGGCGTACGCCAACAGGTTTAAAAGCAGTAGAATGGGCGAAGGAGGTAGTATCTTATGGTGCCGGAGAAATTTTGCTAACTAGCATAGATCGTGATGGAACTAAGTCTGGATTTGATCTTAATATTACTCGTGCAATCAGTGATACTGTATCAGTACCTGTTATTGCTTCCGGGGGTGTCGGTAAATTACAAGACCTAATCGATGGTATTAAAAAAGGTAAGGCTGATGCCGTCTTAGCGGCAAGTATCTTCCATTTTGGAGAATACTCTGTACAAGATGTCAAACATCAAATGCTAAGCCAAGGTATCGAGGTTCGCCTGTAATGCCTTGGTTAAATCAAATTAAATGGAATGTTGATGGCCTGATTCCAGTAATAACGCAAGAATTTGACTCTAATCAAGTACTTAATTTAGCATGGATGAGCAAAGAATCATTGACACTTTCCGTAAAGAAAGGCTATGTAATTTATTGGTCACGTTCCCGTAAAAAGCTATGGAACAAAGGTGAACAGTCTGGTCATAAGCAGCTAATTAAACATATAAATCTAGATTGTGATGATGACACTCTACTAATAAAGGTGGAGCAAATTGGAGGCATAGCCTGCCACACTGGTCGACATCACTGCTTTTATCAGAAATTGCAAAACAATAAATGGATAACAACCTACGGAGTATTGAAAGATCCAAAAGAAATATACGTATGAATGACATCCTAAATAAATTAAATAAGGTGATCCAAGCATGTAAGAATGATGATTCAGAACAATCTTATGTTGCTAGTTTATATAGGTCAGGTACAGATACGATCCTTAAAAAATTAGGAGAAGAGGCTATTGAGACTGTAATTGCCGGCAAAGCAGGCAATCGCGATGAAATTATTTATGAGATGGCTGATCTTTGGTTTCATAGTCTAGTTTTATTAGCTCATAACAATATCGATCTACAAGCCGTATTAGGTGAACTTAACCGCCGTTGGGGTGTGTCTGGAATAGAAGAAAAATATAGAAGGAGTGAATAATGATAGATTGCTTATTCTGTGAAATTATTGATGGTAGCGTTGCTTCCAGCAAAGTATATGAGGATAAGCAATTATACGTTTTTAAGGATACTCACCCCAGATCTGAAGTGCATATTTTGGTTGTACCTAAAGAGCATATTAAAAGTATCAACGAGTTAACAAATGAACACCAAGTACTAATTTCAACAATGGTATTACAATTATCGGAACTTGCTCGTTCGCAGGGCTTAGTTAATGGTTTTAGAACTGTCATTAGTACAGGTCCAGGCGGAGGTCAAGAGATTGACCATTTACATATGCATATTTTGGGAGAAAAAATTTGCTAAATCACCCCACTAGCAAAATGTAGAGGAGATCATCATGAGTTTAGGTGGAATTAGCTTATGGCAATTATTGATAGTTCTATTGATCGTTATCTTATTATTCGGCACAAATAAATTGCGCTCATTAGGAAGTGATTTAGGTAATGCCATAAAAAATTTTAGACGATCGATGAAGGAGGGAGAACAAACTACGGACACTGAGAATGATCAAATTATACAGCAAAAGCCCCCTCCCCAGACCAAGGCATATAAATCTGAAAAGGATGAACAACCGAGATAAACATTATGTTTGATATAGGTTTCTGGGAATTATTACTTATTGTTATTGTCGCTTCGGCTGTATTTGGCCCCGAACGGTTACCTAGATTAATCCGAGTCATAGGTTTATGGTTCGGACGTGCCAACCACTCCATACAGTCCATTCATAATGAAATATCACGAGAACTACTTATTGAAGAGTCTAAACAAGCATTAGATAACATAGTAAAGCCACCAAGAATAAACGAAGAGACTTCACAAATTCAAGGATATATGAAACATAAGGATAGAGATGGACACCGAAGATCATCATAAACCCTTAATATCCTATCTTATAGAATTAAGAGGTCGTTTATTAAGAGGCGTGTTATCCGTATTAATTATTTCGTTTATATTATTACCATTTTCAAATGACTTATATCACTTTCTATCAGAACCGTTATTGCAATATCTACCAAAATCTAGCGGAATGATTGCAATAGAGGTAGCATCGCCATTTTTAACGCCATTCAAACTTACCCTAAGCTCAGCTATTATGCTAGCAGTACCTATACTGCTTTACCAATTCTGGGCTTTCATTGCTCCTGGCTTATATGATAGTGAACGTAAATTAGTATTTCCCTTATTATTTGCCAGCACTACCTTGTTTTTTTTAGGTGTTATATTCGCCTATTATATAGTGTTTCCACTTATTTTTGGATTTCTGACACAGGCAGCGCCTGAAGGCGTCAAGGTAATGACTGATATTAGCAGTTACTTAGATTTTGTTTTGAGATTATTCTTCGCCTTTGGGCTAGCATTTGAAGTTCCTATTGCCACTATTTTACTGATCTGGACTGGCGTATCAACGCCTAAAACACTGTCTGAAAAAAGACCATATATTATCGTTGGCGCCTTTGTGATTGCCATGTTATTAACACCACCAGATATTATCTCACAGACATTATTAGCAGTACCAATATGGCTACTATTTGAATTTGGTTTGGTGTGCGCAAGGTGGTTTCCTAAAAGACTGAACTAAAATTATTTATAAGAAATAATAAGATTTATATATCAACCTATTTAGAGTATATAGAATAAAAACGTGTGTCTGTGCACAAACATATTAAGATGATATCATAGATATGGATAATTGGTATCTCTATAATATCCATAGTAAGGGTTTTTAGCCCTTGGCTATTAAATCTTTATTTATGGAAGATCCGTTAATATCATATGTTGTACTAATTTTATTTTTCTAGTTTTAGATATATAAGGAGCTGTATATATCATCATAGTTTTTCACAAATTATTCAAAGCTATAATATGTATTCCTTTCAATAAGTTTAATGCTTGTGATAAATAATAATCATTCACAACGAGGGGAATGGTAACATTTAATTCCTCATCGCTTATAGGTTCAATCTTATCTTTTTTTGTTTTTTGTTTACTGCTACTGCTATGTTCCAGATGACCGGATAGATCCTGTTCACGTAACTGTGTAGCATCATTAATTTTAAGCATACTTATATTAATATTCTCTATTTCAACATCAGGTATAATGCCTTGAGCTTGAATGGAATGACCAGAAGGCGTAAAATAGCGTGCGGTAGTAATTTTGATGGCATTATTGTTGTCAAGAGGCATCAAGGTTTGTACCGAACCCTTACCAAATGTTTTAGAGCCCAAAATGACTGCTCTATGGTGATCTTGTAAAGCACCAGCTACAATTTCTGATGCTGAAGCCGAACCGCCATTAACTAATACTATTAATGGAGAGCCCTTCAAAATATCAGTTGGTGCTGCATAAAATGCGCGGGAAGAATTTCTAATTCGACCCTCAGTATAAACAATTTTACCTTCACTTATAAAGGTATTAGAGACATCAACTGCGGCATCTAATATTCCACCAGGATTGTTACGTAAATCAAGTACCAAACCTTTGAGTTCACTACTATTATTATTTTCTTTCAATGTATTAATAGCCTTACTTAAGCTGTCACCAGTGCGAGATTGGAAGGTGCTAATTCGTATATATCCATAACCAGGTTCAATCATTCTATGTTTAACGCTTTCCATTTTGATAAAGGTACGCGTTAATTTTATTTTAAATGGCTTATGATCGCCTTTTCTAATTATAGTTAGCAATAATTCACTATTAGGCCTTCCCCGCATAATATCGATAGCCTCACTTAGAGATAGACCCTTAACAGAAGCATTATTAAGACGAATTATTAAGTCACCAGATTGAATATCACTACGGGCTGCTGGAGTATTATCGATAGGGGCCACAACTTTGATAAACCCATTCTCCATAGTTACCTCTATTCCTATACCACCAAACTCACCTGAAGTACCTTCATGTAGCTTTTTTAGATCATTAAAATCAAGATAAGTGCTATGAGGATCAAGGCTCGACAGCATTCCCTCAATTGCATACTGCAATAACTCTTCATCTTCAATATGATCAACGTAACCATTTTTAATAATACCAAAAATTTCTGCAAAGTTGCGTAAATTATCTATAGGCAGCTCGGATAATATTTTAACTTTGCTGGCCAAAACAATTTGCCCAAAAAATAGCGATGCACCTAGAAAAGTACCTAATGACATAAAGCCAAAAGAACATGTAAAAAAATTCATATGAATTTCCAATTAAAAATTGACTAACTTATTTTTTTCAACCATTTCAGCGGATTGATTGGTTTTCCTTTATGTCGCATCTCAAAATATAAACCAGAATATTCATGCATTCCTCGAATACCGCTTTGGGCTATTAGTTCATCAGTAGAAACATCCTCTCCGACTTCCTTAAATAAAGTTTTATTATTACCATACAGCGTCATATACTGATCGCCATGATCAACAATTATCAATAAACCAAAACCTTTTAACCAGTTTGCAAACACAACTCTTCCAGGTGCGGATGCAACAATATTATCTCCAGTTGAGGTGGCAATAATAATGCCCTGCCAAGTTAGTTTTCCAATATTCCTATTTTTGCCATATCGCGCTAATAATTCACCTTTAACTGGCCATGTCAATAGGCCTAAACGCGTATGAAAAGGTTTATATTCTGATATTATTCGTTGTCTTAGATTTTCGATTTTAGGAACAAATTTATTAATCGGGGGCAATAATCCATGTAAGTAACGTTTTTCTATTTTCAATAATTTGAGTTCGCTATCTTTCGCCAGTATTTCTTTTTCTAACAATATTAGTGTGTCTTGGCTTCGCCTGGTTTTACTTAGTAATATTTGCTGTTTTTTTTGTTCTTGCCGATGTAGTTGTTGCCGATATTTTTGCACGGCAAATAGACTATTATACTCCTGAGTCAAAATTTTCAGGCTGTCTTTAAGTTCAACCAATCGCCGTTTTCTAGCTTGGTGAATATAACGATAATAAGTCATGATCCTTGCTAATTCAGCGGGGTTATTTTTATTTAACAAAATTTTTATATCACTATTTTGAAATTTAATATAAGCCGCTCGTACCTGACTTAATAATACGTCAATTTGCTGCTTGTGAAAATTCTGTTGCTCAAATTTCATCTCACTTAATATTGCTAATTTTCTAGCTCCCTGTTGAAGTTGTTTTTTTAAATTAAATACCAAATTATTCAGTTGGGATATAGTATAACTTTGTTGTTTTAACTGTTTGTAAAGTGTTTCTTTAGAGTCTTTGCTTTTACTCAACCCCTCATCAAGAAATTTAATTTCAGTTTTGACACTATTAAGCTGTTGGCTATAATCTGCCATAGCCCAACTAGATAAGCTACATAGAAACAAGTTGATAAGGCTAAGGCGAACTAACATAGATGCGTTCATTTAGTTTTAATAAGTAGATGAGTACTCATTTCTGCTGGGATAGGTAAATCCATCAATGCCAACATAGTTGGTGCAATATCTGATAATGTACCGTGTGTTTCACACCTAGCCTTGCGACCCATGAAAATTAGTGGCACGGGATTGCTTGTGTGAGCGGTATGTGCTTGTCCTGTCTGTTCATTAAGCATTAACTCGGCATTTCCATGATCAGCAGTAACAATCATCTCACCTCCCACGTCACTCAATACCGACCATATTTTTCCAAGATGCTTATCCAGTACCTCAATAGCCTGAATAGCAGCATCGTAATTGCCGCTATGACCCACCATGTCCGCATTAGCATAATTGCAAATTATGACATCATATTTGTTGCTTTTGATAGCATTTAATAAATTATCTGTAAGTTCAGATGCACTCATCTCTGGTTTTTTGTCGTAAGTATCGATTTTAGGTGAAGGTACTAGAATTCGATCTTCACCGTCGAAGGGCTCATCACTGCCACCATTAAAAAAAAAGGTGACATGAGCATATTTTTCGGTTTCGGCAATTCGCAGTTGTTGTAGACCTAGCGAGGATATATATGAACCTAAAACATTATTAAGTTTTTTGGAAGGAAATGCTATTGGAGTATTGAAATCTTTTTTATATTCAGTTAAAGAAACGAACGTAGATAAATTGATATTACGGATCAGAGGAAAGCTATCAAACTGTGGGTCTATGAATGTATTGGTCAGTTGACGTGCCCGATCCGATCTAAAATTCATAAAAAATATTGCATCACCATCTTCAAGTCTAATTATTTGATCTCCGATTGAAGTGGCCTGCACAAATTCATCAGATTCGTTCCTCTGATAGGCCATATCAAGTGCCACTGAGGCATTTTCTGCATTATAAGTGCCTATGCCATTGGCAATTAATTGATAGGCCTTAGTTATTCGCTCCCAACGTTGATCGCGGTCCAAAGCGTAAAAACGACCAATAATGGAGGCAATTTTTCCACATCCCAGTTGTAATATAATTTTTTCCAACGCATTAATTGAAGAATGGGCACTCTTAGGAGGTGTATCACGTCCATCGAGAAAAGCATGCACATAAACCTCTTTGGCGCCGCGCTGGATTGCTAATTTAACCATAGCATAAATATGTTCTTCATGACTGTGTACTCCGCCTGGAGATAAAAGCCCCATAATATGTACGGCTTTTCCATCATCTAGGACACGATCAACAGCATTGGTCAATGTACGGTTGGTAAAAAAAGAACCAGTCTTAATAGATCTACTAATGCGGGTGAGTTCTTGATAGACTACACGACCAGCACCTAGATTGAGATGCCCTACCTCTGAATTGCCCATTTGATTGCTGGGTAGGCCAACACTAGCCCCAGATGCGCTGATCAACATGTGAGGATAGTTTGACCATAATTTGTCCCATATTGGTGTGTGTGCAGCTTGGATAGCATTATATTTTAGATCTTCGCTATAACCCCAGCCATCCAGGATTATTAGTGCTAATGGTCGATGAGGGTTGTTCATACAATTATCCCTGATTTGCTAAGAAAAGTGTTGATGAGCGGCAATGTTATATTTGATACATTAAAAACATTGAAGATAACGTATATTATATGTTTTTTTTAACGAAAAATAGTCTTTGTATGATGGGTAGGGATTAATATTTTGGCTAAAGACCTCAATTTCAGTTAATAGCAGCATGTAGCACAGGTGAACGATTATGTTTAAATAATCATATCCAAGATTTTAAGAATGATTTAGAGCAGTAAATAATGCAGTAATAAATCCATCAATGAAGGTTGTATTATGGGAAATATAGGCGAATTTATAGTAAATCACTGGTTTTTAGTAGCATTGTTCCTTGTATTGTCATGGCTAATATTCTCTAATGACTTCCATCAAAAGATGAATGGCTTTTCACAGATTAGTACAGCACAAGCCATTCAGATTATTAACAAAAATAAGGGTTTGTTTGTCGACATTCGAGAAGTAGTTGAATTCAATAAAGAACATATTTCAGATTCAATTAATATTCCTGTATCAAAATTGACGGAGAATATGGCGAAGTTGAAAAATCCTACTGATCCTATCATTTTAATTTATGGAAATGGTCAGCGCGCACATGTTGTCGTGAAGCAATTGCAAAAAAATAATTTTACGGATATTTACGTTCTGAACGGTGGATTGAATGCTTGGAAAGATGCCAAGCTACCCCTGTTTTAGTCAAATAATAAATTATCATTTAATGATTAGGAGATATATAAGAATGGCAAAGGTCGAAATTTATTCATCGGAACACTGCCCTTACTGTGTAATGGCAAAACAGTTATTAGATCGGAAAGGCATTATCTATAAAGAAATTAGAGTTGATCTTAATCCTGAAAAACGTCAGGAGATGTTAAAGAAGAGTCGTCAACGTACCGTGCCTCAAATATTCATAAACAATTAATCGATAGGCGGCTATACAGATCTATTAGCTATGGATAATACGCAAAAATTAGAAGGTATGTTAAAGGCAATAACGTGACAAATAAGGAAAGTCATAATTATAGGAACGCATCATTATCATAAAACGTAAGATAATAAAATTATAATGTACTGTCTAAAAGATCGACATGAGGTATGTCTATTATAATAATTTAAATATAGCTATATTTTTTATAAGTCAAAATACCACGTGGAGAGAATATATAAAATTAAATTTGTAAATAAATTGTCAATGCTAATTTTTGAGGCAGGCATTATCGTAAAAAATTAGCAATAAAACCAAATTTTTCAGGAAGAGTGAAACAAGACATCATCCCCCAATTAATTTTTATGCGTATAATTTTGAAAAGGGGAAGGGTGTTAATTAGAAATTATCATATCCTAAAGTTTTTTTATATTATATCGAAAGTTATTTTTACATGCTGTTTCCTAGATGATTTTTTACAATTGGTAATTTTAGCTGTTGAATTGAAATAATATACGTAGCTTAAAAAAAGGGGACTAAATTTCAAGGCAAATTCATAGGTCATAGAGAACACACTAACTATTCTAGGTTGTAATTTTTACTATTGATGTCTAAACATCTTTTCCCCACGACAGTTATAGGTACAGGAGCATGGGCTACCGCTTTAGCAATTGCCATCGCTAGGAATGGCAATGAGGTACAGCTATGGGGTAGAAATACTCAGCATTTATATGATATGCGAATTACGCGCAGTAATGATCTGTACTTGCCAGGTATGAGATTACCTGACGAAATAAAATTTGAGCCTAACTTTAATGACGCCATAACCTTAGCAAGACATGTGTTGATCTCCGTACCAAGTGTAGCTTTTGTAGAGATATTAAAAAAGGCTAAGCCACTATTAGCCGATAAAACACCATTGAGCTGGTCTACAAAAGGTCTTACACCAAAAACAGGTGATTTTCTATTGGATACGGCAACAACAATGCTAGGTACATCACGTAACTTAGCAGTTATTTCTGGACCCTCTTTTGCCGCAGAAGTTGTCAAGAATTTACCAACAGCAATTATCGTTGCCTCACAAAGTAAAATATTTGCCCAAGATTTAGCATCTGCATTGCATAGTTCAACTTTGAGAGTATATACGACTGATGATGTCTTAGGTGTACAAATTGGTGGTACGGTAAAAAATGTATTAGCAATTAGCACAGGAATATCTGATAGCTTGGGTTATGGCGCCAATGCACGTGCAGCACTGATAACCAGAGGTATCGCTGAAACACTACGTTTTGCTACACGTTTAGGTGCTAGAATAAAGACTATATCTGGTTTATCAGGTGTTGGTGACTTAATTTTAACTTGTACGGATAATCAAAGTAGAAACCGCCAATTAGGTCTAGCCATAGGTCGAGGTTTGACTGTTTCTGAAGCAATCACTGAGGTGGGTAAGACAGTTGAAGGCATCTATGCTGCTCGAGAAGTGTTCAAACGGGCTCGAGAAATTGGTGTAGAAATGCCTATAATTGAACAAATTTACAAGATTTTATTCGAGGGCAATGATCCACGTAAAAGTGTGCAGACCCTACTTCATAGGGAACAAAAATCAGAAATATAGCTTACTCTATGTTGCAATATAATAAAAATAAGCTATGAACAATATATACAATTATAAATATTGAGTATGAAACTTTATATGTTATGTAAACAGATTTAGTTTATAGAGGAGATATATTTGTACTTATATCTATCATCTGACAAAGATAGCGTACCATTAAGAAATGAATTTCAGATGCTTGTGAAAATGAACAGTTAGAATTAAAATCATGACTCATAATCTCTGATAAAACTGCAGAAAAATTTGCCCATAGAGATAAACGTCATAATATCAAATAAATTATCTAAATTCAAGTTTACTTATAGTACTTATACTATATCAAGAAGCTGACTGTTATCATAATATAATTAACTGCTTTATTTTGCAAAACTGAATATGTGTAGATAAATAATTATGCATGTTATATTAATTTAAGTTAAAAAGCACTGATATGTCAATTCTGTAAGTATCAGTAGGCATTGTAAATGCGTAATACTAATGTATTTGATGTTACTAATTATATTGATTGCTGAATTTGATTATTATCAAGCATACATAAAATGTACTATGTACCAAATATAAATATTGCCTCAAACTAAGGATAATTACATCCTTTAAGTCCGAATATTAAAGATGTGGGATAAACATTAATCCTATTAATATTACAGATGTCTATGAAGAAAGTATATTTGATATAAATGAAAAATTTTCTTAAAATGAAGATCCATAATCCTGAGCATTAGACAAAGATAGCCCGAAGCTTCATATCATTGAGATGTATGCATATCCCTGTCATTCATCGCTTTATAATCGATGGCTTTGATCATTAAACTGAATACGAGGCAATAAAAATTTAAGATTATTAGTTAAAGTTAGTACTTTAAAAGACTCACCCATTTCACTGGGAAGGATGAGTTGTTTTATCTCTGAAGCTTGCTGAATCGATCGTAGCGGGTCATGGCTCCTTAAAGTTTCAAGTTTCAAAATATCACCAGAAATTAAAAAATTTGCTTGAGATTGAAAGCCAGCTATATCCAAGTTATGGTTATATGCCACGGTAGCCAAAGAACTAAAATTAACATGTGCTGTAATATCCTGCAATCCTGGGAACAATAAAGGATTGTCATGACCTCGATTTTGAAAATAACACATTAAAGTCCCTAATCTCCGTTCTTGATGATAATAATCATTTTGAGAGTATCCATAATCAATAATAAAAATAGCTCCTTGATCCAATAATTCGGCAATGCTGATTAACCATAGATCAGATAATATATTTATTTCTGTTGTATATTCTTGATGACCAATTATTTGCTGCACTTTTTGTGCTTTTATGAGAAGTTCTGATTCCAAAATTTCGTTTTTGTACCATTGAAGTTCACCTGCTGAATTAATCTTTATATATAGCTCCTCGATATGTTCATCTGAGAAATATAATAAATGAAAAGGCATTGCATCGCAGACTTCATTTGCCAAAATGACACCTGTAAGATTAGTGGGTAGATAATCCAGCCATTGTATTAAATGACTTAGATGGGGGATAGCATCTTCTATTAGTCGTCGCTGTCTAGTGCGTAAATTGGCACTTACCTCGATGATAAAATAATTATTTGGAAGACTATTTAAATGATCTAGTTCAAGTAATATGTCCACAACCATTTTTCCGCTACCAGCACCAAATTCTAAGATATCAGCATTGAAAAGTTGCTTCATTACATCCATCACATGATGAGCAAAAGCGCGAGAAAATAACGAAGATATTTCGGGGGCAGTTGTAAAGTCACCACCATAATTAATTTTAGGACTATCGACACTGTAATAACCCAAATTTGGATAATAAAGACACAGATTCATATAATCAGCAAAATTAATTTTCCCGCCAGCTATACCAATTAGGTACTTAATCCTAGATAATAATTTTTCACTGTGCTGTTGCGCATTTTCATCAGGTATGGGTAATGTAGTAGGCATTAAAGGAGATTTCATATGCTAGAAAATGCAGTTTTAATAACGGGCGCAGGTCGTCGTATAGGTCTTCATATTGCTAAACGTTTGTTTGACGATGGGCATACTGTCATTGCTCATTATCGAAAATATACAGATGATATTAACATCTTGACAGATATGGGTATAACCGTCATTCAAGCTGATCTAAATCATAGTAATAAAATATTGCAATTTGTGGCCAATTTAAAAACATGTTGTTTAAGTTTCAGAGCTATTATACATAATGCATCCTCATTTGAGGCTACTTCCGAGAACCTCAGCAAAGCGGCTATCCAATTTGACAATTTCTTCAATGTACATATGAAAGCACCCTTCCTGATTAATCAAAGTTTACAGTTTCTGATGGTAGGTGAAATCAATGATCCTGCTAATATCATTCACATTACAGATATTAATGCAAAGAATCCGACGCCAATATTCGATATTTATGGCGCCACTAAGGCAGGACTACATAATTTAACCTTGGTTTTAGCTAAAAAATTCGCTCCTACAATCAAAGTTAATTCGATTGCTCCAGGACCAGTATTATTTGCTGAGCAACATTCTGGTCAAACACGCGGTCAGATATTAAATGAGACCTTACTGGCTAAAGAAGGGGGGGCAGAGTCAGTATATTTGGCAATAAAAAGCTTGTTGACTAATCCTTTTATTACCGGTTCTAGTATTACAGTAGATGGTGGTCGCCGTCTGACCAAAAGTTAAAGCATCAATATTTACTGAAATACCTGACTGTTGAATTTGATATTCAGCATGATACAAAAAAGCAAGGAGCTCATCTATTAAGGGATACAAAAAATATTCATCAGTAATACTAAAAGCTGGGAGAACCTTATCATCAGGAAACGTGAGCATCGATAAAATATCCAAATCTGCAGTCCTATTATTAATTTTCTTCATTGGATCACTATGATTTCTACCTAATTTAATTTCAATATCATTGCAAATATTTTTTAAATTATTTTCAGTGATATTGGTCTCGATGAAAATAACGGTATTCAGAAAATCGTGGTCACTATTTATACCTACAGGTGGAATCCTCAATATACGACTAACATGAAGAGTAAGAAATCTCTCTAGCAATAATATAATAATTTGCGCAATATTATCACCTGGATGTATGTTACTACCTATCCCTAGTAAATATCCTTTATGAATTTCACTCATCAATTTGAATACGTTTGATAATTATTTTAGCTATATTCTGCCCATGAAGAGTGACAGGTTTACTAAGGGTAAGCTGTATCTCAGGGATTGGGAATTCTTCTAATAATAAGCCACATAGATCTTCAGCCAGTGTTTCGATGATTTGGTATCTGCTTTTTTCGACAAATTCCACGATGATATTAACCATATCTCCATAATGTAGAGTATCATTAATATGATCTCTCGTTGCAGCCATGCTGATATCCCAATCCATTTCAAAATCAAAGGTAAGTGTCTGTAGTATCTTACGTTCCCATGCATAAATACCGATGATAGCATTTATTTTAAGATCATTAAGTATGATTTTATCCATAATTTTCATTCAAAAGTAGAAATAACTGTCTTCAAAACCATATAATGAAACAAATGAACTGGGTTTCACAATATCATGCTTGAAAACTTTGCTTTGCTGCCGATTGTTTTGATCAGTGCATATTTAATAGGTTCATTATCTAGTGCTATTCTCTTATGTGAACTGATGGGGTTACCTGACCCAAGATCAAAAGGTTCAAGAAATCCTGGTGCAACTAATGTGTTACGCTTCGGCGGTAAAAAATTGGCATTCATTGTATTGATTATTGATGTATTCAAAGGGGCATTACCCGTTATTATTACCTGTTTTCTAGGGTTCGATCAAACATGGATGGCCGCCACTGCTTTTCTTGCTTTTTTAGGCCATCTTTATCCACTTTTTTTCGAGTTTCAGGGTGGCAAAGGAGTTGCTACCGCCTTAGGTGGTTTTTTGGCTATATCCCCTTTAATGGCGATTCTAGTTTTGTCCACTTGGGTTATAGTTTGTCTGATTAGTCGTACTTCTTGGTTATCTGCCATCACTGCCGCAGTGATGAGCCCTATGTATAGCTTATGGTTGATTGATAATATCCATGCTCGTTGGATAGTCTTTATTATGTCTATTATGCTATTATTTCGTCATCGTAATAATATGAAGTTATTAATGTTTGATTAAGATAGTTTAAAATCATGAGAGGTAATTTTGATATTGATACTTATGAACAATGGTAGAATATTCAGATCATTTTTGCTAATTCGTAGCTCATTAACCAGACAATATATTTATAGTATATGTAATTTACCAAGTATTTCATATGCTTTACATTTACCACCGCATTAAGGTCGTTCATGTCAACTAAAATAGTTTTTACTATACATTACCTCCCAAATATTTAATATATTTAGGTAAAAGTATGAATCCAAGTTTCTTATTCAACTTAATAATGCCTATTATAAGTTAACCCATAGCCTTAAAATTTCAATAATTTATTTTTCAGTCACCACATAATGTCAATAAAAATTAATCTCCATTAGATTATAGTTAGTACTTCTATTACAGCCATGGAATATGTAATGTAGCACTAACAACTATAAATTAGATCTCAAAAATTTCATATAGCTGATAACATTCAACAAACTGTCATTAAAATATTGATATAGGCATTAACTAAATTTTTAGATAACACGCCTAATGTGAATATTGCAATGATCTTTTGCCACTCTATCCATCAAAAATGAATGAAAAATATCTCCTGTCTATAATCAGTAAGGAACTAACTTTAATTAAGGTTAATCACTATTCATAATGAATGATAATACAAGATCTATATTATACGGTTTGAACCATTTGTCTTATCTATATTGGTCCATAATTGCCTAAATATCAGATGTCCTGCATATATCAGTAGATCTATCACATGAAATATATCGTCCTACAGAAAAATAGAAAATTTACAATATTAAATACTATGCAAATATATACATAAAAATAAAAGTATCATTGATATACTAACTCTATAAATGACTCTACTTAGGTGGAGCAAGCATAACTAACACTTACTGAATCGTAACTCATAAATACAAACCTTATTAGGTTATTAGAATGAAATAATTTTATGTGATAAGTAATAACACAGAAATTATGGAGGACTAAGATCATTAATTGGCCAATAAGGTCGAACATAGAAACCTAAATTCATCTCCCCCCCAGAATTGACCTTACGCATGGCACCAGCAAAGGCAATCATTGCGCCATTATCGCTACAGAAACTAAGACGAGGATAATGGATATCTATATCGGGAATAGAATATAATTTTGTTCGTAATGCTTTATTCGCACTAACACCACCAGCTACTACCAGAGTATGTAGTTTAGTTTGTTTTAAAGCTCGCCTACATTTAATTACTAAAGTTTCTATCGCTGCTGTTTGGAAAGCAAGTGCTATATCTGCCCTATCTTGCTCCGTTTGACCGCAGCTACGCCACGTATTCATGGCAAATGTTTTTAAGCCACTAAAGCTAAAGTTTAACCCGGGCCTATTAGTCATAGGCCTAGGAAATTTATATTTATTAGGTCTGCCTTTTTCAGCTAAATTTGCTAATAACTGACCACCTGGATAATTCAGGCCAAGTATTTTAGCGATTTTATCGAAAACTTCGCCAACAGCATCATCCATGGATTCACCCAATAATGTATATCTACCTATGCCTAACACTTCAACTAGTAAAGTATGACCGCCAGAAATTAGTAATGAGATGAATGGAAATTTTGGAGGATTAACCTCTAATAACGGTGATAATAGATGGCCTTCCATATGATGAATGGCGATGGAAGGAATATTTAAGGCCCAAGCAAGGCTACGACCAATGGAAGCACCAACTAACAAGGCTCCGGCCAGACCTGGACCGGCTGTATATGCAACAGCATCAATTTCCAAACAAGTTAACTGTGCTTGATTTAATACTTGATTGATAAGTGGCAAAATCTTTTGTATGTGATCTCTGGAGGCAAGCTCGGGGACAACCCCGCCATATTCAGAATGTAATTCAATTTGACTGTAAAGTCTATGTACCAATAGATATTTTTCAGTGTCATATATTGCGATACCTGTTTCATCGCAGGAGGATTCAATACCTAAAACTCGCATTTAAGTGTTTTTCAGCTTTTTCTTATTTGAAAGAGTACAATGATACTCTTTACGCAAAAATTGTATTTAACTATTTAATTTTTGTATAATATTAATTATTAATATATCTATACTATGGGAGGAAATAAATCGATGCCAGCAGTACGTATAAAAGAAAATGAACCATTTGATATTGCTTTACGTCGCTTCAAACGCGCCTGCGAGAAAGCGGGCACTGTATCAGGAGCCCGTGCTCGCGAAGCTTATGAAAAACCAACAACCGTGCGTAAACGTGCTGCCGCCGCTGCAGTCAAGCGTCACCAAAAGAAATTATTACGTAAAAACGCGAGCCGCATCCGCTTATATTGAAATATATACTTCAAATATTTGTAAATAAAGACAAAGATACACCTTAAATATTTAATAAATTACTGATTTGTATGGTAACGATATTGCGATTATAGGTTAACTGCATTAAATATTAAGTACCTGATTATTTTATACAGGTTGTATTAAAAATATACGGACAACCCCCCATTATTAAGAGTTTGTGATGATTGGTAAAATTTCTTCAGAATTCATTGATGATTTACTTATTCAAGTTAATATTATTGATATTATATATAGTAGAATACCTCTCCAAAAATCTGGAAAAAATTTACGCGCTTGTTGCCCCTTCCATACCGAAAAAACAGCGTCATTCACCGTAAGTTTAGAAAAGCAATTTTATCACTGCTTTGGTTGTGGAGCCCATGGAACCGCTATCAGCTTTTTGATGGAATATGAACGTATGGACTTTCTTGAATCCGTTCAAGAACTTGCAGTTCATTCTGGCATAAAAGTTCCTACCTCTAGTTTCTCACCTAATATTACTAACCATCAAAGTTGTTACAATTTACTCGATAAGGTAAGCCAGTATTTTATTGATCAATTACACTGCCATCATCAACATGATAAATTTGAAGATTATCTCAGGCAACGTGGATTATCAGCACAAATTATAGAAAAATTTCATATTGGAATGGCCGCTGATAGTTGGAACGATTTATTAAAAAAATTTGGTGACACTGAACAAGACAAAAAACGATTAAATGATGTTGGATTGCTTAGTCATAATAAAGGGTATACCTATGATCGCTTTCGAAATAGGATAATGTTTCCTATACTTAATCGCCGCGGTCGTATTGTTGGCTTTGGAGGTCGTGTTTTAAATGATGATATGCCTAAATATTTAAATTCGCCAGAAACTATGGTTTTTCACAAAGGATATGAATTATACGGCTTATATCAGGCTATACAGGCCAATCATCGATTAGATAAAATTATAATTGTTGAAGGTTATATGGATGTAATAGTGATGGCTAATTATGGCATCAATAATGCTGTTGCGACCTTGGGTACTGCAATAACATCAGAACATTTACGACAATTACTACGTAGTGCGCCAGAAATTATATTTTGTTTTGATGGTGATCGCGCTGGAAGTGAGGCATCTTGGCGTGCAGCAGAAAATACTTTACCCATGCTAGGAGGCAATCATGAATTTAAATTTATAGCCCTTCCCTCTGGAGAAGATCCCGATAGCTTGTTGCGAAAGGAAGGACCATATAAATTTAACCAATTAATTAAAAATGCCCAAAGTTATTCAGATTATTTCTTCTCGATCCTAAAAAATCGCGTAAACATTAATTCTATGGATGGCCGATCTAGATTGGTTGAAATTGTTAAGCCCTATCTATGGAATATACCTATAGGTGTTTATCGTGAAATGTTAGAACAACGTTTGTCTGAAATCAGTCAGATTAGTATATTGGTATTGAATAGACACTTAAGTAAACCTATAATCAATAAAGATAAACGTACATCACACTTACCAGCAAAAGTGATTTCTCCAGTACGAATGGCAATTACTGTCTTATTACAATATCCTGGTTTTTATAAATGCGTAAATAAATATGATCATATAAAAATATTAGAGCAGCCAGGAATAGACGTATTGCTACGTTTACTAAAAATATTACGGATATATCCTCATTTAAATACTGCAGCTATATTAGAACGTTGGCGAGGAGATATAAATGGTGAGTATTTACAGAGGTTGGCACAACAGCCACTAAGCCTATCGATGGATGGCCTGAAAAACGAATTAATTGGCATTATGCATCATTTACAAACTCAAGCATTGCAAAAAAGACAGAGTAAATTGACAGATAAACCTCTAAATCAATTAACTAATTCTGAAAAAGCAGAGGTAAGATCATTTTATTAATTAATTTAACCATAAAAATGGTGATAGAAATTGGCTTTTTTGTTATAATTATATAGTTGATGTCAAATCATTCTCTGATGGGATTAAAGGGGTCTAATGAAGGACCAGCAATCACGTATTAAAGCACTGATAGCTTTAGGTAAGGAGCGTGGATACCTTACTTACAGTGAAATTAATGATCACCTACCGGAAGATATAGTAGATGCTGATCGGATCGAAGATATTGTAGGTATGTTTAGTGACCTTGGTATTATGGTTCATGAAGAGAGTTTGGGTGCTAATGAAATAGAGCGCTTAGCCGAATCCACAACTGGTAATGATGATGTATCAGCTGAGGAAGCTGCAGCTATTTTAGCAGGCTCCGATGGCGAATTTGGTCGCACAACAGATCCAGTACGGATGTATATGCGTGAAATGGGCTCCGTTGAATTACTTACGCGTGAAGGTGAAATTATGATTGCTAAAAGAATTGAATCCGGTTTGCGTGAAAGCCTGCTAATGCTGTCATTTTTTCCACCTTGCATTGATTCTTTCCTCCTCCAGTATGAGGAGGTTAAGGTTGGAAGAATGCGTTTAAATGAATTAATTAAAGGCTTCATATTATTGAATAATGATGACCTCCGAATGAAATTACAATCTTCACAGACAACATCATCTGAGGAGGGGAATGAAAATGAAGATAAAGATGAGGATAGTAGAGAGAAAAGAGAGGATATAAATGAAATGGATTTGGCAGAGGCACATAAACGCTTTAAAAAATTATCTATATCCTTCAAAATGGCAACAAATTGTGGTGAAGATAAATTAATTAGAGGGCGTGAAGAAACAAGTGATTTATTTATGGAATTTAAATTATCTCCCAAAACAATTATTTATCTTAAAAATATAATGTCTGATACAATATTTGAAATACGAAAACAGGATAAAATTGTCTTAAATATTGTTGTTGAACAGGCACGCATGGAGCGTCGTGATTTTATTTATTCATTTTCTGGCAATGAAGTAAATACTGCCTGGTCAGATAAGCATATTCGTGCTAAAAAGCATTATTCATCAACCATTAAGAGAAATCTTGATAAAATAATCGCAGCTCAAATTAAAATGGGTGAACTTGCTATAAAGAATGGCATGAGCATTTCTGAAATTAAAGAAATAAATCGTCAAATGTCAATTTCAGAGGCCAAAGCAAGTCGTGCCAAAAAAGACATGGTTGAAGCAAATTTACGTCTGGTAATTTCTATCGCCAAAAAATATACTAACCGTGGATTACAATTCCTCGATCTCATTCAAGAAGGTAATATTGGATTAATGAAAGCAGTTGATAAATTTGAATATCAACGTGGATATAAGTTCTCAACCTATGCCACATGGTGGATTAGACAAGCTATCACACGTTCAATAGCTGATCAGGCCAGAACAATACGTATACCGGTGCATATGATTGAAACAATTAATAAGCTGAATCGCATTGCCAGACAAATGTTACAGGAGATGGGCCGCGAGCCTACTCCAGAAGAATTATCTGAACGAGTAGAAATGTCAGAGGACAAAGTTCGTAAAGTATTGAAAATTTCTAAGGAACCTATTTCAATGGAGACACCGATAGGTGATGATGAAGACTCACATCTGGGAGATTTCGTTGAAGATGTAAATGTAATATCACCACAAGAATCAGCTATGATTGAAGGATTAAGAGAGGCTACACAGGGAATTCTAGGAGGGCTAACAGATCGTGAAGCCAAAGTATTACGTATGCGTTTTGGCATTGATATGAATACCGATCACACACTTGAGGAGGTAGGAAAGCAATTTGATGTAACTCGTGAGCGAATTCGCCAAATTGAAGCTAAAGCACTACGTAAATTACGTCATCCTACACGTTCAGAACAACTAAAGAGCTTTTTAGATTTGGATAGCTAATATAATATTAAGCTTTGAAAGGGCCTATAGCTCAGTCGGTTAGAGCAGGGGACTCATAATCCCTTTGTCCAAGGTTCAATTCCTTGTAGGCCCACCGACTTAAATAAAACACAGATTTAATTTGAAATCTGTGTTTTATTTTCATAGAGCTGCTGAAAGGCAAATTTTATTGAACTTTTCTGCATCTAATGATGCTCCACCAATCAGACCTCCATCTACATCTGGCTTATCGAATATTGCCCTAGAATTATCTGGATTAACGCTACCACCATAGATGATACGTAAGGATTCTGCAACAGTTTTGTCATGCTCAGCAATTTGCTTACGCATGAAGGAATGAACATATTGAACCCATTCTGGCGTTGCGGATTTCCCAGTTCCTATAGCCCAGATTGGTTCATAAGCGAGAACTGTTCTTGATAATACTTGAGGACCTCTGTGTTCAATTAACACATCTAATAATCTTGCGATTACATCTTCAGTTCTTCCCATATCATAATCTTCAGAAGTTTCACCAATACATATAATTGGAATTAAATCATAATTAATTGCCATAGCATATTTTTGAGCAACGATCTGATCTACAATGCATTGGTTTAACTTCAATGTCTCATATAAATAACGTCTTTCAGAATGACCAATTAGAACATAATCACTGCCAAATTTTTTAATCATTGAGGCCGATATTTCACCTGTATGTGCCCCACCATCATAGACTGATACATTTTGGGTACCCCAGTGTATCTTAGAGTCAGCAAGTATCTTTTGGGTATCTTTCAAATAGACAAATGGTGGAAAGACTGCAATATCAATTGCAGAGCTAATCACTTTGGTATATGCCATAACATTTGTTAGAAAAGTTTGTGTGCCCACATGAGGATTGTTCATTTTCCAATTACCAGCAACTAGTGGCTTACGCATAATATTCGCCCATTTAGAATGAACTTTATAATTATCAAGGGTATCAAGAATTAAACTAGATCACTTTTGATGATATGAAACAAGCCTATCAACTTCATTTTTTGATCCCAAAATTACAGGAACACGCTGATGGATATGACTTGGAGTAATCTCCAAGATGCGTTCTCTTCCCGTAGAACAGGAACCTCCTGCCTGCTCTATAATAAACGCCATAGGATTAGCCTCATACATTAAACGAAGCTTTCCTGGTTTTTTAGGAATGCGATTATCATAAGGATACATAAATATTCCACCTCTCGTCAAAATTCTATAAACTTCAGCTACCATGGAGGCTACCCAACGCATATTAAAATTTTTATCACGGAGACCGTCCTCACCTTGCGTGCATTCTGCAATATAGCGTTGAACAGCTGGCTCCCAAAAACGTTGATTTGACATGTTTATAGAAAATTCAGAACAATCTTCTGGAATTTTCATATTGACATGAGTTAGGATAAATTCTCCCACATCCTGATCCAAAGTGAAGCCATTTACTCCTTGGCCTGTAGTTAAGACCATCATAGTTGATGGGCCGTATAAAATAAAACCAGCACAAACCTGATCTATACCTCTTTGCAAGAAATTGTCCAAACTGGCATCTACCCCTTCTTGACCGCGAAGAATGGAGAAAATGGTGCCCACAGTTATATTAACATCAATATTAGATGATCCATCTAGTGGGTCAAACAGGGCTAGGTATTTTCCTTTACGAAATTGCTTAGGAATAGAAATTGGAGAATCCACTTCTTCAGATACCATACCTGATAAATGCCCGGTAGATTTTAGTGCATCTATCATGATTTCATTAGTGATAATATCAAGTTGTTTCTGAATTTCCCCTTGGATATTCTCGGTTCTGGCATTACCTAAAATATTATTTATTGATCCACGGTTTACCGTATGTGAAATGCGTTTGCATGCAATAGCAATATCGCTTAATAAGAACGTTATATCGCTAGATATTTCAGCAAAACATTTCTGTTGTTCAATAACAAACTGTGTTAAAGTAATTTGTCCTTTCATTTTAGGATATCTGATATTCAAATTCACCATTAGTATATCGGCCAACCATCTGTTCCAAGGGCATCACCTTTATTTTACTAGCATGTCCGGCACTGCCGAAAGCTTCATATCGTGCTTCACATATATCTTGCATTGCTTTTGTAGCTGCTTTAAGAAATACTCTTGGATCAAAATTTGAGGAATTATCTTTTTGGGCTAAATAGCGACGTATTGAACCTGTAGACGCCATACGCAAATCAGTATCGATATTTACTTTACGAACACCGTATCTTATACCGGCTACAATTTCATCAACTGGCACACCATATGTCTGATTGATATTTCCACCATAAGTATTGATAATTTGTAACCAGTCTTGTGGCACTGAACTAGATCCATGCATGACAAAATGTGTATTGGGTAATCGTTGTTGCAAAGTTTTCAGGTGACTGATGGCTAATACATCTCCGGTAGGTGGTTTAGTAAATTTATATGCACCATGACTTGTACCTATTGCAATAGCTAGAGCATCCACCTGCGTTTGCTTTATAAATGTCACTGCTTCATCAGCATTCGTCAGTAATTGACTATGATCTAATTGTTCCTCAGAACCATGACCATCCTCCTCGCCCATCATGCCAGTCTCCAAAGAACCTAAACAGCCTAGCTCCCCCTCGACAGATACACCACAAGCATGTGCAATATCAACAACGGTACGAGTCACATTAACATTATAATCGAATGAGGATGGTGTTTTCATGTCCACCATCAGAGAACCGTCCATCATGACGGAACTGAAACCAGACTGAATAGAACGAGCGCAAACAGCCGGCTCCGCACCATGATCCTGATGCATTACTACTGGCAGGTGAGGATATTTTTCTATGGCAGCTAATATTAGGTGTCGCAAAAAAGGCTCACCAGCGTATTTACGGGATCCGGCAGAACCCTGCAATATTACCGGACTATCCACCGCATTAGCTGCTTGCATAATTGCTTGAACTTGTTCCATATTATTAATATTAAATGCAGGGATAGCAAAATCATGTTCAGCTGCATAATCTAATAATTGTCTCATTGACATTAATGCCATATATTCACCTTTACCTTTAAAATTTCTAAATACACTAACATTTCTGCTAATGAATGTGAATGTTACAAAATACTTACATTAATTCCCTAATATTTGTCATTATAGGTAAATTTGTTTATAAATGAAACTAATATATTTTCACTGTGACTGTAATTATAGCTTATACAAATAAATTATAGCAATTGATTTAATTTAACATATCAAGTCAAAATACAAACATAAGAATGAAGTGGTTTTGTTAATAAAATATTTGGATAGTCCCCTAGGAAACTATGGGGGATGATATCGGATCATATCATAGATGAGCATCATGAAACGATAAGTGTAAATGTATTAATAATAAATATCTCCTCTGATTCGTTGAAGCAGTAAGCTATATTTAATGAATCATTATATAATTATTTTGCCAGTGAATTTACGACGCATAGATAGTCAACGCCACATATTAAATGCATATGTTCTTCAGCATATTCCTAAATTCAGCAATTTTTTGTATCTTAATAGAAATTTACAGCCTAAACTTTTAATTTATATATGATAAGTAAATATGTAGGTATATCTTGCATTGTCCATAGGTCAGCTCATTCGAGTAAGCACCTCACTCTTTAACCTTTTTTAGGTAAGCATGGAAACAACAAAAATAATATCTCGCTTATTTCTATATTTATGACAAATATTAGAGCTTATTAATGAAGGCAGTGCAAAATTTGGCACGCCTCAATTTGCAATTATATGATATAATTGAAAAACTATCAATTTTAGCTATGCATTATACATGAAGTATCATTGTTAACTATAAATTTATTTAGACAAATTAAGACTGTTGAGTATCTGATTTTATTTTGTGCTTGCCATTGCACACGCCACCTAATGTTTATATTATAGTTTTATGATTTCAGAAAATAATAATTATTTGCAATTTCAAAATTCCACTATTGTATATTTCAGATCCTAGATAATGATATTCATAGATATTTTTGCTAATGTGTAGCTAAATTTATAACTAGGTATCTACTCCGAGAGTATAGATGGAGAAAACTAAACAACCTGGTAATACTGATATTTTTGTGAATTATTGGTACCTAGGGCCGGAGTTGAACCGGCATGGCCTTAAAGCCGAGGGATTTTAAGTCCCTTGTGTCTACCAATTCCACCACCCAGGCATTTTAACTTTATGATACAGATGATTGTTATATATATAAGTAAACAATGAATGCATTTTTATAAAAAACTAATATAGCATATATAAATATCAAATAACTTTAGAAAATCTATTGTCAATTTTTTTTTGTCGAATATAGATATCAAAGACCATGCAAATATTTCTAATCAATAGATGTCCGGTTGGCAGAATTATGATTAATGATGGGCTAAGGGTAAGAAGTCCGTCATCAACAAATTGACCTAAAGTAAGCAATTCATTGGCAAAATAATCATTAAAATTAATGCTAAATTTTTTATTGATAAAATTAATGTCAAGTGAGAAGTGGCAAATTAAACGAGTAATTACCGTTCGGCGTATCTTATCATCCTGATTCAGGTTAATTCCTCGAAACAATGGTAAGGTTTTATTTTTTAAGCAGTATTCATATTGATCCAATGTTTTATGATTTTGAGAGTAGGAATCTCCTATACTTCCTATAGATGTAATGCCGAAGCCAACAAGATCACACTCGGAGTGGGTTGAATAACCTTGAAAATTACGGTACAGCCTATTTTTACCCTGAGCAATAGTAAGCTCATCATTAGGTTTAGCAAAATGATCCATGCCAATATATATATATCCTGCTTGAGTGAGCTGATTTATTGATTGCTGCAAGATTTGAAGTTTGATTTTCGATGATGGGATATCGGCGGTTTGTATTTGTCGTTGTGTCTTGAAAATATTAGGCATATGAGCATAGTTAAATACTGATAATCTATCGGGATTGATATCAATAACCTTATTCAGTGTCTCAGTAAAGCTAGCAGGAGTTTGATGTGGTAAGCCATAAATAAGATCGAGGCTAATAGATCTAAAACCATTGTTACGAGCAGCATCTATTATATCTATGGTTTTTTGTTGACTTTGAATGCGATTGACGGCTTTTTGCACTTTATGATCGAAGTCTTGTACGCCCAAACTTAAACGATTGAATCCAATTTCTGCTAATACGGCTATAGTGTCAGCGCTTGCTTCACGTGGATCAACTTCGATGGAAAATTCCCCAGAATCGCTTTTGGTTAACGAAAAATGTTGGCGCGTAATAGTCATTAACTCACGCATTTGGTCATGGCTAATAAAAGTCGGAGTTCCTCCTCCCCAATGCAGCTGTTCAACTACACGATCTGAATTAAATAAGGCTGCTTGTAAAGCTATTTCCTTATGCAGGTTCATTAAATAAGGAACGGCATGCTTACGATTCTTCGTAATGATTTTATTGCAAGCACAATAAAAACATACCGTTTTACAGAATGGAAGGTGGAAATATAACGATAAGGGACCACCGCGCTGATTAGAAATCGCAACTTGTTTGTGATATTGCTCAGAATTGAAGGTATTATTAAATTCTATTGCGGTAGGATAGGAGGTATAACGAGGTCCGGCCTTATCGTAACGATTAATAAGTTCAATATCAAAAATAATGTTCTGTTTCAAAAGCTAATACCAATATTAAGTATTCGGGTAAATATGTGTTTGGATAGTAGCAAGGTACGAAAAGTATTAATGCAAATATATCCTAGCATAACTCCATATAACTAAATTTTTCAACATTAAACGGTATATTTGTATTTATAATTTATAGCGCTGGCTCATCAAAATTATTTATATAACCCTACCACCCAATAGAATCTAGAGATTCTAATAATCTTAAAGTATTTATATTTCAGCAAATACTTGATTAAATTTTTATCCAGATAAATTTTGGCTAATTTTTATAGCAAATAAAAATTAATCTGCGAAATATTATGATACATACTATTCACATTAAAGTACAGTTATAATTTTATTAATATTTTAGTTAACATCTTTTAGTTAATCATTACTTTGTATTTATAGTAAGATTATCAATATTTTTAGCCATTTGGTTGTCATATTATGAATGTTTTAGTTATTGGTAGTGGGGGTAGAGAACATGCACTAGCATGGAAATTAATTCAATCATCACATTGCACAAAGGTATTCGTTGCACCAGGAAATTTCGGCTCAAATAATGAAGATGGCATTGAAAATGTTGATATTTCTGCTAACGATCAGGATGGTTTAATTGCCTTTGCACATCAACAAGGTGTTAAACTAACTATAGTTGGGTCAGAAATACCTTTAGTCGAAGGTATCGTTGATGCTTTTAATGATGCTGATTTATGTTGCTTTGGACCTGTACGATCTGCAGCTCAGCTAGAAGCATCGAAAAGTTTCGCTAAAGATTTTTTGGTGCGACATAATATCCCAACAGCAGTTTATAAGGTGTTCACTGAAACCTCACCAGCAATTAATTACATAAAAGAACAAGGCATACCGATTGTAATTAAGGCAGATGGCTTGGCTTCCGGTAAAGGCGTAGTCGTTGCTATGACCGAGGAGCAAGCATTTGGTGCTGTTGATAATATGTTGTCTAAACACATCCTTGGCAAAGCTGGACACCGAGTTGTAATTGAAGAATTTATGACTGGCGAAGAAGTTAGTTTTATTGTGATGGTGGATGGTGAGAATATTTTACCTTTAGCTACATCGCAAGACCACAAGACGCGTGATAATGGTGATTTAGGACCAAATACTGGTGGTATGGGAGCCTATTCACCCGCTTCAGTGATTACAAAGGATATCTTTAATCACATCATAGATAAAATTGCAAAGCCCACCGTAAGAGGAATGGCTCTGGAAAATCGTCCATATACTGGTTTTTTATATATTGGTTTGATCATTGATAAAAACTCTACACCTAGAGTGGTTGAATATAACTGTCGCCTTGGAGACCCGGAAACTCAACCTATTATGATGCGTTTAAAATCGGATTTGATAAGCCTATGTTTACTTGCTCTGGATGGTAAATTAGATCAAGCCAAAATCGAATGGGATCAACGTGCAGCAGTTGGTGTAGTGTTAGCAGCAGGAGGTTATCCTGGTAACCATCGCGAGGGCGATGTAATTAGCGGGTTAGATGAATTTCATGATAATGACACTAAGATCTTTCATGCAGGTTCGACATTGAAGAATGGTAAGGTAGTAACCGCTGGGGGACGCGTATTATGTGTAACTGCATTAGGAAGTACGGTTGCTGATGCACAGATTAAAGCCTATAAATCAGTAAATAAAATTGATTGGCAAAAGATGTTTTATCGAACCGATATTGCCTATCGGGCGATGGACATTATGGAATAATATTTAAAAATTATAATTTAGGAGTAAAATTTAATGTCTGGATTTCATCCAATTATCGCTGTCACAGGTTCGTCTGGCGCAGGTACAACGACAGTTAAGCATGCGTTTGAAGATATTTTTCGTCGTATTGGTATTATAGCTGTAGTGGTGGAAGGCGACAGTTTTCATCGTTACGATCGTATAAAAATGAATACTGAAATTGCTAAATCTAAAAATTCAGGAAATATATTAACACATTTCAGTCCTGATGCAAATTGTCTGGATCGACTAGAAAAATTATTTCAAACCTATTCCGAAACGGGCAAAGGTGAAAAACGGCTTTATATTCATGATGATATCGAAAGCGCACAATTTGATCAAACACCTGGCACCTTCACACCTTGGGAAGAAATTAATGAAAACAATGATCTATTGTTTTATGAAGGCTTACATGGTGGGGCAGTTACTGATAAAGTTAATATAGCTCGTTATACTGATTTACTTATTGGCGTAGTCCCAGTCATCAATTTAGAATGGATCCAAAAAATTAAACGTGATTGCACTAACCGTAGTTATTCAGAAGATGCAGTGGTGGACGTGATTTTAAAGCGCATGCCTGATTATATTAATCACATCACTCCTCAATTTTTAAGAACAGACATCAACTTTCAACGTGTGCCATTGATAGATACTTCCAATCCGTTCTTAATTCGCGATATCCCTACAGCTGATGAAAGCTTAATGGTTATACGCTTTAAAGATCCTCAAAAAGCAGATTTTCAATATTATCTTAGCCTTCTTAAAGATTCATTTATGTCTAAATCAAATACTTTAGTAGTTCCTGCCGCTAGAATGGGCTTGGCTATGAATATTATTTTAACGCCATTGATTGAAGAAATGATGCAGTAATCAATGTAATATAAAGCCCTACCATCCACATTATATTAATAACCTGAGTAAATCGGCAGAGCTAATTTAAGAGATACAGAGTATGGACCGCTGGTATATTAAACAAGCTGCCAATACACTTAATAATGGGGGCATTATTGCTTACCCAACCGAATCTATATTTGGCTTAGGCTGTAATCCTTCAAATGAAAAAGCAGTGATAAATTTGCTAACAATTAAACAACGTTCATGGAAAAAGGGTCTTATTTTAATTGCTGCTGATTTCAGTCAACTTCAAAAATTTATCCAGCCTTTATCTTTACAAATATTGGAACGATTAAAAATAACTTGGCCAGGTCCTGTGACGTGGATTTTGCAAGCAAAACCTAATATTTCAGACTATTTGAGGGGCGAACATCAGACAATAGCAGTGAGAGTGACGGCACATAGACAATCAGCTAATTTATGCCGAGCTTTCGGAGGAGCCATAATATCAACCAGTGCAAACTTATCAAATATGCCTCCTGCTAAAACTATACATGATGTGCATCGGTCACTACCTAATCTTGATTATGTATTACCTGGATTGTGTTCAGGAGCAACAGCACCATCAGAAATTAGGGATGCACAAACAGGGAGCCAAATCAGATAATTTATCGTCATATAACATCCACATATTGTGAAGATGGCCATATCATTAAAATGCTCTTAAAAATATTGATTTGCCAAGTCCTATATTTTAACTTTTGAAATTAGCTAGTTATCATACTATTCTAATTTTTGGAAGTAAACGCAAGTTGATCTGCTTGGTATTCATTTACGATTGGTTCAATAATCTGATCTAAGCTACCCTGCATAACCTCAGCCAATTTATATATAGTTAGATTAATACGGTGATCAGTAATACGACCTTGTTGATAGTTATAGGTACGTATGCGCTCGGAACGATCTCCGCTACCGATTAATAATCTGCGTGCTTCAGCTTGTTTGGCATCTATCTTATTTTTTTGTTCGGATATTATTCTTGATTGCAGTACTGACATAGCTTGAGCGCGATTCTTATGCTGAGAACGCTGGCTTTGGCATTCTACCACCGTGTTGGTTGGCAGGTGAGTGATACGAATGGCAGAATCCGTTTTATTAACGTGCTGTCCACCAGCGCCAGATGCTCGAAAGGTATCAATACGTAGATCGATTGCATTAATTTTAATTTGATTAAGTTCATCCACCTCAGGTATAACTGCGACAGTGCAAGTAGAGGTATGAATTCGACCTTGTGATTCTGTTTCAGGTACACGTTGCACACGATGACCACCGGATTCAAACTTCAAACGCGAATAAGCTCCATCACCAATAATTTTGATGACTACCTCCTTATAACCACCATGCTCACCCTCCTGAATGTTAACAATCTCTACCCTCCAATATCTACTTTCAGCATATCTGATAAACATCCTATATAAATCACCGGCAAAAAGTGCGGCTTCATATCCACCAGTACCAGCGCGCACCTCAAGGAAAATATTACGTCTATCATTTAGATCCTTAGGCAATAATAATTTCTGTAAGGAAAATACTAATTTATGCTCCTGAGATTGCGCATTGGCTAATTCTTCTTTGGCCATATCACGCATATTCTTATCATTATCTTCCATCATTATTTCGGCATCTTTTATAATAACCAGATTATCTTTATATGCAATATAACTGTCAATGATAGGTGCCAATTGAGCATATCTTTGAGATAAAGTGCGAAATTTATTTTTATTAGATATCGTTTCCGGATCAGCCAACAAACTGCTAATTTCCTTATGGTTGTCAACTAAACTTTCAAGCTTATTTTGAATTGATATCTTCATGGGTTAATCCTTTATATTAAAAAGACGACGAGTTACATCGATTAAGTTGTTATCAATATCCAGACCTGATTGGTTCAACTGACGGCTAGGCTCATGTAATAATCTATTGGTTAAACTTCTAGCAAAATTTCTCATGACCTGCTCAGGCAAAGCACCATTGTCAAGTTGTTTCAATGCTTTGATCAGCAATTGCTCACTCTCTAACTTTGCGTTAGCACGAATAGAGCAAATGACAGGTACAGCATCCTGGCTTTTTAGCCAGCCAACAAAGTTCTCGACTTGATTATCTATGATTATTCCAGCCTGTTGGGCTGCATTACGCCTTGATTGTAAATTTTTTTCAACGATACGATGTAAGTCATCAACACAATAAAGATAAATATCCTCTAAATTGCCTACTTCTGGTTCAATATCTCGTGGTACAGCGATATCAATCATAAAAATCGGTCTCCGTTTGCGTTTTTTTAGGGCACGTTGGATCAAGCCCCTATCCAATATGGGTAATTGACTTGCAGTGGAGCTAATAACTATATCGGCTTTCTCTAAATATAAAGGTATATCATCTAGGCGGATTGGATAGCCATGTACTTGCGAAGCAATATCACGAGCCTTTCCTATTGTACGATTGGCGATAATAATATGATTTATGCCATTATCTCTAAGGTGTTGAGCAGTAAGCTTGATGGTTTCACCAGCGCCTATTAGTAAAGCCGTTAAATCCGCAAGATCACTAAAAATTTGTTTAGCAAGACTAACGGCCGCAAAAGCCACCGACACTGAACTATTGCCGATAGATGTATCGGTACGAACCAGTTTTGCAACAGTAAATGCATGCTGAAATAGGCGGCCTAAATATTTTCCTAATGTATTAGCATTTAATGCCTGATTGTAAGCAGATTTAAGTTGACCCAAAATTTGTGGTTCACCAAGGATCATAGAATCTAGACCACAGGCTACACATAACAAATGGCGGATAGCATCGCTACCTTCATATTCATATAAAAAATCAGTTAGAGAGTTCGGGGCAAGATCATGAAATTTATGTAACCATAGTTTTACAATATTGTCATAATCACCATTAAAATGACAATATATTTCTGTACGGTTACATGTAGATATCACTACAGCTTCAATAATATTGGGATGTTGTTTTAAGGAATTTAGTGCAGTAGGTAATATATCCTTATTGAAAGTTATGCTTTCCAGGATTTTAATTGGCGCCGTATTATGACTAATGCCGTGGATGACAAATTGCATATAATTGTTGATGTAATGTTGTTAAATGCCAGTAAAGTTATTAACTAATCATTCTATCAAAATCAACACGACAGGTCGTTCAATTATGTATTTATCGCAATTAAAATTGAAAGAGCTATTGAAGGTTGCTATCCAAGCTTGCTTATATACAATGATATTGGCACTTGCATCATGTGTCATGGCGCCAATTCAACAAGCTGCACGCCAATCTTCAATATCTCCAAAAAAAATTACAGCAGTAGGACAGACGTTAGAACGAAACATTAATATTAAGACCTCATATTTAACCTCCAATCTGGTTCACTACATTTTAATGGAAGAAATTGCTGAACAACGAGATAATGTAAAATTTGCATTAAATAGATATCATGAACATGAGATAGAGATAGAATCACCTATATTGGCAAGATATAAAACCCAAATAGCAATCATTGCCCAAGATACAAAACGTATTGCTCTAGCATTGGATCAGTGGCTTAAGATAGATTCATGGGATGCGGGCATTTACGTAATTAAGATGATTATATCTTTACTAGAAGAGGATTATGGCGGCGTAATAAGAGCAATTGATGCTGCACTTTTGTTAGAACCTAAAAATGTACAAAGCATGCTATCGCGCATTACTGAGCAGATAACAAAACGATTGACTTATGTGGAAGCACTAAATATTTTTCAACAACTAAAAAGGTTTGAAAATAAAAACCCTGACATACTGCTTGCCTATGGCAAATTAACGGTGTTTTACGAACATTATGTAAATGCCCTGAAATCATTAGATAACGCGCTCGAGCAGCAACCGCAGTTTGCAAATGCCCTAGTTATGAAAGCAGGTATATTAAAACATATAGGTAAAATTAATTCTGCTTTAGCTTTATTATCTGAAGCAATACACACTTGGGATGATGGTAGCAATACTTTACTTTTTATCTATGCTAAATTCCTAGGTGAAAATGGTCATATACAAAGATCTCGTCAAATATTTCAGAGATTATATGATGACCAACCCGATAATATGGTGATATTAGCTCTAGGATTATTAGCTTTAGAGGACAAGGATGGTGGCATGGCAGAAGGATATCTTAGTAAATTGATAAAACCAAATGACCTAGGAATACAAGTAAAGTATTTAATAGATTCATCTGGAAACTTGGATGCCAATCTTAAGACAGCATCTGCTTGGTCTACTTCGGTGCCCATAAAAAACTCTCGTTACCAGTCAACGCAAACACACTACATCAATATATTGGCTAAATTAGGAGAAATCGGGAAAGCGCGAAATCATCTAAAATTATTACAAGACAACACTCCTGATAAAATAGCACAACATTTTTTATTTGAAGGAAGTTTACTGAAAAAGGAAAGTTACGACTTTGCCGCTTTTAATATATATGTTAAGGCAATCCCAAAAATTGATGGCAATATAAAATTATTTTATGACCAGGCTATGATATCTAAATCCCTAAATAGACTGTATATTTTAGAAAAAAATTTGCACATGATTTTAAAAATAGAACCAGATTATGATCAAGCTTTGAATGCATTAGGTTATATCTTGTCGAATCATACTAATCGTCATCAGGAAGCTCTTCGCTTGATAAGGAAGGCAGTGTATTTAAAACCAAATAATCCCTTTTATCAAGATAGTTTAGGTTGTATCAATTCGCGATTAGGAAATTTAAAAATTGGAGAGCATTATTTTCGCCAAGCTATCGCAATACAGCCAAGTCTTGAAATTTTAGAACATTTAGGTGAGGTTCTGTGGCTACTAGGCGAGAAACTAGAAGCCAAACATGTTTGGAAACAAGGATTGCAACAAGCTAAAAAAATATACTATCATTAAATAACATTAGTAGCTTCGGTCAATGAGTAAATTATTTCTATAAATTTGGCAATTTCATTCCTATTATTAAATACATCTTGAAAGATCGTATGGTATAGACCTGCTAATACTCCCAGAGGGATTATAAAAATTAAAATCAGAAAAATCTAATAAATACATTTTTTAAGACAGTACTGTAATAGTTTCAGGAGGAAAGAGTTGAAGTATAAACTTAAATTAGCGGCGAAATATTGGCAAACATCAAATAAATTTGATGTCTCCATTTCTCTAAAAAGGGATGTTATCAGTCAATGATGGTGAAAAAATAAGGCTGTTTATAGAAAACTATCAGAAAACACCATTAAATAGCCCAAAAAAATTTATAAAAGATAACATTAATATTCAAATATTATGTGAGGCTCTGCAAGATTAGCCACACGAGTCACCATATGAAAAAGGAAATATAGAAAAATAAAACTTATAATGGAATGTCCTATTAAATATGTTAAGCAACAAAATAGGAAAATTAAATTTTACAATATATTACTTTGAAAAACTATTTCATTCCTGTGAAAATTTTTATTAAGAATCCATATTTACATCTAAAGATGTATTATTCATTACTAGGAGGCAATAAAGTGAAAACATGGCTTTCGCCAGCCAAATTAAATTTATTTCTGCATATCACAGGTCGCAGAGATGATGGCTATCATGAACTGCAAACTGCTTTTCAGTTTTTAGATTACTGCGATGAATTGCAGTTCGAAATAACTCAAGATTTAAATATTGAGTTATTAACACCTATAACTGGTGTTAATAATAATGACAACTTGATCGTACGTGCAGCGAGAATATTGCAACAACAAGCGTCAGTTAGCAAAGGTGTCAAAATATCTTTATCAAAATATTTGCCAATGGGAGGCGGCTTAGGTGGTGGCAGTTCCAATGCAGCCACTACTTTGGTAGCATTAAATCAGCTTTGGCGCTGCAAAGTATCACATACTGAATTATCAGAAATAGGGTTGAGACTTGGCGCAGATGTGCCCATTTTCATTCATGGAAGCGCAGCCTGGGCGGAGGGCATAGGGGAGAAATTAACATCCATTTCTCTGTCTGAGCCTTGGTATGTCGTTATTTTTCCCAATTGTCATATATCGACAGCTGAAATATTTTCGGCCGTCGAATTGACACGTGATTGTGAACCAATAACAATATCAAGGTTTCTGTTAGGAGAAGGTATAAATATTTGTGAAAATGTAGTAATAGATCGCTATAGGGCCGTCTCAGATGCTTTAGATTGGTTAGCACAATTTGGGCAATCTAGGATTACAGGAACAGGATCATGCGTATTTGTTGACTTTGATGCTCGGGATGAAGCACAGAAAGTTGTAGATAAAATACCGAAAAATTGGCATGGATTTGTAGCAAAAGCATGCAACAAATCTCCATTGGCTAAAAGTTTAGATAAATACTTATAATAATGAAATTTTGCTCTAACAGTATAATGAAATGTTAGAATGTGAATGATTATTTGGGGTATCGCCAAGTGGTAAGGCACAGGGTTTTGATCCCTGCATTCCCAGGTTCGAATCCTGGTACCCCAGCCATTCTTCTTATTTTTAAAACATGACCCTCGGCGCCAATACGTGACAAAAAATAAATACCTTCAGCTGCAACGACGCACGGCAAACAATGAAATGATGGTGTTTTCTGGCAATGCCAATCAGGCATTATCTAAAGATATTGTCCACTTCCTTAATGTACCCTTGGGAAAATCTACGATTGAAAAATTCAGCGATGGAGAGATTATGGTTGAGATATTGGATAACGTTAGAGGCAAGGATGTATTTATAGTACAACCAACCTGTATGCCAACAAATGATAATTTAATGGAACTAATGGTAATGATTGATGCTGTTCGTCGTGCTTCTGCCAAACGAATCACATTAATGATGCCGTATTTTGGCTATTCACGTCAGGATCGCCGACCTCGCTCCGCTCGCGTGGCGATCACAGCGAAAGTTGTGGCTAATATGTTAACAGGTGTAGGTGCTGATCGAGTATTAACAGTAGATTTACATGCCGACCAAATTCAAGGATTTTTCAATTGCCCTGTTGATAATGTATATGCCTCGCCAGTGCTATTGGGTGATATATGGAAACATAAGTATCAAAATTTAGTGGTAGTTTCCCCGGATGTTGGCAGCGTGGTGCGCGCAAGAGCTTTAGCCAAGCAACTAGATGTAGAATTGGCTATCATTGACAAACGTCGACCTCAAGCTAATATTGCTAAGGTAGTTAACATTATTGGTGAAGTGAAAGATCGAGTATGTATTTTAATTGATGATATGGTTGATACTGCTGGTACCCTATGTGCAGCAGCTGAAGCATTAAAAGATAGAGGAGCTACACTAGTGGTAGCATATTGCACACATCCAATATTATCAGGATCTGCTGTTGATGATATTACAAACTCAGTCATTGATAAACTAATAGTTACGGATACCATACCACTACAAGAGAAGGCACGTCAATGCAAAAAGATTCGTACACTTAGTATTGCAGGAATGCTAGCTGAAGCTATGTATAGAATTAGTAACGAAGAATCAGTGAGCTCTTTATATATGGATTAATAATATTTCTAATTAAGTTTTAATTAGTACTATCGTTGGTTACATAAATATACAAGTTGATTTACGTAAGATTATTTTAATGGGCAGAATCAGTTGTCTATTAAACTTAGGGAGAAATATGAATAATTTATTTAAGGTTCAAGCTGAGCTACGTACGGATAGTGGGAAAAGTACCAGCCGCCGCCATCGTCATGCTGGCAAAATTCCAGCCATCATATATGGTGGCAAGGAATCTCCTGTGTCGATATTATTAGACCACAATGTATTCATTCGACATCTGGATGAAGAAGTATTTTATGCTCACATATTGACAATAAATATCAATAGCGTAAAAGAGCAAGTGGTATTAAAGGATTTACAACGTCATCCAGCAAGTGATTTGAAAATCATGCATGCCGATTTTCTACGTATTAATTCCAAACACGCTATGACCATGTCAGTACCATTGCATTTTATAGGTGAAGATGTAGCTCCTGGAGTTAAATTAGGTGGCCTAATTTCTCACCTAATGACAGATATCGAAGTGACCTGTTTACCTAAAAATTTGCCGGAATATATTGAAGTGGACGTATCCTCATTAGTAATGGATGCAACTATTCGACTATCTGAATTAGTCTTGCCAGAAGGAGTCCAATTAACGGCCTTATTGCATAAAGAATATAAAAATATAAAAGAGGCTAAACGTTCTTCTCATGACCAATCAATGGTTAGTATTCATACTCCTCGTGCCGCTATTGAAATTGAGGAAAATGTAACAGAATTAGAAACAGAAGACGAAGGGACTGAGTGAAAGATAAGATATTCTTTGAATAACAAACATGTCTAACTGGTTAATAGCTGGATTAGGTAATCCGGGTTCTAAATATGAATATACCCGACATAATGTTGGATTTTGGTGGCTGAAGCAACTATCTAATGATTTAGCAACAACCTTTGTAGTTGAAAATAAATTTTACGGTCTCTTGGCGCATGCCCAATTTGCTGGACATAAACTATTTCTATTACAACCACAAAAATTTATGAATTGTAGCGGTCAAGCAATAGCGGCACTTTCAAACTTTTATAAAATTCCTTTAAATAATATCTTAATTATTCACGATGATCTACATCTTCCCGTTGGTAAGTCGCAGTTAAAACTTGGAGGTGGTCATGGTGGTCATAATGGCGTACGAGATGTTATTGCTAAAATAAACACTAAACATTTTTTAAGATGTCGTTTAGGTATTGCTCATCCAGTAAAATCACAGCAAATATCTGACTATGTATTGAGCAGACCTTCACAAGCTGATAAATTATTAATTTTAGATGCGATCAATAATTCTATTAATATTTTATCCGATCTTGTATCAGATAATTTGGAGAAGGCCATGTGTTGGCTACACTCACTATAGGAATGAATGATGGAATTTAAATGTGGCATTATTGGTCTGCCTAACGTAGGTAAATCAACCTTATTTAATGCTTTGACACAATCTGAAATTGGAGCAAAAAATTATCCATTTTGTACTATCGAACCTAATATTGGTATCGTACAAGTATCAGATGTACGTCAAGATAATCTAGTGGAAATGATTTGTCCAAAACGTGTATCTCCAGCTACAATAACATTTGTGGACATCGCGGGTTTAGTAGAAGGAGCATCTAAGGGTGAGGGATTAGGCAATAAGTTCTTGGCTAATATTCGCGAGACCCATGCAATTATTCATGTAGTTCGCTGCTTTGAAGACGAAAATGTGATGCATGTTACCGGAAATATTTCACCATTGGATGATATTGAAATAATCAATACTGAGTTAGCCTTAGCCGATTTGGAAACCATACAGAAAGCGATAACTAAATCCACTAATGATGCTAAGGACGGAGATAAAAATGCCAAAGAGCGGTTATCCTTATTAACAAAGGCTTGGCAACATCTTAACAGAGGTGAAGATATTCGTTTGATGACATTGTCTGAAAATCAACTTGCCTTATTATATAAACTAAATTTATTAACCATGAAGCCAACCATGTATGTTGCTAATGTGGCAGAAGATAGCTTAAAAATAAATGCCAACCTAGAACTCGTAAAGGCACTAGCAAAAAAAGAAAATACTATTGCAGTAGCTGTTTGTGCGCATATTGAATCAGAAATTACTAAATTTAATGATACAGAAAATATAGATTTTTTAAGAGGAATCGATCAAAAAGAACCCTGCTTAAACCGCGTTATTAGAGGTGGTTATTCTTTATTAGGCCTACAAACATATTTTACTGTTGGAGAAAAAGAGGTACGAGCTTGGACGATTCAAATTGGCACTACGGCTTTTGAGAGTGCAGGCATCATTCATACAGATTTTCAAAAAGGTTTTATCCGTGCTGAAGTTATAAGTTTTGATGATTTCATCAGATTCAGAGGGGAACAAGGAGCTAAGGAGGCCGGTAAATGGCGTTTAGAGGGCAAAGAATATATAATTAATGATGGAGATATAGTGCATTACCGGTTCAATATTTGAACAGTTCAGTTATTTGATAATAAATTAAAATTTTATAGAAATCATAAGTTATTATGCAAAACTGTAAGTTTGACGCCTCCAAGCAAATAATATAGTCCTCTGAAGGTGAGATATCGAATTAATTACGAAATTACAGATAGGGTCAACGTACTGATTTATAAGTACAAATATACTGAAAGTGCATAGAATTGTTCAAAGCAATTATTCTTTCAATATCTATCCACTCTAATTTATCATGGTTTAAATTTTTGTCATAGGAAATCTCTTAAACCCATTTGATTGATTTCAAATCTAGCACTAGACAAATTTTACTTCACCCGAGTGTGATGTCATTCAACGATATCATTGAGATATCAATATCCGATATTTTAATTAAAGACAACATAAACATCCATGACAAACACAGCTGTACATTCATTAATGTAGATACCACATAATTCACACTACTACCACCAATGACTATATTACCTGGTAAGTAATTTTAGGAGATAGCCATATTGGGAGAGACTTTAACTCATATTCTGCCACGCTTTAAGTTTAGATAGTAATCAACAACATATCCAAATTTATTGGCGGGGGCACGATAGTGGTAAAACCACTTACATGTTATATTGATATAGGTTTCATCCATGTGATATGGAGAAGGGACTAGTCTCTTCCTAATATCAAGTGATAATCTAGAATAGATATCGCAAATTTAATAATTGAAAGATTAATTATTGCATGATTACATCATACCTGGTTTTAATTTAATTTCTTCTGTTATTCATAGATCTAGCTTGCAGGCAAAGTGGCGAACATATCGTTATCCTAGGCAACTTAAGATATAAAGATGACCGCCTTTAAACATGGCAATTGGTACATTGATGTGATGTGATGTGATGTGATGTGATGTGATGTGGACTAACAATATTTACACATTCACAAAAATATTCGCGACAGAATAAATGATGATTTGTAGTTCTATTCTTAAGATAAGAGCCTACGAACATTAGCAGTATTTTTTCTAAGCAATAATTCTGTAGACACAACCAAAGTTATTGCACAACTTTTTTAAGGTTCTCAGGCAGTACAAAACACAAATATAGTCTCCACTGTTTCGACATTACAATAATAAAGAGATGATATATTATTAACTCTAAAAATATTTAAGAACATAGCCTTTAATATAAATTAATTGTTAATAAAATTAAAATCAATCTCATCAATAATATTCCTAAAAAATTGAGAGTGCTCTATTAAGAATATGAATAAAATATCATCGCCACATCTATTCTAAACTTACTTTATAACGTAGATGTTTATGTACTCCATGATATCATCATTTAATTATTATTTTATAAAATTTCACCGAAATTTATGACTGTATTTAATAGATTTAGAAATATAAGATTTACAAATTGATTCAATATTTCAATTTTAGCCTTTAATATTTAGTTGCTCATAATATTATTTGAATTTTTTAAATTAAAATATTAATACACTTTTTAAGATTTCAACCCCTTCTGGAATGATAAAGACTTCATTTATATAAGCACCTAAATATTATAATTATTCTATTTTTTATCAAACTCTCTTGATTCTTAAAATTTTAAATAAGCCCCTTGTTTTTGTGAATGTAAATAGATTCACAATGAGTCCCATTAATTACAAAGACTAAAAATACATCCAAATATTTAATCCCTTCCGTTACTTGTTCCGAAATAACCTAATATATATTGCAATTTTATTAGGCTTCAATTATTTCGATCAATCTATCGATAACTACTGGGGGTAAAAATATATATACTTTAAGATCTAAGTCTCCATCTATATGGTAACCTTCATTTATTAAGTTACTATTAATTATCCATTTTTCGTAATTTTAATAACATGTAAATTTTTAAATCATAATAATTAATTTAAAATATCAAATTTATTGATCAATATTTTATTTATGATAGATAAGAAGACCTAAAATATTTTAATGACAATAATAGGCTGGCAGTAAATGTTCTATATGCGTATTCTAATACCTTGTGTAATTTTAGTTAGTTCGACCTACCTAGGGTTTTGGATCATAGAAAACCAACCAAAAGATAAAAAAAGAAAACAACCTCAAACTGCATTATTAAATGTAAAGGTAATGGAGATACGAGAACGGTCCTACGAAATAAAAATTAAGAGCTATGGCATAATTCAACCACAGATAAAAAGTATACTAATTGTACAGATATCAGGACAAATTATATCAATTAGCCCTAATCTTAAAACAGGGGGAGTGTTTAGAAAAGGAGAAGAATTACTAAGAATGGATGAAAGAAATCATCAAGCTAATTTAAGAATTGCAAAGGCCTCCTTTATAAGATCTAATCAATACTTAATAGAAGAAAAGGCTCGTTCAATTCAAGCTGCGCGTAATTGGGAGCGTCTAGGCAATAAAGGTAATGCCCCAGATCTAGTATTACACAAGCCGCAATTAAGTACGGCAAAGGCAGAACTAGAATCGTCCAGATCTAATTTTATCAAAGCACAATTAAATTTAGCAAGAACAAGGATTATAGCCCCTTATTCAGGAAGAGTATTGCGAGCAATGGTGAACGTCGGACAAGTGGTTTTCCCCAACACAAAGTTAGCGGATATTTATTCCCTGGATAAATTCGAAGTACGATTACCTATTGATAATTATCATTTTAATTTCATTAATCTACCTGCGATGAATTTAGAGAAGGAACATCAGAACGAAAATTATCCTAAAGTTTGGCTCTATTCAGATCTCGGCGAAGCGCATAATTGGCATGGCAAAATTATTCGAACGGAAGGAATCATAGAGGAAAATTCAAGACAATTACATGTGGTTGCTCAAATAGAAAATATTTATAATAACAGAAAATCAAGCAAATTCAACCTGACTATAGGTCAATATGTCCATGCTGAAATTGAAGGAAAAACTATTATTAATGCTGTGATTATTCCCAATGGTACAATCTACCAAGGCAAATATGTCTACATTATTAATAATAATAATATATTGATACGCAGAAAAATTAAAATTGATTGGCAAAATGATAAAGACACCTTAATATTTAGTGGTTTATACATAGGTGAAAAATTAGTGTTGACTCCTATCGGTCAAATATCTTCTGGAGTTCAAGTCAACATCAGTGAATTAAGAACAACTGAACATTCAAAAATGGCTCAATGATAGAGTGGTTTGCCAAAAACGATATTGCTGCTCATCTATTAATGGTCACTATAATCGGAGCGGGGTGCTTTTCATCATTTAGACTACTCAAGGTAGAGGTATTTCCTAAAATCGAGCCTAATATCATCAGTATTTTTGTCTCTTTGCCCAATGCAGCACCTGAGGATGTTGAATCAGGTATTGCGGTACGCATCGAGGCAGCAATGGAAGATCTCGAAGGCATAGAAACCATAATCAGTAAATCTAATGAAGGGTATGTGATCGTTACCATTGAAGTAGATTCTGATTATGAACCTATGAGTATTCTAGCTGATATTAAAAATCGTGTCAATTCAATTAGAAAATTCCCCACCAACGCAAAAAAACCGGTTATCTCTCTAGAAAAATACTTAAATCAGGTTATTTCTGTAGTTATTTCCGGTCCATATAGCGAGGTAGAAATTTATAATTATGCTGAACAAGTTCGTAGCGAGATACTTTATATGCAGGAAATTTCTCAAGTTAAAATAGTTAATGTGCGTAAATTTGAAATTAGCATTGAAGCATCACAATATAAACTACGTGAATACAATGTAACACTAGCCGATATAGGAATAGCAGTAAAAAATAATTCCCTTGATGCCTCAGTTGGCACTGCAATAATAAATGGCAGCGACACTTTAATCAGATCTAAAGGTCAAGCTCATAGGCAAAGGGAATTTGAAAATATTATCGTCAAGACTAATCCAAATGGCAGTATAGTTCGTATAGGTAATCTTGCAAAAGTCAATTATACATTTAAGGAAGGTAATATAAAATTTAATTTTAATGGAGATTTTGCCACATTAATAAATATTTACAGAATTGGTAATCAAAGCGCCATTCAAATTGCAAACACAGTCCGCAGATATATCGAAGAAAAACAAAAAAATTTACCTTTGGGCACATCATTGTCATATTGGGATGATCATTCTCAATATTTGAAGGCGCGACTTAACACACTATTACATAACGGTATTCAAGGTGGAATATTAGTGATGTTATTGCTAGCATTGTTTTTAAAACCTTCAGTAGCTTTTTGGGTAGTTATGGGCATTCCAATTAGTCTGCTCGGTGCTTTATCATTCATGTCAGTGCTTGATATTAGCATCAATATGATAAGTGCATTCGGATTTATCATTGTGCTTGGTATTATCGCAGATGATGCAATTATCACAGGTGAAAATGTCTATTCAAGAATGAAAGACGGTATGTCTGGATTAAATGCATCCATAGTTGGAAGTAAGCAAATAGCCATACCCGTCACATATGGAATGCTAACAACCGTCGCTGCCTTTTTACCATTAGCATTCATAGAGGGCAAGATGGGAGACTTCATGTTATCAATACCAATGGTGGCAATCCCATGTTTGATTTTTTCATTAATTGAATCTAAATTGATTTTACCTTCTCATTTGAAAAAGATTAAGATAAATCATGGTAGCTCATTTTTTATGAGTAATTGGCAAAAAAAATTTTCCAATAACTTTGAACAATTTATACTTCAATCCTATAAACCAATGTTATCTGTGTGCATACATTACAGATATATCGTTCTATTCAGTTGTATTTCTATCTTTTTTTTGATATTAACAATTATTTTTAGCGGTCGAATACATTTTAATTTTTTACCAAAAATTGAATCAAATCATGCCACCGTCACATTAACAATGCCGATGAGTACGCCATTTAAAGTAACTGATTGGTATATAAAAAAGATTACAGCATCCGCTATACAACTAAAGAAAAAATATCATAATAATTATCCCAAAAGTGATGAAAAGCAATTAATTATTACAGACATCTTATCTATTACTGGTTGGTCAGAAAAATTAGGGCAAGATGAAAATGTAGGTTGCGTACGTATTGAAACGATACCCTCAAATAAAGGGGTCACAAATATCAAGCTTAAAGATATTGCGAAAGATTGGCGAACAATGATAGGAAATATCCCTAATGTTGAATCACTGATTTTTCATTATGAGATTATACAAACAGGAGATCCAATTGCTATTCAATTGAGAGGACGTTCATTAAAGTCCTTAGAAAGGATAGGCGATGAGGTGAAGACTAAGTTATTAACCTATACTAATATATTTAATATCACAGATTCTATTTCAAATGGAAAAGACGAATTAATCATTGAACTGAATCGGCAGGGTTATATCTTGGGACTAACTCGCTCCGATATTATACGGCAAGTCAGTATAGCTTTTCGTGGTTTTGAGGCACAGCACATACAAAGAGGCCAAGATCATGTTTTAGTACTGATAAGAATTCCAAAGGCTGAGAGAAGTTCATTGTCAACTCTTAAAAAATTTTTACTATTAACATCTGACAGTAAACAGGTACCTTTATCCCATGTTGCTACTATTACTCCCACGACAAGCTATTCCACGATAACACGCATTAATCTCGAAAGAATCTTAACAATTACAGCTGACATGGATAAAGAAAAAATTAATGTTAGTATGCTACAAAAAGATTTAGCAAATTTATTAGATAAATCATTAATTGATTTTCCTAATATTAGCTATGCTTTTGAGGGTGAGGCTAAAAATCAAGAGAAAGCCTTTGATAGCCTGAAAGTAGGACTAATAATACTAATATTCATAATTTATTGCCTATTAGCTCTGCCCATGAAATCATATTTACAGCCCATTGTGATCATATCGGTGATACCTTTCGGTGCTATAGGAGCTATACTAGGACATTTAATTATGGAGCATACTTTATCATTTCTGAGCATCCTTGGCTTAACAGCATTAACAGGCATTGTCATCAATGACAGCCTAGTCTTGTTGGATCATATCAACCAGCAGTTAAAAAATGGAAGTACCATTTTCGATGCTGCACTAAATGCAGGATCTGCTCGTTTCAGAGCAGTTATGTTAACATCTCTAACAACATTTATTGGATTATTACCATTAATGTTTGAAGAATCTTTACAAGCACAATTTTTAATCCCTATGGCAATATCACTAGGTTTTGGGAGTTTATTTGCAATGTTTGTCACCCTAATTATGATACCCACCAATATTCTTATTGCGGAAGATATCAAATGGACTATTACCAAGATTTTTAGATTTAGTATCTACGAATATTTGGATAAAAAGATATAAATATTATTTAATAATATATCCATAATTTATAGACAGAAATAATCTTCATCCAAGAAAAGCAAGAATACTAATTCAGAAATAGAGTATTAAGACTATTAAAAATTAATATCACAAGTTAAAAATATGTAAATTTAAGTGCTTTTACTTATCTGTAGTGACGTCAGGATACTCTATCAAGTTGCTAAAAGATATACTAATCACACTAATATACAGGTCATACCTAGATATTCAAATAAGAAGCATTGTACTAATCTAGCGAGTATTTGATACTATCAAGAAACAAATTTACAGCTGTACGAACCTAAATATTTGAATTAATAATTCGATAGAGCAATGATCGGTGGAGATTATACGCTATATGCCATGGTATAAATATAATAACATTACGGACAATTAATAAAATTGAAATCATATATTAGATACTAAAATTATGAGATCAAATGAAAACTAAAAATAATTTTACACTGAAAAATATTTGTTTCAATATCTATACCCTTACATGTTCTCATGATATCTCTAATCATGAAGGCATATTATATTTTCTAAAATTACTATCAGGAGGTTAATGATGAGCTGTGATATACTAAAATATCTATCCTAGGACATTTAATATACTTGAATCTAACTCTCTTCATTAGACATATGTCTAATAATACGACGCATCGACAATATGTTGCTATATCAATTAATACCTCAAGTAAAATTCACATATATAATTAATAAAGAATGAGCATAGAGATGCGTATAAACATAAATAATACCATTATCTATTTTTATGAAAGTTATATCAAATATATATCTAGCTCACCCCGATAAAAACGTTGTCAGTACAATATCGAATTTAGTACTAAAAAACAAAGAAGTTTACTAATGTAATTCTCTTCCTTAAGGTGACAAGATGATATAGCCTAATAAGAAATCCATCCAAAAACACCTTATAATGAACAAGAAAGATGAGATGCGATGCGATGAGATAATGGTCTCAATCTGATGCAAATCAACACCATAGCAGAAATGCTAAAATTTGGTGATAGACAACAAATTTTACAAATAATTTAACTAAATATTATCGCCATAACCAACGGCTTCCATATCAATCCTTAATTGTTTAGTGCACCATATAAAGTATGATGCACCACATAGATACCACTATGAAAATATAATGTAGTTCAAATCAAATTCATTTGAAACGCGACCTTGCGAATTTATTTGTATCAGGATTTTTCACTTTTAACATGCCAGTTGCGCTCTTCATGAACTCATTTATACTGGCTACATCATATCCACTATTATTGATAGTTGCATATATTATTCTCATCGCAACTAAAATGATTGATGAAAATATTAATATCATCGTTAATTTAATTATAAGGAAATACTAATACTAAAATTAACAAAGGTATCGGTTCTTCAGTATCAACAAAAAGTGATGCTCATCCTATACTGATACAGTACCACTGTAACAGTAAAGACAACCTTAATAATAATTTTTCATATTTATACCTTCATTATTGTATAATTATTCCTGTTATTTATTATACCTACGGATGTAATCATTAGTCGATGAAGAAGAGTGAAAAATTAATAATATATATATCAGATTATTAATGTTCATAAGCATAACGTCACTTTCTAAAAGATATAGAACATAAGATCGATAAAATATAAGGATAGATAAGATAGATAGGTAAGATAGATAAGATAGCTTCAAGATAATTGAAAATAATTTCAAATTTATACACCATGAACTTAAATGGCATATTACTAGAGTAGTCAACATAGGCAAAAAGTTCAGCCATCATTCCCATACTATTATTATATAGATAGGGCGATATATCAGGAGTACCAACAATCTTAATATAGTAAATATATCTCAATTAGAAACTTTTAAATCTTCGCGTGAAGAATATAACGCATTGTCAAAATCTGCAATTAGATCATCTATGTCCTCAATACCAACAGAAATACGAATTAAGGAATCTTTAATGCCCATATTGGACCTAATTTTAGACCCCATTTCCCAATAAATAGTATGAGATACAGGAATAGCCAATGTACGATTGTCACCCAAATGACTAGAAAGAATGACAAAATTTAAATTTGTTAAAAATGTAGACCAATTATAATAATCAGCAAGTTCGATGCTTAATAAAGAACCATATGCCCTGAATATTTTCTGAGATAACTTATGTTGAGGGTGGGTGCTTATACCGGGATAAAAGACGTCAGATACTGCAGGATGTTTAGATAAAAATTGAGCTAGTTCATAAGCATTTCTATTCGTTCTGTCAAGTCTTAATACAAGAGTTTCGGCACCAATAGAAATTTTATGTGCTGATTCTGCAGGTAGAGCACCACCAAAGTCTCGAAGACCTTTTTTTCTAATTTGCGTAATTCCCCAATATTGGGGAATTTTTCCCTTATAAATATCATTAATATTTGGAAATTTATTCCAATTAAAAATACCTGTGTCAGTGACAGAACCACCCAAAACATTTCCATGCCCAGAGATATTTTTAGTTAAAGAATTGATAACAAGACTAGCCTCTACATTCTTGGGTTGAAATAAATATCCTGATGTTAGGGTATTATCAACTATATAAAGCAAACCTATTCGTTTACACAATATACCAATCCTTGGTAAATCAGCCACTTGAGTACAAGGATTCGCAATGGTTTCAATAAATACTAATCTAGTACTAGGTCTAATGGCCTTTTCTACATTATTAATATTAGTTGCATCAACCAAAGTTACATCACACCCAATTATAGATAATGTCTCAAGCAGACTATTGGTATTTCCAAATAGATGAACACTAGAAATTATGTGATCATCTTTACGTAATAATGAAAATAATGTCGAACCAATGGCAGCCATACCCGTACTAAAACACACAGTTGCAAAGCCATCTTCAAGTAAAGTGATTTTATTTTCTAATAGAGTGGTTGTAGGATTAGATTGACGACTGTATATGTAACCATCCTCGGTACCTTGAAAAACATCAATCAACTTCTGATAATCTGAATATCCATAAGCCACAGAAGTATGAATAGGCTTGTGGATAGCTCCATGCTCTATATCAGTTTTTCTGTCAGCATGAATTATCTTTGTAGTTAACCCTGGCATATTATTAATCACATTTACTTAATTTAATATTAAATTAAGAAAGTTCATAGAACACATATAATAAATGATAATCATCACCGACCTTCAATTAATGTTTCTAATTCATAATTCATATTATCAAAAAACATCTTCTCATATCAATCACAACCAAATGATACACTTTCCTAAAATGCATATGCTTATAATTATTATTTATAATTTTAAATATTCTACATTAATAATGATAGACATTCTAATATTCTCGCAAATCCTTAAAAATAATTTATTTTATAAAAATTTAAAATTATATCTCTGCGTTCAAACTATGAATTAGAGAACAATAAATAAATATAAGGATAAACAGATAAGTGGCCCAAAATTTAGCAGAATAAGATCGAAATTCTACTTCACCTAATTCAGCGAAAATATTACCGACCGATATCATATATAAGGTTAAAAATAAAAATATAATTATAAAATCAAATAAATGTACCTTATTTTTAATAAAGCCACACTTAATAAGCTCTGCTCAATGCATTATTATAAATAGTTATACCCCCACCTGTCCTATACAAGATAATGGCATTAAGATATTAGTATGATCATATTAAGATGACCAGAGGTCAATTGATTATAACCAGAATTAATATTAACATTATCTATGATACATAAAATTCGATGAATATACTTAAAAGTACAAATTCTCTCAAGTAATATACATTCCAAAAAATATAGAATGTAATTCTATTAAAACGGAAATAATATTGTACTCGTAGAATCACAACTTAGAGAACAAGCACCGCCAATATTATAAATGCTATGCGTAATTTTTCAAGGCTTTATAAAGATAAAAAATTATTTAAAGACTCATAAAATGGCATTGCAACCAAATTTGTAGATACAAACATTAAATCATTTTAAATGGAAATATTTAAGATCATATTTTGGTCAGAATCATTCAATCAAATGATAAAACTATATCTATATTTTTTAGGATAAAGTTAGGTTAAATAAAAAATTTTCAAGAATATCCTGACCGCATTCAGTCCAGAATGACTCCGGATGAAACTGAACGCCAAAGATAGGATAGTCCTTGTGATTAATTGCCATGATTTCGTAGTAAGATGATAAAGTCTTCTCTTGGTTTTGAAATGATTCACTTACTACTGCAGTAATATTAAAGCAAGAAGGTAAGCAAGCATTATCTACAACTAACGAATGATAACGCATTACCTCAATAGGATTTGGTAATCCCTTAAATATTTCTTCAGAAGTATGACAGACCGGGCTTGTCTTCCCATGAATTGGTGCTATCGCCTTGACTATATTGCCACCAAAAGCTTGCACAATTCCCTGCATACCAAGACATACGCCTAACAAAGGTATCGTTAAACCCAATTTACGAATAACCATCTCGCAAATACCAAAATAGGATTTATTAACTGGTGAACCTGGACCTGGAGAAATAATAATACGATCAGGATTCGTATTTTCTACGTCCGTAAGAGTAACTTCATCATTGCGTTTCACAATAATATTAAAACTACATATCTTACCTAGATCCCTCTTACTTGAAAGCAATTCACCAATATATTGATATAAATTATAGGTAAATGAACCATAATTATCTATTATATAAATATTCACAAAATGGAACTACCTTTACTAGATACATCAGCAAACATATTCAGTACTGTTTCTGTGCTAGCTAATTTACTCTTGATCTCCTCATACTCATTCATCGGTGTAGAGTCATAAACATTACCGCCACATGTTTGGACATAAGCTTGGTTGCCTTTGCAAAATAGAGTGCGAATAGGAATCGCAAAGGTACAGTCTCCATTAAATGAGAAAGTACCAACCCCACCACCGTAAGGCCCCCTGCCCTCCTTTTCTATTAGATCTATAATTTTTATCGCTTCTATCTTAGGAGATCCAGATAAGGTACCTGCTGGAAAATTACTGGCAACAACTGAGAACATATCCTCTGATGTATTCATTATTCCCACAATCTCACTTGAAATATGTTGAACATGACTGTATCTCTTAACATCCATTAATCTACGCACTTTAACAGTGCCAAATTTAGCTACACGACCCAGGTCATTTCTATGTAAATCTACTAACATGTTATGTTCAGCTACTTCTTTTTTATCTTTTAATAAACATCTCGCCAACTCCTTATCTTCTTCTGGAGTCCTCCCCCTAGTGGTGGTACCAGCAAGCGGATAAGTTACCATTTCACCCTGTTGAATTTTTAGCAATAATTCAGGACTGGCACCAATGATTCTTTCATCATTAAATTTTATAAAATACATATGTGGTGATGGATTAACTTCTCTCAACTTCTCATATATATTAAGGTAATCGCCATTGATTTCATACTCTGATTTAAAGCCTATTTCACACTGAAAAATATTTCCCTCAATAATATTTCTTTTTCCAATGTTAACAGCATTTTCATGCTCACTACGACTCATTGAATCACCCAACATCTTTACGCTAACTGGTTCATTACCTAAATAAGGTTCATTTATGATATCCTTAATTTCATCAATTCTATTAACTTGATAATAGAAATAAATGATCTCATTAGTAATTTTATCTAAAATAAGGCCATCCTTATATAAACCAAACTTAAACATATCAAAATTATCACTTTTTTTAATATTAAGATTGGGCTCAAATAAATTAATACAGTCGTAGCCTAAATAACCCGTTAAACCACCAACATAATTTCTTGAGATAACATCTTGAGGTGTGATCTCTCGAAGCAATTGATAAGGATTATCACAAGGATACATCTCACTTATCCCAGATCTCCAATTGATCATAAGACAATGTTCTTTAGCATGGAAAATACTATCTGGATCAAAGCCTATTAAAGAATACCTTGATAAATAACTTTCCTCGCCCAAAGATTCAAAAATGAAACAATTTTTATAACGTTTTTCTATTTTTTTAAACAACTCCAAGAAATTAGTACTATTGCAAATAATTATATATTCTGCTTTTTTAGGGATATCAATATCGATGGGGCGTTTCACTTATATTCTCCATATATACTAGACTGCTGTTTACTATTACTCAGACTAAAGCAAACTTACATTGACCCTAATAACTAAAATTGCATATATACCTCAATAAATGTTCATACAAACTCTTGTATATGGAAACTAGAAATATAATCATTACCAGCCTTCCCTCAATTATCCAAATATACCTTTAAATACTCATACTAAATATCATAGGTATATATTATATTAAATAACACAACGTGTCATAGCACATAATAAATTAATAGTGCACAAAGAACCACTTAAATATAAGGCTTAGGTAGTTCATTTCTTTGGTTATTACAACTATCTTCAAAACTGGCACTATCAAAATAGTAATTTATAATAGTCTGATTTATGATATTAAGCCCAATAATCAATGACCCAAATCATAAATATCTCATCAAAATTTATCTATAGGTATCTTTTTATGTGATCTAATCGCTCAATATAAAATTTGGATATTCCCCACAAAATAATATTACATCTGCTATTTGTCCTAAATTAAATAAGATTCCTCTACGCACAATTGGTTATAACTTAATGAATATAACATCAGCCATGCCAAATACATTAAATAATATATCTATAAATGATATTTTATACATAACCTGTTAATCAACAAAATAAATATTATTAATATACACTTTGTCCATTCAATACTTATATATTTTAGTCATCACGGCATATAATTATAGAAATTTAATGTCATGCGATAAGTATAAAGATGAGACAAAACGGGTGGCAACATATTCAATGTATCCATCTTATTAACAAGAGCAGATAATCATCAACAATATAAAGAAGAGAATGCCATCATTCCATGTCTTTATTATATCCATGATTTTTCTTGGTCACTGGGATCTAAATGACCTAATTTACGGCACTGTACATCTCTTTTAAGTGCATCACTCACCGTGCTTTGCTCTCCCATAATCAAATAATTTGTTGTGACATCTAGAACTTTAGCTAGGGATGCTATTTTTTCAGCAGATGGTCGTTTAATACCTTTATTTTCAATCTCCTAGATATAGCCTTTCCCTAATCCTATCCTCTCCGCAAGCTTTTCTAGGATAAGATTTTTATTTTTGCGAGGCTCTTTAATTTTTAGCTCCTAATATGTTGGTCATCTAATCCATTGCCTTTTGATTATTTATAGAAGAAGTATTCTATAATAAACTTTTTCTACTTGATAAGAACTAAAATAGTTCCATAATATACTTTTTTGGTTCACCGAACTTTTTGTATCTGATTATCGAGAGATTGCAACCTATATGCAACTACTTGATAAGATTTTGATTAGACTTTTTTGGTGAATTGACTGTAAATATTATTATTAATAATAGGAAATGAATATGGCTAGAAACACACCATCGGGTGATGGACATAGAAATAGCGCTGTGAAAAAGCGTTCTCAAACACAAACCCCCCAGCGGACATTGGGTGAGGCGTAACACAAGAACAGGACGATTCATTGATACCAAGACATCGGACAAAACACCATTTAAGGGTGTAAGGAAAGAAAAGTAATTCCTTATAATTTATGAAAGATAAAAAACTAAGAAGGGGCGGGTAGTTAGATCACTAATCTAACTGCCCACTTCATTTCTTAGATAAAAAAAGGCTATAAGGTCGTAGGATGTGTCTTGAACCGCTTTAAATGACTATCATTTTATCTTTCCCAACTGGAAAAGTTATTTTATAATTTTGTTTAGATTTTAGATAATACATCTTTATTTAAAAGGATATTTATTCTATGAAATTTAGGAATTAATTGAAACCAAAAATCGTATATGTAAATAAATATATACGATATAGGTATAATGTTTGTCGGCATTTTCGTAGCTTACCTTTATAATTAAAAAAATGGGGTGAGGGGGGGGGTTGCCCCCATTTTCAAAATAGTTCAAACAATTATGCATTCCCAATAAAATATAATATCCTTTATAAAAATAACTGGCTACACGAATATTTAATCATAAATTCAAATGTATTTAAATGAATATATATAAAATTATATTAACAGGTATATTAATTGGTCTCTTAGCTCAAACTTCTATAGCTAATACTTTGACTAATAGTGATATTATTTTTCGGATACGTTCAAAGGTGATTGGGAAAAGGGATTAACAGAATATGAAGCTAAATTTCAAATTTCTGAAAGAAATTCAGAAAAAGCCGAAATAAACCCCCAAAACATTCAGAAGAGGCAGAAAGTAGGGCACATTCGATAATTGAAAAACCTGGAAAATATAGTCAGTACACTACTAATAATGGTAATGGCACATGGAAGCAATATAGAGGTTCAGGTCAGGATCATAATGAAATTTCTAGGCCAAACGTTAAGGAAACCAAAAAATATTAGCCCAAATGGAAAAATATTTATCGGTAAAGGTAAAACTAGAATGCTTGCACAAAACTAAATCTCTAGGGAAAATAAAAATGAATAATAATAAAAAATTATTTTCTTTAGAAGATTTTTTGAACGCATATAATAAGTTCGATCCAACTAATAATTTAGGATCAACTGATTATATCTATGCATTATTCAAGCTTTCCAATTTACCTATTGATTTAACATTATGCTACATAAAATTATTAACGCCTAAATTTAGGGTAGTTGATGGGCTTATATTTCTAGATGAGACATTCAATATTCATACTTATAATGAATATCCATCAAAAGGTCTAAGTAAAAATGAAATTCAGTATTGGATAAATATTCCTGCAATTACAGATATTTTAGAAAAAACAAAGGAATAAAATGCAATTTTATTAGCAAATTCAATTGTGAAAATGTGGAATTTAATATTAGAAATATAATTTCATTAGAGAAGGGGGGTATTAGGTGAGGCTAGAGTTATTGATGATATCAAACAAGCAGAAGTGCTAGTAACCATAAATCAGAAACATTTGGTTAAATTAAGAAAGGGTTATTGAATTATACATCAGAAAAATCATATTTTGTGGTTCTGTTGGAAACTGTATTGATGAACATCATATAGCATCCTTAATCTGCATATACATCAAAAAATACACTAATGATTATTTTTAAGACAGTAATTTCTATCCAAAGTCATCTTAAAAATGTACGTATATTACTATACCTATAACCCCAGTTTTTGCGAAGCTGTTGATATCGTGAACATTAAATAAATGGACCTCCTTAATTTACAAGGAAATCACTGTACATTAAAAATATCGTGTGACTTGGCATACATGTAAATCATATCCAATGAAGTTGACACTTCAGTACCTATATTAAATTATTTTTGTGCATCTTAAAATTAAGATTTACAATTGAATCTAATTTTGAAAGCTTATCCTATTAAGAGATTAATAGAATTGCAATATGTATCATATCTGATACTTCTATTATTCATTCCTGATCTATAAATTATCGATATTTTTCAAATAGTGCTATTTATCTTATATTTATCCCACTTATTTTAAAATAATTATTGGGCAATGCTATATAATTTTCTTGCATACGACTTTAATATATTAATAAAATTACTTGCCCCCGCTGTTATCAGCTTATGATTTTAATTAATTAGAGATGATTTATATTAATTTGCTTTAATTATAATCACAATAATAAATTACTCCTCAATCTATTCAATGAAACTCTTTTCAAATAATCCTTTATACAACCGAATTTAGCCTATAACTATCCCATTGAAATTCAACATTTAATTTATTAGATATATAAAATAAATTAAATTATTAAAACACTGAATTTTTTATATTCTTTTCAGAATCTTACCAGTGATATCTAAACATTTTAAATCTAAGCGATAAGACAAATTTTCCATATAGATGTCTTGATGCTAATACAGTTACATACCACTTCTCCTGGATTTATCCCACTTATTTTAATAAGGATGACTATACTTTATAAGTTGCTTAAAAGATGATAGAAGATCTTTAGAAAAAATATTAACAGTATTTTTAGATGAAAGCCTTATTTTTAAAAGGTAAAACAGACTTTTTAGTAAAATATGCTTTTGATAAATATAGATTTTTAAAGAATCTAATAAACATATTTATTATATGCTTAATAATATCAGGAGTGAGGGTATGGCAAGAAGCAAAAAAAAACAACAGCAACAAAGAGCGTTAAAGCTAGAACTATACAAATGATAGATCCTCAGTCAGGGGGGATCTTAAAAATGTACAATATTATGAAATTAAAGATGTAGATATTGGTTGAAATAAGGTTTGGTTAGGTCATATGATATATGTTATAGATACGGTAGGTAATAGAAAAATGCAGGTTTTAAGTTAGTTGCCTGAACAAAGAAATGTGAAAACAAATGAGGTTGTAGCAACACAACAAGAAATAATAAATAGCACAGGGTTATCGAAAAAAACCATACAAGATACTTGCAAAGCATTAAAAGTATCCAATGTTATAATTAAGATAAGAAATGGTCGTCGGCAATTATCGCCAAACTTTATTTGGCAAGGTAACAATGATAATCGTATGGATATACCCTTAACATAAAAATAAAACGATAATTAATTTGCCAATTATGATAAACCATTTGGGATGATAGTTTTGTAACATCCGTTGTATGATAAGAAATAATTAAATATGGTGTTCAAAGCCCTTAAGAGGGCTTGTTCCCGGTTCTTTCATAGATTAATAGAATGAAATGACTAGGTTAGAATATTTAAAGTCCTTAAAAGGCATTCAGGATCGAGTGACTAAAAGTCCTTGCTATTTTCGAGTATTAATTAAATTTAAAGTAAATCCTCTTCTTCAACCTTATCGGCAAGATCAAATTTTATGATGTCCTCGAGGACTAGCACAGTCAGAGTTTGGCTATATTCCTTAGAATAGATGGTGTACTCGATCAGATCCTCATTATCAAACCAAACTCTAGAATCATGTCGGACACCATCTCTTGCAATACAAGAAAATTTTCCTTTGACTGCCATAGAAGCTAAAGGCAACTTGTTGTACATATCACGAGTAGTAAAATATCTGCCAAATCGAAAGGCTCTATCATTTGATTTAAACCAACATATGATACCATCTTCTGATAATAACGCTATAGCCTTATGTTCGGTTAAATTGAACCACTTAAGTACTGCTGCCGTCAGTGATGCTCTATATCTGTCGGCGCAATGGCTAATTATATCAAAGCTGAATGGGTGACCATCTATTTGCTCCCGAAAATCACGGTTGGACATTAATACATGAGAGGCGAAGTTATCAGCTTCCGCTTCTATGTCCCTTTGTTTGCCATTTTTATAAAAAATATTACTTTGAGAGCGGTTAATTATATCCGATGTAATAGTCTCGCGGTACATCATATAATGACCTATCTCATGGGCAATTGTAAAATTGATCCGCCCTAGATAAGTAACTCTTGTATTATACATGATACCCCCATTCCTGTTTATTGGTTACCCTAATAAGCATTCCATCAATATTATTGAGACTCTCGCCTGTAACTTTAGTAATAAGATCTTTGTTAAAGGAAGGTGTTAAATCTAAGGCAACTTATTTTAAATCTATGGAGCGTTGGACTTTAGAGATGTTTAAAATTTGATTAATTATATTTGCTTCTTTGCAAAGAAACCTTTTACTAATAGTCCAATAAATATTAATTTGAAATATATAATGTTCTCAATACTTAAAACTAGATATCTCATATACTAAAATTAAGGTACATGCCTAATATCTTATATACATTCGTAAATTATGAGATCCATAATAAACTATAAAAGCTGAATGATATACAAGGCTCCTGGATTATCAAACAACAGATTAAATTTACACTTCATTTCACCACGATTAATCTAAATACATAGGTAAATAAAATTTAAACCTCTCATAATTACAGATCCATTGGCAATGGATACGACCGATTATTAATTCTAAAATTTTATAATTTCCAAAGAGATGCATTATTGCATTACTTAGATTATCTCGAATAATAAAAGCTTATAGAATATTTTCAGATAAGCTATGAAACATTAAACTTGCATGTCTAATATTGTTAGGAAGTCTGTGTAAAACTATACATTAATACAGGGTCTGAAAGTACGATAATACAGGAGGTGAAAGTACATACATCATATTTGTATTTATTAATACAGGAGTTAGAAGTACGATTGAAGATAAAAGATAAAAATTCACAACAAAAGCGGATGAACTTAAAAATAAACCTTAAAAATATACTTAAAATTTGATTATTATGAATGCATTTAACAACTAACTGTGGATAACTTATTGAAAAATAAATTTTATAAACCATTAATACAGGAATGCTAGGTACAGAACTCCAGGGATGTCAGGTACACTGAAATCATCTAAAGCCTTAATATAACTCAAAATTAAAACATATTTTTCTCCCTAACCTTTTTAATAACCTTATAATTTATAATAATCATAAATAAATTACAAAAGTTACAAAAATTAAGAAATTAACATCACAATCAAATTTAGTTTATTATTCTCACTGTTATTGAAAAAAGTCAGGGAGAAAAATTGACAACTTTCTTATTATGATTAATATTAATATGCTTTTTTTAATTATCACATCATTTTTTTCAATATGTTGCATTGATAATATTAATACAAGATAAAATCATATATTTACAATTAAAATAATTATCACAAATTAAAAAACTTCATGAATTTAAAAAATATATATGGTAAAATCATAAATCAATAATTTTAAACAAAAAGTAATTAAATAGATTGATGACATATATATTGAATTAAAAATTACAAACAGATTAATCAAAAAAGTAAAGACTTTATATTATGAATAATCAAGGTGATATGCAAAAATGTACAAAGCACAATACTCAATATCTTAGAATTAAGCATATATGGAAAGAAAAATCTTTTATCTCTGGTTGTATTAAATGTCATTTAGAGATAATTGAAATACAAAGGAAGGATAATTTTTACATGAAAAGAGAATTTCAAAAAAGGAATGATGAAGCTAGAATAGCTACTTCATTTCGTAGGAGTGGTATACCACCCCGTTATACAACAAGAACAATAGATAACTTTAAAGCAATAACTAAACAGCAACGCAATACACTTTCAACGGTAAAAAATTATATTAACAATTTTGATTATGTAATGGAAAAAGGAACGGGCATGATTATGACTGGTGGAGTAGGAACTGGTAAAACCCATCTTGCTAGTGCTATAGCTAATTATTTCATTAAAAGAGAAAAAACTGTTTCTTTTATGACAATTTCAGCTATGTTTAGAAAAATACGTGAGACATATAGAATAAATTCAAAAAAAACAGAACAAGAGGTGATTGACGATCTTAGAGAAGTTGATTTACTTATTCTAGATGAAATTGGATTACAAAAGGGTAGTGAAAGTGAAGAATATTTGCTATTCGAAGTATTAAATGAACGATATGGTTATTTTAAGCCTACTATTATAATATCTAATTTGGGTATTGTGGATATTAAAAGATACATTGGTATTCGAGTAATGGATAGACTTAAAGAAGGTGGTGGAAAATTAGCTGTTCTTGATTGGAAGTCATATAGAAAACAGGTATTGAAGGATGAAAGGTTGCCTACCTTAAGTAAATCCAAATATACAAACAAAAATTTATAATAATATATTATACGACTATGAAAATTTAGATTATTATAGTATAATATATAACTAAAAATAGTCTTGCAAATTTTAAAAACCAATTATATTATTAACAACTAAATTTAAATAATGAGTTAACTTTAGATATTTAATTGATAATTATAAAATGAGATATATCTCTATGAATGATATTATTTACATTTAAATTAATTGAATATATTGCTTCATAATTATATAAAATAGCTATGACTTATAGTCAGCATTAATATCAATATATGCATGCGTCAAATCACATGTCCAGACTGTAGAACTCCTTTGACCTATTCCTACATCAACAAAAATGTAAATTTCTTTACAGGTGAGATATTTTTTGACGGCATCCATATCTACAGTAGGAACTGGACCTCCATTTATTGCCATTACATAAGGTCCAAACTGTACCTTTAACTTTTTTTTATTTATATCTCTTTTAGCTTTACCAATTGCCATAATGATTCTCCCCCAATTAGGACTATTACCTGCCATAGCTGTTTTTACTAATGGTGATTCCGCAATTGAGAGAGCAATAGCACGGGCATCGTTTTCATCTTTTGCTCCTGAACAATTTACTGTAATAAATTTAGATATTCCTTCTCCGTCTTTTACAATCTGAAGAGCTAAATATAGCATAACCTCTGTTAGTTTTTTTTCAAAATCTTCTAGTTGAAGATCATTTTCAGATGTTATAGGTTGTTCTAAATCTATTTTACCGGTTGCAAAAAGTAGAATCGTATCATTAGTAGAAGTATCGCTATCTACATTTATATTAGCGAATGTTTTTACATTCGCTCTATTAAGTAGTTTTTGAATAATTTCACTATTTATTTTTGCATCAGTGAAAATAAAACAAAGCATAGTTGCCATGTCTGGAGCAATCATACCAGAACCTTTGGCAATACCAGAGATAATTACATTCTGTTCTCCAAATTTTGCAATTTTTGATATTCCTTTTGAATAGGTGTCAGTAGTCATAATACAATTTGATGCTAATTCAAATGCATCGTCCGTTAAATTATTGAATAATTCATCAATTTTGTTAATTATTTGATATGCAGGGATTATTTGACCGATGATTCCTGTACCTGCCATATATACTTGATTTTTATGACAATCAAGTAAAGTAGCTACAAATTTAGTAGTTTCTTTGACCAACTCAGTACCATTCTTACCAGTACATGCGTTAGCATTTCCAGCATGAACAATAAGTGCACGTGCGTCTGATTGATTCAAAATTTTCTTACACCAGTCTACAGGGGCAGCGGTAGTTGCAGATTGAGTAAATAGACCTGCAACAGCCGTACCTTCAGACATATTGACTAGCATAAGATCAGGTTTTGAATCCGATTTTAAATTACAAGAAATTACACTAAGTTGAACGCCATTTACAGGTAAAATATTAGCTGATTTTTGAGGTGCAAAAATAGATTTAGTGGACATAATTTCACCCTTATTATAATAAAAAATTTAATAAAGTATTTTATTTTATTAAATTACTTCTTTGGGTAAGAAAGTTTATGGAGAATTACTACAATGTCCTTTCTTAATTTAATTGTTCATAACAATTGAAAGATGATCTTATATATGAAACTCAAATTTTAAAAATGTTATACAATATTAAGTTATTTAAAATTAATACTCATATTATAAAGCATATAAATTTTTTAATAAAAGTTCTATATATACATTGTCCTATTATTTTTCGGTTGATATTTTAGATTAATTTATCATTTATATAATAGTGAATGTATTTTACTATTTATCATATAATCATATATAGTTATTCACTATACTTTTAATTTTATCTATCATTTTTTATATATAAAATAGATGTCATAAATCTTATTAATTACAGCTCTTGTTTTTTTTCTTTATGATTATTAATTACATTTAAATCATGGTTATTTTCTATTGAAAGAGGATTTCACTAGTTTAATATTATACTCATGTTTTGCGTTATTATATCTAAAGTTGGTTTCAAAATCTGATCTCATTGGTTCGATAATTGGCTTTCCGTTTTTATCTAATGAAGGGGATTTTGTTCTTTTTGTGGCCTTATTATTTTCGATTATTATTTTAATGAACTCAGAAGTAGGGTAAATATATAGAATAGCATCAATTATTTTCTTACCATCAAATTTTTTATCAATGATAACTTTTTCAACTTCATGCATTTTTTTTAGGATACCTACTATCTTTTGTAAAGTAATTCTTTTTTGTGTGTTTTCGACAAAATCTATTTCTTGAATAATTTTATTTAAGGATGGACTGTAAGGCTTTCCATTTTCAGATGCATATTTAAATCTCATATTTAAAATTACTCTGAGTTTAAGTTCATATTTTCCTCGAGAAGCAAGGATACTATAAGAGTCTGTTGCCCTCCAATCTCCAGAACTTATATAGTTAGTAATCATATTTCCTAATTCAATAACAATTTTATTATCGTCCATATAAATATCTTTAATTCTATTAAATATATATTCTCTATTTCCAATATAGTTTTTTACTCTTATATTAGTCCTTTTTAAAATTTCCAAAGCTTCCCTTATACTTGTGGTGTTATAAGGACAATTATTTGGTTTTAATTTTATTACTTTTCTTTTATTGATAGCTTCAACAATTTCTTTTTGAATTTGATAATAAGTAGTTCTAAGTAAAAATTTTTTTTTATTTTCTGAATCTATAGAAATATCTATAAGTTGTTTGGTGGCAAAAGAAATTATTGCGTATTCTATCCTGGCTTCTCTAAAATTAGGAAAATGGCTTTGAAATTGTTTGGTTTTTCTATTCTTAAAGTTTGCTGGAGATATTTCAGATATATAAGATTTTTCATTTATAAAAAATTTTTTTTCTACTGGTTTTGCTAAATGATCACTCACCCATTTTACAAGTTGGTCATTATGAGAAACTTCCTTGGGAATAGCCTCGTAAGTTTCTGAAAGATTAAGCCTTTTCGTAGACCGAAATAACTCTAACTGTATCTCAATGGGTGTCTCTGATTTTTTTTTACTACTCATGAGGTTATATTTATATAATAAATTTGGTTATAATTTTCAGATAATATTTCAAGTAGATACTAAAATAACTGTCTTTTTATATACTTAATCTTTATTATCCATAATAATGTACTTTTTTTATAAAAATTAATTCACGTTTTTAATTATGTCATGAATTTTTTGTGGAAATATTAAAAATTTTAAGTATCTAAAAGGATGTCATTAAGTAAAGGTGTTCCAATTTTTAATTAGGACATATTAGATTTTTCTCCTGTGATTATTTAGATATATTATTCAATAAATTATGTTATTTTTTAAAATTGCAATCATATTAATTACCATATAGTATATTTATTATCATTTTTTAAAAGTCATCAAGGTCTTCGGGAACTTAATTAGCATATTACATAAATCTTAATTTATCTTTATAAATATAATCATTTATTATTAATAATTTTTATTGGGTTGTATCTATTTAATTCTATAATCACTATATTTTTATAAAGCCGTTAATTTTTATATCTTATTAACGTCAAAAAATATTTTGTAATCGTTTTATATTATGGCGAGGCAAAATTTTATATTTAAGAGTGAAATTAATAATGATGGAGAAATTTGATATACAACTTGTTGAAATATAATTTATATGTTGTTTGTTCAATAAGTTTAAGTAGAAGTTTATATCATTTAAAACATACAATTGATCATTTGCTCAATTTCTTGTAAATTTTGACATGCCTATATTATATTCAATATTTATATATAAAGGGGGTTAATTAGGCTAAATTAGAAAGCAGATATATATTTGCTTCAGTTATAAGAATATAAATTATATTATGTAAACATAGATAATCTCTTTAAGGCAAACCGTTTTTGTTTAATATATAAGGTAATTATAATTTTGATTTGATGTTGTCAATAACATATTACATAGGAAAGAGGAACAATAATTAATTAAACCTACATCTAATTTAGATAATGGAACAAATAAAATTCTTTTCAAACTTGCAATATTTATTATTTGGTATCATGACTTGTTATGTGATATCGATGATTGCTTCTAATTAACTGATATTTCAGTAAAGTAATTGTCCATATCTTCACTATCTATTGTTGGCTTTTTAATATTCACCAACACTACGTAAATAGTCTTATTGTCAGATATGGTTTATCCTATCTGATAAGCTATATAACATATATTAAATTCCGTTTCTGTTATGTAAAACACTTAAATATAATCATATAGATGAATTTAATACTAATAAGAATGCTGTATAATGCGACATCAATTAATATCTATAATTAGGGTAGTACATAATTAGGCTTTTAAACGATTGATATTAATATATTAGGTCTGAATATATTATATTATTCACAATTTTTGTTATATATATTTTATAAATAACTTATAATTTAGCCTGAATATTGTACAGATGCTTATCAAGACTTTTTTCAAATAAAAATTTAAAAATCATTATAGCAAATAGTACATTTTCATAGCATTGATTATATAGATATTGTCTGTTTTAGGTATATAGATATACTTCAGGTAATTTATTATAGGCTTTATTTATATTTAAATGATCTAATAGTGAGTATAAACTTATTTTAGTCATAACGTCCTTATTATTTACTAGTTATCTTCAATTATGAGTATGCTTATCCGGCAATCATCATATTATCTAATAGTATTGAGCCAGTATGGATATTGCCACGTTTGTCTACATCGTTACCTATGGCTTGAATTCCCATAAACATATCCCGCATATTATTAGCAATGGTAAATTCATCAATTGGATATTGAATTATTCCATTTTCTACCCAAAAACCAGCAGCACCCTGAGAATAATCGCCTGTTACTATATTAATCCCCATACCCATGGTTTCGGTAACTATGATGCCTGTATTTAATTGTTTTAATAACGAGTGAAAATTAGATTTTTTACCATCTACCATCAGATTGTGTATCTCACCAGAATTTTTTTTAGATGTCATTCCTAATCTGCGTGCTGAATAACCATCTAATACATATCTTTTTAGAATACCTTTTTTAATTATATCACGTTCTTGAGTAGCAATGCCCTCTCCATCATGAGGTGCACTGCCTAAAGCTTTGATTAAATGTGGCTGTTCATAAACATGGATGAATTCTGGAAATATCTGTTTGCCTAGATAATCCAATAGAAACGAGGACTTGCTATACAATGCAGTTCCCATAATAGCTCCTATTAATTTTTTGAATAATGACTGTGATACCTCAGCTGAAAATATTACTGGATACGAGTTTGTCTTAATTGATTTAGGGTTTAAACGTCCAAGTGTATTATTTGCTGCTCGTATTCCAATTTCGTTGGCTTTGTCTAACTCTGTACTATCCCTAGCAATATCATAGTAATAATTACGCTGCATGCCCCTAGAATCATTAGCAATTAATGTACAGGATAAGCTATGACGACTGCTTTGGGTACTCCCAACAAAGCCATGACTATTAGCGTATACCAGCACACCATCATGGCTGGATAAAGAGCTTCCTTCAGATTTGGTAATTCGAGTATCTACATCTCTCCCTGCTTGCTCACATTCAGATGCTAAGGTAATAGCCTTTTCAATATTAATATTCCACGGATGGTATAAGGATAAATCAGGAAGATCGGTTGCCATTAACGACTCATCGGCCAATCCAGAATATTTATCCATCTGAGTATGTCTAGCTATACCACAGGCTGAATTTACCGTATCAACTATGGATTCAACATTTAGATCTGAAGTACTAGCAGATGCCTTGCTATGACCAAAATAGACTGTTAATGATAAGCCAGTATCATTATTATGTTCGAGTATTTCTGGCTTACTGTGGCGTACAGTAATTGATATTCCCTTGCTATGATTAATGCTGACTTCAGCTGAAGATGCACCCATTTTATTAGCTTGTCTTAATGTTTCTTCAGCAATATATTTTAAGTGAGAATCATTCATAATAGAGCTCATAAACTTCAATTTCTTCAATCTTTAAATGTTATAATCTTTGAACATACTGGACAGGCAGGATCCTGCTGAAGCTTAATTTCCTTCCAAGTCATTTCTAACGCGTCTAGGATCAATAGGCGATTACTAAGATTTTTACCGATTTTAGTAATGCATTTTACTACTTCCATAGCTTGTACTCCACCTATGATACCTAATAATGGTGACAATACACCATTTTCTGAACAGTTTTGCTGTAATTCGCCCGTATCATCATAGAGGCAACGGTAACAAGCATGATCCTGTTGGCGTGAATCATAAACTGCGATTTGTCCTTCCATACGAATAGCAGCTCCTGATACTAACGGTTTTCGACAATTATGGGCGATCTTATTCAATAGAAATTTGGTGTTAAAATTATCACTACAATCTACTACCACATCAGCCGAATCAACTGCTTGCTTTAATTTATCACCATCAATACGTTTGTCAATTAATTCAAGTTTTACCGAGCTGTCAATTTTTTTCAAGGTGTCTGCAGCAGATAAAACTTTATTTCTACCTATATCCCCTTGTCCATGTGCGATTTGATGTTGTAAATTAGATAATTCAACTTGATCATCATCTACTAATATTAGATATCCTATTCCGGCTGCCACCAAATACATGGCGACTGGCGATCCTAATCCGCCTAAACCAATAATTAGTACACAGCTATTAAGCAATTTCTGTTGGCCTATAACATCTATCTGTGGTAATAATATTTGACGGCTATATCGTAACAACTGATCATCATTCATGTAATTTAATATATAATCATAATACGTATCATAGATAGTATAAATTATTACTCTATATTATTAAAATATTTTGGTCATTGGTTTTTGAAATATTTTTAGTCTTAATAAATTTATTGAAATCAGGAGTAATGCTAAGTATATCACTATAATAATTAAAATATTTAGTTAAGATAATTTTATTTTCTGCTATTTATTAATAAATGACAAGAAAAATAATTCACATTATTTAGGTATGCTAACTAAATTTATTTTTATTGCGACATGAGATGTTTGTCGGGTCTCTTTGTAAAATCATAAATGAGGTGAATGTGCTAGTTTTATAAGCGCAGCTAATTTTCAAGCGCGCAAAATTTTTTAAAGGCAGTTATTTCTTTGATAAATATACGTTTTAGTTTAATCATAGCTCGTATTTATTTGCCATGTAGAGTGTCTTGAGTCTCTCCAATTGATCCTGAGTTTAGCGCTTAACGTATTATTTACTTCACTTAACGATGATTCTGTTTAACAACATTATTTAAATATGTAATGTTCAATATTTCAACTAAATATAATGCAAAGTCCTGACAATTACAGATGTATATTAATTATATTTATTACCATATAATTCGTACTATTTATTATCA
>JABSQM010000015.1 GCA_013215805.1 Piscirickettsiaceae bacterium
AACGATGTTTACCTTAGCTGTATTACTATCTTTATCTTCCATATCCAACAAATAAAATTGCTTTTGTATGCCTTTAAATCCTTGTGTAGGATCAAAGTAATATTCATATGCCAAGTTATGTGCGTGGGAAGTTGGTCTAAATGGTTTTCTCTCCGTTCTATTGGAATGGGCTAGGCAATCTAAATCATCTATAAGTTCAATGTAGCTTAGCTCCAATCTTTCAAATAAACGCCAAAATATAGGTTTTGCTTCTCTTCGATGAAACTCAAGTACCCACGCTAAATTTTCAGTCAATGCCGCCTGCTTAGGGTTTGTCTTCAGCTCAGATGAAGATCGTGTTAATAGCCGATCACGAAGCAGCGTTCGTTCAGTCACTTCTTCTTTCATATCTAATTCAGCAACTTCAGTTTTTTCGAAATAACTAATGCTATTTTTTACTTGCTGTCGGCGTAGCCAATTGACTAGTTCTTGAGTTGATTTGCAATCATCAATATTGTAATTTCGAATGCCGTTTAAGATTTCCGAAGTCTGCCAAGTACCGCCTTGCGCCCCTCGTTTATTGAGTGTACGCCACTGCTCATATGCTACAATGGAGTCACTGCCGTTACTAACTCTTGTTTCACGCTTACATCGATAAAGATGCTCGACATTTTTAATCGAATAACGTGGCTCGCCTAATAAAATACTGCCTTTGACGATTTTGTATAAATCTATAAAAACTTTGTTACGAAGCAGTTGATCGACTTCATATTCGCATACGCCGTATCGACTCATAAGCTTGCGGCAAGCAGCGATTTCATAATTTGCATAATGGTAAATATGCATTTTTGGATCTTGCTGCCAGCGTTCATAAACCCAATAAATAAAATCTTGAAAAGCTTGTTTCTCCTGCCCTTCATTGTGCGCCCAGAAATCAACGAATTGGCGATTACCTTCATTGTCAAAGTAAGTATTACCCCACAGATATTCCAAACCTCCTTCATAAAACGGATATCCTTCAATATCGAAAAATACATCAAATAAAGAGTGAGGAGGCAGTAATGCCAATCCCGATTTTTCATTAAATCCTGGCTTTATAATTTCAAATTGGGGCACGCTATTACCTGCGCTGCACTTTTGAACCGCTGCTTGGGCTTTAAGCTTTGCCAGAACGACAGTATTGATACCATACACATGCTGGACGGAAGAGTTGGCCAACCGATGCATGGTTTCAATACCTACCTGATTAAGTTTTTTAATCTGTCCTTTGGTGATAGTTGCAACTAATAATAGGTGGTCCCCATCTACCATCAAAAATTCAGCAAAGGCACTCCAATCACCCCAGTGTCTAGAATCGGCAGGATCTGGCATTTTATCCGAATTGAAGTTATCCTGATATACTATGAATGATGATCTCAGCTTCTGATAATAATAGTAAAAGTCACTGATTCGTAGACATTCATTTCTATTATTCCCTAAAGTCACGGTGATAAATTTTGGTAAATATCCCTGCATGGATTCTAGCATTTGCGAGTAACAGCACAACTGAATAGCAAAGGTTGGCTTTAATATATCGGATAATTTTGTGTCCCATATCTCATAATGCCAATTGCCTAGTAAGCTATCTAAGTCCTCTGCATGTTGAACCTTTACAAGGAAGTCAGCGTATCCAATAAATTGTTCAAGTTCTAGTCGAGCTTGAGATATAACATCAATTCCTTGATACATTGCCTCAAGTGTATCGGCATATTTTTTATTTGCTGATGTGCCATTGATTTTCATTAAGGAGAAACCTTGCTCAATGAGAGATGACTCTAATGCATCCTCGTGCTCATATCCTTTTTGGACAAGATAGTTCATGAATGTATGGGCAGAGTTTTTTTTGGGAGTTAGTTTCGGATGTTCAATTGCAAAACGATCCATCCATGAAACAAATGGACTTTCCATATAACGAGTCAAATCTGATGGAGAATAATAAAATTGTCCTTTCTTTTTATACATAAGGTTCCTTATTGATAAATAACTTTAACTATTAAAACTGCACGATACTGAGATAATTACATCATTAAAAACTATTTGGAGTACTACGCTGATAAAATAATTTTTAATATTAATCAAGTCTATTTCATAATTTCGTACAGTAAAATGTCCCAAATAATTTTTATTGAAGGTCGCATATATGGCTCACATCAACTATCAAGAAAATTATCCATTATATTCATTACTTACTATTTAGGTTATTTAGAAACCTTTTTGAATGTCCTACAGGTCTTAAAGTATTTGAACATATAAAAAGGTAATCATCTTAATCGCAATAATGATGAATCTATTGTAAAAAATATCTTCATACCTTAAAATCTGCTTTATCTTTCAGCAATCTAACTATTGATGAGCACCCCAACTTCAGATGGAAATACTTCGCCCCTGATGTTATCCTCTCGTGCATCCGTTGGTATGGCTCCACTTCTTTAAGTTACGCTAACTTTAGTGATATGTTGGCTGAGCGAAGAATTGCGGTTGACCCTTCAACTCTTTACCGATGGTTTATCGAATATGGCTCAGAGCTAAGAAAGCGTCTTCGTTGCGGCTGTCAGTTTATCCGTACCAACTTCTCATAGCAGCTCGATGAGCACTATGTTAAAATGAAAGGTAAAGTGGCATTACCTGTACTGTGCCATCAATGAGCGTGGGGAGATGTTAGACCTATATCCCTCCCAAGAACAGTCACTATACGGCTTATCATTTCCTAAGGTGCTGCCTACATTACTATAAAAAAGATAGGCAGCAAAAACACTGAACATGGACAAGCATACATCTTACGTTTATGCCATCGCTTTCTTAAAAAGGGAGGGCAAGCTGCGGAAGGACATAAAGCAGCGGCAGATAAAGTGCCGCAACAATGGTATCGAATCTGACCATGCCCCGATTAAAAAACTCATCAACGCAAGACGGGGTTGCCGAGTAAAAACGAGCCCGGCCAACCATTCAAGGCTACGAGTCGCTAAGGATGCTGAACAAAGGGCAATTTAATTTTTGGTTACGTCGTGATGAGCGAAAAACGCTCGTGTGGAAGAAATCTGTCTTTATTAATCTCCTCTTCAATGTGAAGACCGTCTTTGCTTGATAAATGGATTAAAGTCAGATAAAATTTACCTATT
>JABSQM010000016.1 GCA_013215805.1 Piscirickettsiaceae bacterium
CTAATTTGAGCACCTTTAAATATTCGCAACAAGTTGTCAGAGATTGCTGATAATTTCGAACGGTGCCTACTGATTTGAACAGATTATTTCTGCCTCGTAATTCTTTTATTATGGATGCAGCTTGAGATTTTGATTTGGCTAGATAACCTTTGGCCATGCCTGATTATTCCTATAGATTTTAAATATCTTTGAATGGTACTTTTTGATACTGTTAGATGGTGTGTTTTATTTAAATGAATTTCATTTATTGCAAGTGAATCACCATATTTAAACATACTATATATTTCATTACGAAATAACTCCAGTGTATAAGTGCGTTTTTTGTAGTTGCGCTTTCTTCTAATTATTAGCTCCTCTTTGGCGAGCTTTCCAGCTGCTATGGGATCTAGGAATAGTGGTGCTTCAATAACATTGGCGAGATACCCCCCCCAATCGCGCAGTCGATAATTAACTTGGCGTTTACCTTTATTTTGTTGCTGAAGGAATTTAGCGATAGCATTAAAAGCTTGAGATGATGTCAGACCATCAAACTGCTCAGAATTTATTAACCGTCCTTTGGTAGTAAATGCAGATTTAGTTAAATCACACACGGTATTGCCGTCGATAGGTTCAATGACCTGTTTAATTTTTAGATTATAGGCTTGAGCAAATTCATAATCGCGCTGGTCATGTGCAGGAACGGACATCACAGCTCCAGTACCGTACTCCATCAGCACAAAATTAGCTATCCAAACAGGCACTTCCTTACCATTAATAGAATTAATAACCGTTAGTCCAGTATGAATTTCCCTCTTATCAACATATTTTATTTCCTCTTTTAAATCTCGGTATGCATTGATAAAGGCATTTACTTTTTCATTTTTCTCAGCCAATTTCAATGATATAGGATGTTCTGCCCCTATAGCTACATAACTTACTCCGATCAAAATATCGGGACGCGTGGTATAAACCGATAGGCTCTCAGTGCTATCAACAATACGAAATTCAATTTGTACACCTTCAGAACGACCAATCCAATTAGCTTGCATCGTACGAACTTGTTTGGACCAACCATCAAGTTGATCCAAATCATTGAGCAATTCCTCAGCATAATTAGTAATTTTCATAAACCACTGTGGAATTTTACGATGTTCAATTTTTGTGTTACAACGCCAGCAGGAACCATCGATAACCTGTTCATTAGCCAATGCTGTATTGTCAACTGGACACCAATTAACTATAGCTGTTTTTTTGTAAACTAGACCTTTCTTAAATAAACGAATAAATAGCCATTGTTCCCATCTATAATATTGAGGTGTGCAGGTAGTTAACTCACGTTCCCAATCATAACCTAAGCCTAAACGCTGTAATTGTATACGCATATGATTGATATTGTTATAAGTCCATAATGCAGGAGAAGTTTTATTTTTAATTGCGGCATTCTCTGCAGGCAATCCAAAAGCATCCCATCCCATCGGATGTAATACATTCTTACCTTGCATTCTTTGGTAACGTGATATTACATCGCTTATTGTGTAATTACGAACATGACCCATATGCAGGTTACCACTTGGATATGGAAACATAGCTAAGCAATAATATTTTTCTTTATCCGAGTTTTCTAAAGCACGAAAGCTGTTATGATCTTGCCACCATTTTTGTGCGGAGGTCTCGATGTCGGTTGGGCGATATTCTGATGTCATATAAATTGTGAAGTGTTTTATATTGAAAGGATAAATGGTGCTATTGAATCTAGTATGAGATATGGGTAAAGTCTGAAAGATACAACAAAAGATCTGATTTATTTATCTGAACTAAAATTCTAATAATCCTTTACTCACTACTCACGTCAGATCTTGATATCAAAGACTTATATTTAATTCAAAGTTCCCATTCTGCTTCAGCCTTATCAGGATCTTTTGGAATACAATTTACTGGACAAACTTCTACACATTTTTGATGTTTAAAAACAACCAATACACTCTGTACACAACTTAGTATCTATCTCATAAATCTCCTCACCTTAAGTAATTGCACTATTAGGGAGCTCAGCTTCACATACATCACAGTTGATACATTCATCAGTTATAAATAGCGACATTATTATTTCAGTTCAAGACACATATTAGGATATTAACCGTGATTATTATTTTTGACCAATTTATTTTTAAGGCTTTAGCAACATGTGGAGATACGGTCTTGGATACATCCTCTTCTAATGCAGCTATTTCTTGTGCTATATTTGATAGAAATGGGATTAAATTGTTAGGCAGATATAAAAGAATAATGTTTCTATGTTTGATTTAATTTTTCCATTCACACTTACTAATCTAAATTGACTCGTTTTCGTAAACTACATTATAGATTAAATTTTTGGATCAATCACAATAGCAACAATAACTATATCAAAAATACGGGACCATTGCAAAAATAGTTTCATACTTTAAGATCTGCTTTCTTTTTCAGAAATCTAACTATTGATGAGCAACCCGACGTCAAATGGAAATACTTCGCCTCTGATTTTATCCTCTAGTACATCCGTTGGTATGGCTCTGCCTGCTTAAGTTACGCCAACATTGGCGATATGTTGGCTGATCGAAGAACTGCGGTTAACCCTTCAACTCTTTGCCGATGGTTTGTCGAAATATAGCCCAGAGCTAAGAAAGCGTCTTCGTCGCGGCTACCAGTTTATCCGTACCGACTCCTCATAGCAGCTCGACGAGACCTATGTTAAAGTGAAAGGAAAGTAGCCTTACCTGTACCGTGCCATCAATGAGCGCAGGGAGACGTTAGGCTTCTACCCCCAGCGCAATAATCATGCGGCTTACCAGTTCCTAAAGCGCTGCCTACGTTATTATAAAAAAGACAGACAGCCCAAAATACTGAATACGGACAAGTATATATCTTACACCTATGTTATCTCTTACTTGAAAAGGAAGGCAAGCTGTAGAAAGACGTAAAACGACGGCAGATAAAGTTCCGCAACAATGGCATCGAATCTGATCATGCCCCCAGATTAAAAAACTCATCAACGCAGGACGGGATCTTCGAGTACGAAAACGAGCCTGGTCAACTA
>JABSQM010000017.1 GCA_013215805.1 Piscirickettsiaceae bacterium
ACTGGCATAGCAATAGCCTGATGAACCTCTGGCATACGATATAACAAAGACCTGGCCTGTGATAAAGCTAATACATCGATAATTACATTGGGATTGTTCTCCTTTAATGCCTTGAATAGTGATTGTGACATAACTATATCACCAATCCATGACGGAGCAATAATCAAAATCTTATTAATCAAGGGACTATACTCAGTATTCATTAGTGTAAAGTGCTATGTGCAATGAAGATGAAAATAGTTCCAGTAGCAATCAAAAAAATCTGTTGAGCTGTTTCTGATAATTTAACTTTATTATGTAGGTTTGGAATTAAATCAGCCATGGCAACATAGATAAAACTTGAAGCTGCGATGATTAGTATATATGGTAATGAATTTTGCATTTTAACTAATGTAAAGTATGCTATCATTGCACCAGTAACAGTTCCTAAACTAGATAAGACATTATAGTACAGGGCTCTCCGTTGGTTAAATCCACTATGCAATAGTATGATAAAATCACCTAATTCTTGTGGAATTTCATGAGCTGCAATAGCTAGTGCAGTGACGATGCCAAGATGAATGTCACTCATAAATGCAGCAGTAATTAGCACACCATCAACAAAATTGTGTATAGTATCTCCAATTAATATCAGAGTACAAGCAGCTTTATTATTAGCTTCTTGATTATGAGCTATTTGCTCCAAATCTGGCAAATGGCCACTACATTGATCATGATGGCAATGACGCCATAGTACCATCTTTTCAAGAACAAAAAATGATAATAGTCCTAATAATAGAGTTAACCCTATATCGTGAGCATTGACTGGAAATTCATGTTCCATCGCGTGGGGAATTAGGCCAAGAAATGATGCTCCTAATAATGCACCAACAGCAAAACTAACGAGGTGTGGAACAACTATATCTCTGATAGTATTAGAAAGTAATAAAAATGATGATGCGATAATTACGCTTAATAGCCCACCAAGCAAGCTAAAGCCGATGATCCAAAAAAATAGTTCCATGATAAATCTGAAAAAATATAAATGTGATATTATACCTTATCTATCAGTTATCTATAATGCCTGGATGCCTATATAAGATATTTATCATCTAGGAGGTAGTGTATAAATTTCGACTATAAAATTTATCCTGATATTGACATCATTTTATAGTTCTGTGATATTGGTTATCAACTAATAATTATTTATACAGCTTCCTAATTTTGATTGTAAATTATTATAAATAAACTTCTATAGCTATCCCTTAAGTAAAAATGCATTGTTATTTACAATAATATTTGATATTTACCATAAACATTATGGAAAAATAGCATATTCATAATAGATGAATTGTTGATGCATTAGCCCCTGATCGGCAACAACCAGAGTGGCAATATATATAAATTTAAATTACTTATCATAAATTATTACACCAATAAATCAAAGGACATGCAAACATAATTTATAGTACTTACACCTAAATTGGGTGTACCAATCAAATCATCATTTATTATTTTGTGCGAAAATCATAGAAATGTTAATTTAAACATGTCAATATAGTTTTAACAATCTATAATATTACAACTTCATACTTAGAACAACCATGATGTATTCAAGGTATTGTCATAAATAACATGGATGATCATTATGTTTTGTAAATACAATGTATAGGCAGTAATACTAAGAATAGGTTTGACACGTGCTCTGTCGAAAAATTACAGATGATGTAGATATATCGATTGACTAGTACCACTATCCTGAGATTTTGTTGCATCGCTTTTGGCCTAGCGCTTGACGCATCTTCTGCTTTAGATAACCGTGACCTTGTTTCATAACATTATTGAGGTATCTACGGCCAATATTTTAATTAAAGGCAACATAAAAAGCCCTGACGACTACAGCTGTACATTTATTGTATTGCTTTCCGCATGATTTGGACTATTTTAATTAACAACTATATTACCTGGTAAGCCATCTTCAACGATGGTCTTATGGAGAAAGGCTTTAGCCTCTTTATCATCACACTTTGAACTGATATAGTAGTCGATGATATCATTGAACCTATCGATGACACGACATTGGTGAAACCACTTATCTTTAATCTTTATATAGGTTTTTTATTCATGCGCCATGAAGAAGATATTGGTCTCTTCTCAAGTATTAATTTATTCTCTAAAATGGGTATAAATTTAATGATCCAAAGATCAATTTTTGCATGATCGACCTACGCCGCATTCCAATTTAATTGCTTCTATTTCTCGAAGACTGAGCTTATAGGCGAGGTAGTAACTTATGATTTCTAATATCACTTCGTGATTTACTGCTTTTAAGCATATCAATTAGTAAATATGCGATGTGAGCTAACGATGTTGCATGTTTATGAAAAATATTTTAAGGAAATTTTTTATAAATGATATGGAATTTAATTATATCTTTCATGAATACGATTGTTCGAGCTATACAACAAGTATCTGTCCACTGCATAGATACTCAAAACCTGTAACTATTGCAAAAATATTTTAGATAATGATTTAGGTATAGTAGCGATAGGTAATGCATGAAAGATAAGAATGTGCTGAAAAAAATTGTGTTTGTTCATTCCAAATATTATATGCGATTTTTTATATGAAAAATCATTGATTAAAGAATCATTCTCATTAATAATTAATTGCATATTTTAAATAAGAAATCTTTAATCAAACACTATGTGTGAAGATAATAGATCAAAATTATTCTATCTATTTCTATAATTAAATTAGGAAGTACAAGATTGAAATGTTGATAACATATGTAAGATTATTAAGTTTGGCAATATTATCTATCCTAGATAGTACGAGAAAATGTTTCTAATTTTATAAATGGGTTTGAAGTGAATATATTCTAAACATGATGTATACCATTTATGTTATCTATTCTTTTATAGATATAAATCTTATTCATATTTTAGGATAGATTGGAGTTGGTACCATGCTATATAAATTCTGGGTAGATAATATCATGAATATTAAGCAAGCATTAGACTATGGGCGTTCAATTATATACGGTAAACTTGGCAATAATATTGATAGCAATGTATTATTATGTCATGTCCTACATTGCGATACTACATATCTACATATGTGGCCAAATAAGCCCCTAACTAGTATACAGAAAAAAATGTTTGAGGATTATATTCAGAAACGGTTATTTGGAGTACCAGTCGCATACATTACGGGTACAAGTGGTTTTTGGTCTTTAGATCTTAAGGTAACTAAGGATACTTTAATACCTCGCGAAGATACGGAAATGCTTGTTACTTTAGCATTGGATGTTTTAGAGTCGGAGATGATAGTTATTGACTTAGGAACAGGAGCTGGGGCTATTGCGTTATCTTTAGCCACGGAACGTCCTAATGCTAATATACTGGCTAGTGATCACTCGTGGTCTGCATTAAAGGTGGCAAGAATGAATGCATTGGAAAATAAACTTTATAACGTCAGTTTCATACAAGCCAATTGGTTAACTTCAATTAAAGATAAAGCATTTAATATAGTTATTAGCAACCCACCCTATCTCATTGAAGATGATGTTCATCTATCAGAAGGCGACGTACGTTTTGAACCAATCAAGGCCCTAACCTCTGGAAGGGATGGCTTAACAGATATACGTATTATTGTGAAACAAGCATACACTAGATTGAAGGAACATGGTTGGTTATTTGTCGAACATGGCTATCATCAGGCTAATGAGGTCAGTAATATATTTTTTAAGGCCGGTTTTAAACATGTTTCATCGCATCGTGATTATGGCAATAATAACAGGATTATAGTGGGTCAATTGAGAAGTACAATTTGATCGGGACGACCTTTATTTTAGTTATATACCCCCCATTACCCCACAATTATATTTTCTGCGGTCTTACTTTTTAGTATGGTTGCAGTCTGTTGGATACTTTCAATAAAGAACTAGCACATAATTAATATTTTCATAATTATAATTATTAATAATAATAGATGTTTTGCCCTGACTCGAGAGTTATATTTTTATTTATCTTTAGTACTAAGCTATTTAAATTATCTTATCTGTATGATTATTGATTTCTGTACCACTATAATATATCTTATCAATTTTAATTACATTTTGAGATGGTTGATATTTTAATCCGGTGATTTTAATTTTTCTATCTATTTTACAGCATATTCATCAGTACCCCTATCTGTCCTTTTAATTTTATAATGGACACTTAATTTTTATAGATAAAAATAAAAATAGCATGAAATTTATTTTTAATAGTTGTTGATTATGTATAGATAATTGTACCAGCTAGAATGTGTAATTGATGACTACAATAAGAACTAGTATGAAATCATGAGCCGAGACTTCATAAAAAAAATAAAATATTTTGATAGTTTAGACATTATTCAAAACCTGATTATATATTTAAAAAATTTTTACAAACAAATTTCATTATCTCAATATTTATTATTAGATTGTTCCAATCGTAAATTTTTCTTGTATTATTCGACAATCATAATGAGCAATAAATTAAAATTTGCTATGAATTAAGATAAAAATTCTTATTTGTTGTCAACAATAAATTTGTTATCAATGATCATAATAGTTGAATTAACAGTCGATATTATACGTTTGAATCAAATGTTAATATGATAAATTTTATTATTGATAGAGCTGTATCTTTAATGAAACATTACCTCCAAGAGCTTTATATAAATGAGTGCTATTCTGTAATAGTGCATCATTCAGTCGAATGACAGAGGATTGTATCTCAAAGGATCTTTTTTGTGATTCCAATACTATATTATATGTGACGAGACCTTTTTGATATTGTTCAAATGAAATTGAATAATGATTCATTGCATGTTGGGCAGATCTTAAATTTAATTGATAGCTCTTCTCTAATGAATGCCTATTATAGATAGTTGCCTCCACCTCTGAAAAAGCTAGAAATAATTGTTTCATATATCTTTGTTCAGCTTGTCTTACCTGTGTGTTAGCTTGTTCCTCAGCAGTCTGAAGTTTATCTGCATTAAACAATGGCTGATTAATGTTAGTTAATATGGACCAAGATATTGTAGAGCGATTCAATGATTGATCTATTTTCTTAGATACGTCATTGACCGATCCTATTAACAATAATTGTGGAAAACTATTTTTATGAGCAATACCAAATTCAATATCTGCAATTAATATTGAATACCAAGATTGTTGTAGGTCTGATCGTCTTTTGAGGATATTTGAAGGTAATATAACTGAAGTTGGTGTTTCTAATGTGGGTAAATTTTGTTCGATATCCATTAGACCATCAGGATATCCAATTAATAGCAATTGTAATTTAATAATGGAATTTGTTACCTGTCGTTTCTGTATGAGGACAACTAAAGCTTCTTTTCTAAGAACACTTTCATTAAGATAAATATCTGCAGCACCAATGACACCAAGATTATATATCTGTTCAATGATTCGTTGATTTCTCACTACGTTATGTAGGCGCTGCTTGCATAATCTAAGTAATAATTTGTCGGTGAGTAATCCGAACCAGGCAGATGTAATGTCTACCTGTAAATTTAATATATTTAAGTAACGATCCGACCTTAAATTCAATATTGATAATAACGATTGTTTTTCAAACTCACTAAGATGTCCCCATATATCTATATTTATTCTATATTTAAGCCCGATCTTAAACTCATTTATAATTAATCTATTTTCAGCTCGTATCCTGTTAAAATCAGATTGCAAGAAGAGCAATGGAAAATTATTTGTAATGATGCTGTGTTCAGCCTTTCTTATTTTTTCTGTAAGTTCTTTTATTTTAATATTATTTTCTATGGATCTATTTATGATTGTATTTAGAAAGGTATTATAAAATATATCTGACCATTGAGCCTCCATATTATCTTTATTTTTTGTTTTACTACTATCAATATTTGACATCCAAATATTGGTTGGATTATACCTAACTTTTTTTGGATAATAGTCTATAAAAGTGCATGCGTTTATAGATATTGAGTACAAGATAAGTAAAAGAGATCTTTTAATGCATTTTATATCAATAATTTATGGTTCCAGGTTTATTGAGAATATACGACTGATCGGATGAAACTAGCATCTAGGCACTATTATCTTGAGCATTGATCTACATAAGGTCTTGAGTTAATTATTGGATAATGTTATTATGACAATTAACCTATGAACCATTCTACATTTATTTATTGCATTGCATTATATATCATACGAATAGATAACTATGATAAGCTGTTTATGAGTAGATAACTATGATAAGCTGTCTATGAGTAGATAACTATGTTAAACTGTTTATGCGTAGATAACTATGTTAAGCTGTTTATGAGTAGATAACTATGTTAAACTGTTTATGCGTAGATAACTATGTTAAACTGTTTATGAGTAGATAACTATGTTAAACTGTTTATGCGTAGATAACTACAAATAGATATAATTGATAAATATCAAAGGATAGAATTGTGTTAAAATATAAAAACTATATCTCTATAGGCCATAAGGTGTTATCTATGAAAAAAGATTATA
>JABSQM010000018.1 GCA_013215805.1 Piscirickettsiaceae bacterium
CATATTCCTTTGGAATCGGTATCGGCCGTATATTATAAAAATTTCCTTTCAATATATATTGGGAATCAATTGACTCCTAATACATCCTTGTGACAGTGAGTTAATGCGGTACGGTCCTTTTATATGAGCATTTATTATTATTATACGCCATGCAATGTGGCGGTATTTGATTCTGACCAATATACTGACAAAGAACATCTTTGCTCAATTCGTCATCAACGCTACAAATACCCTGCTCCTTAATTATATTTACCGCACTAATACTCACTAGATTTCTAAAGTCTAAGCTAAATTTATCCGCTATTAATTTTTGTACTATAAGGTAGGCATGTTCTATCCCAGTTTCCATTAAATTGTCTTCTCCACTAATTTTTATAATAGAGATAATTAAATGGGTGAAATAGAATTTAGCCATATATTTAATCCTTCCCATATCGTTTCCCTTGCCAACCATGAACAACCCAAATTAGCCGATGAGAGCACCACGGTAGCAATGTACCCCATAATCTCTTTACATTCCTCAAGACAGCAGTACCTTCTCTCACTGCACGAACAATCTCATCATAGATGTGTCATACTACCTAATATCCTATATGTTCAAGATTTTTCATAGCATATGCTAATATATCTCGTGCAGTATCTTGGACTATGTTCTCGATTAATTTGCCCCCCCCGTAAGTATCTAGTCGAGACCATTTTTTACTGTAAATATCGCATCCTTTGCATGTTAGTTTTAACACTTGTTTGCCATATCTTGAGTCTAGATGTAGCCTTGGTAGGTGGTAACATAATTTACGCCCGCTCAATAATCGGATATAAAGTACGTCTTCTTTGACATTGAAGGTTATACCCCCTTAAACTTATAACAATGCCGAGGATATTGAACAACTGATATTACATCCCCTTGCACGCCATACCAAAATTTGACAATCATCGATGACTCCGTGCGAAAACTTTTAACCGCTTAATCAATCTCTGCATTATTTTTCAAATATTAATCAGCTCCAAATTTTCTTCAAGCGCCTAAACCACTTTGATAACCTGATGTCAATTCGGATATTTTACCTAACTTTCGATAATCACCTTTTTCTATCTTCTAAATAATCTAGGGGTATGCCTATGATTTTTGTTGCACTAATTTCATAAATTTCACCACGAGTACGAAATACTTCAAGACGCCATTTTTGGCTAGCCAAAGCTGCTAGCACTACGACTGCAATGTCTGAATAATCAACACTAATGAATTCATGTCCTTTTGCAGCACTAAATAACCCTAGCAAACAACCCGATACCGTGGCCAATACATCATCATGGATGATATACAATTAACCCTAGGGATTTGCTGTTAATTATTTCAAGTGCATCTTCTACTACCGCACTGCACCACTCAACTCTATTACTAGTATCACTAGAGGTGCCACAATAAGGACGGCAGTTTAGATGTGTCCCATAATACTTTCCACAACAACAATAATTGACCATAAGACCATGATTGGGGAGATTATGAGGTTGCAGAGCCTCAACCAGAAAAGCGCCCCGCACGATCCGCATCGAAAAAAGCAAATAAGTCCCTCAATCGTCAATCAAGTGATGGACGCCGTTTAATAGCAACTAACTTTTTGACACTGGATGATCATAAAAAAGCGTATTTCCAGGACACGACTATTATCGGAGCCAACTATCAATTTTGAAGAGTCAATTGCAAAGAATCGCTTTATATTTTAATATCTGTTTTTTCTCTCAGCAATCTAGCTATTGATGATCAACCCCGACTTCAAATGAAAACACTTCGTCCCTGATGTTATCCTCTGGTGCATCCGTTGGTATGGCTCTACTTCCTTAAGTTACGCTAACTTTAGCGATATGTTGACTGAGCGAGGAATTGCGGTTAACCCTTCAATCCTCTACTGTTGGTTTATTTAATATGGCCCGGAGCTAAGGAGGTATCTTCGCCGCGGTTATCGGTTTATCCGTACCAACTCCTCATAGCAGCTCGACGAGACCTATGTCAAAGTGAAA
>JABSQM010000019.1 GCA_013215805.1 Piscirickettsiaceae bacterium
ACCCGGTGAAACATTTTGGTGGTTTTGAAAAAATAAAATCTCTAATTTTGCGATGGTGGCGCCCCTGTGCCTGAAAAAATGTTCATATGGTTAGTTGAACATTTTTTCGGATGTATGTGCGTCATCGGCATGTGTCTGCGAATTTTATTTTGTCAGAACAAGGTGAAGTGCGCGCCCGCCGCGGGGCCCCCCCCCTACTTTTTTGCTGATTTCGCCAAAACGCCTCCGGAGGGGGCCATGCATGTTGGGTTCAAATTGGGCGGAGCCCCACAAACCGCCCAAAATGCTTAAACTACTATCCCTTGATAAAAAAAACATGTCTTTATAACATCTCACCCACATCACGCATGTGTCACTTCGTTTACCATACGCGAAAAATCGTAAAATTCACAAAAAATACACAAATAATAGGGGAAATGAGTGAACATGTAAACTCCTTCCCCCTACTACGGTCCATGGCATCACCGAAAATGGTCGCATTGCCACAACACATACCAAAATCGTTTATTCAGCAGTTGTTTGACCCACAAAAATGCACTGGACCATATGCAAGCATTTCCGGTCATGTAAAAAAAAGAAAAAACAAAAAAGAATATGGCAGAAATACGTATTTATAAGCAAAATACGCAAAAACAGGGAAAATGGGGTCAGAATACATGAAAATGATGTAAAAAAAAATAAAAATACACGAAAAATGGTACAAATGCATGTTTCTAGACCCAAAATCCGCTCAAAATTCGATTTAAACATGTTTTAAGGCAATCCGACCACGCGTTTGTAAGTTATTTTTATTTTTCGATTTTTTCGATTTCTAACCAAATTTTAACCATGTTTTTTGTTGAGGAAATGTGAAAACCAAGGGGTGTACATATCACCAAACCCCCCCAAACAAATGGAAAAACATATTTTCACGGCGATATGAGGGGATGTCCCCATTTTTTATGTTTCATGTTAGTAAAAAAAGATGCATACATATGGGTACATAGGAATATATGTGTATGTATGCGTATACATATTTACCCCATGTTACACCGGGGGGTCAACCCCCAAATTAAGCCACTGTGCCCCGTATTTGAAATATTTTTCCACCATATATTGGAAAACACATGGATATGTGCCGCAAGCATGCCCGGATAGCGATAAAAACATTATGTAGTTGAATATTGTGTAATATTTCGGCATCTGCAACTGTGGCTGGGCCGTGCTTCGCACACTCGCATGGGTTTACCTAGCGTTGTGGTTATAATATACATGAAAAACCATGGTTTCCTGTCCGAATGACGAATATATACAAATTTTCGCCATATGCGGTTTTCGAAAAATAAAACGCGGAGTTTTGTATTATTGGTTATATAACCATGGAAAAAGAAGTAACTAATGAGTTGCCTTCTTTTTTCCATGGTTATATCGTCCGCCGACCAAAATCCTGGATTTTATTTTTCAAAAATCATATATGAGGGAAAATATATATATCGGGGGTGAAAAATGCAAACTATTTCAAAGACGCAGCGTATTATTTGTGACGTGCATATGGTGGATCAGATTTCAAACCGAAACCAAGGTACGGTGTTGCAATCGATACCATTGTTTTTGACCCACATATATGCATCAAATTCGGTGTAAGTTTCATTATGATCGGCCCAGTCAATTTCGAGATATCGTATCATCAAGTGATTTCGGATTTATTTTTTGCGAAATATGGGGGGGGGA